>JAGFXW010000221.1 GCA_017861495.1 Bacillota bacterium
GAAGCGTTTGAAGATCAGCTCAGAGAGATCCTTTATCAGTGATTAACCATATTATTACAGTTTGCAATTAGTTCAATTTGCTATTGCAATTGAGGAAATTTAAAAATACGATTACCTTACGAATCAGAAGTTTAGCCGTAAGTCTCTAATAAGATGGTAGATAAAAAAGCAAACGCTGAAGTATACCCATACGCAAGCTTTGTCATCTTGCAGATTGTTTGAATTGTTGGATTCCGAGGAAGATACTCTTTGAGAAACTCGGGATATTGACTAGGCAGGTCCTGAATGTCAAATGAATAATTTTGCAGGTCTTTTTTCAGTGTTTTTTCATTTTGTTGCGATATTCTAAACAGCAATAACAAATATTCAATGGGGGCTGTTTATATGCGCATCAGCAAAACATCGTTATTTTTCCTCGCTTTTATAGCTTATCTAGTGTGTGGTGCTTGGCTGCCCGTCACCGACCCCGTGGAAGCGACCTATGCTTTAAGCGCTAAGGAAATGTTGTTGAAAGGTGATTGGCTGGTTCCGACCCAGTTCGGTGACCCTTGGTTTGATAAACCGATACTGTTTTATCTGCTCACCACCGTTTCGTTCAAGATCTTTGGCGTGTCTGCTTTTGCAGCGCGCATCATGCCGGCTTTCTTTGCTGCGGCGAGCGTCACGCTCCTGTTTTGGTTCGTAAGCCGTTTCACTTCGCGAAAGGAAGGTTTGCTGGCAGCGATTGTACTCGGTTCATCGCTCCATTTTCTCGTGATGGCTAAGTTGATTATTACCGATATGGTGCTCTTTTTCTTTAGTAACGCGGCCCTGGTTTTTTTCTTTATCGGCTATCAGGAGAAGACGGCCATGCGGCGGTGGTATCTCCTGTCCTACTCTTGTGCCGCGCTGGCCGTGCTGACAAAGGGACCGGTTGGAATTGTGCTTCCGGGAATGATGATTTTTGCGTTTCTCATTTACCAAAAAAAACTGTCTGAGTTGAAGCGCCTGTTGCACCCCTCAGGTCTCCTTCTCTTTGCCTTAATTGTTTTGCCCTGGTATGGTGAGATGGTACACCGTTTTGGTTCTGATTTTGTTTCCACTTTTTTTGGCCTGCACAACTACCTGCGGGCTACAGTATCCGAGCACCCAAGGGACAATGTTTTCTACTATTACCTCGTTCTCTTTGTTCTCAGTACTTTGCCATGGTCGGCAATAACCATTCGGGCCCTTTATTCGAGCAGTTTGGCTTGCTGGAAAAGGACTGCTGACGCGTGGAGTGTCTTCAGCCTGTTTTGGGTGGGTGGGTATCTACTGTTTTATTCACTTATGGCAACCAAATATCCAACCTACACTTTTCCGGCGTTGTTTCCCGCTGCGGTTCTCACGGCAAGGCAATTAGTCAATAGTCAAACAAGCCTGACCAATGCAGTGCGATTGGCGATTTCTTTGATGGCAATCATTTACGGATACCTTTCCTTCGCCTACCTCCATGGAAACATGCAAATCCTAATCACTTTTCTGTTGCTAATTATGCTATATTATACATGGAAGCATTCCGTTACGAAGCCCGTATTGGCCGGGTTCGTGTTTTCCGTCGCTTCTTTTTTCCTGGTTTGCGCCTCTTCTTTGGCAACCCTGGCGAACATTCATTCAGGGACTGTTCTTGGACAGGCAGTTCAAGTGTACGCTGATAGGCCGATTGGCCTTTACCGGGATTACAGCACTTCCGCCGTATTTTACAGTGGCGCTAGGATTATCAGGCTGGAAGATTCCGTGTCGTCTTCGAATAACAACGTGTGGAGTTCCAAATACCATATCCCAACGAAAAGCGTGGATGAATTTTTGCAGCAAATGGATAATGGTCGTTCGCCGTTGGTTATCGTCAAGACGAAAGACAAGATTGATTTTGAAAAAGCGGCTGCGAGCAGGAAATATATCAACTTAGGTTATTCGGGAGAAGATCCATTGACGGCAAATAAATGAAGAACCCTGTGCTAAAAGGATAATATCGCCAATGATGGATGGAGAGATGAGTAAAAATGCATATTTTGCTGGCCGAGGATGATCGAAAACTGGGCAAGCTTTTGCAAAGACTGTTAGAGAATGAACAAATTGTAACTGACCTGGTAACAACGGGGGATGTGATCGTAGACCAAGCTCTGGGTGGTGATTACGATGTGCTGGTCTTGGACTGGATGCTGCCCAATGTCACTGGCATAGACGCCTGCCGAACCTTGCGCAACCAGGGCTATCAGGGCAGTATTCTCTTGCTTACTGCCCGCGATGCTCTCGATGACCGTGTAGCCGGATTAGATGCTGGAGCGGATGACTATTTAATTAAACCTTTTGAAATTGCCGAACTGCTAGCCAGAATTCGGGCCCTGGCTCGTCGCAGCGCTCTGCCTTTGATGACCGAATTATTTCAACTCGGCGACTTGGTTCTCGACCGAACCAATCGTACCGCTAAACGCAATGGTAGGAACATTCAACTTACCGGGCGAGAGTTTCAATTGCTCGACCTACTCATGAAAAACAACGGACAGGTACTTACCCGCGAACTGTTGATTGATCGGATATGGGGTCTGGAAGCGGAAGTTACGCCAAATAATCTGGATGCTTTTGTTCGCCTTCTGCGAAAAAAAATCGATCAGCCCGGAGAAACAGAATTGATCAAAAATATCCGGGGGATCGGTTATAAGTTGACGGTGGATCATGTTTAAGAAAACACGTCGCAAGCTGACGCTTTTATATACCGGACTCTTTTTTTGTCTATTGCTTGTCTTTACAACCATTGTTGTTACTGCTTCTTCTTGGCTTTTCCTAAGTCAACTCAAGCAAGAAGTGCAGCTTTTAGCCCATGAAGAAATGGAAGAGCAAAAGGCTGTTTACCGTATTAAAGATGCTTTCATTGAGGACGAAGATCAAAATGATTATCTTACTGCAGGGTTATTTCACTGTGTGGTGGATAATGATGGCAATATTATGCTTGATGGCATGCCGGAAAAATTGCGGCAGCCCGTATTGGAAGCTATTCATCATTGGCGGGAACCGGCGGAAACAACGATCCTGATTAAGAGCGGTTTGGAAAAAGATGAAACGGTCTTCTTTCTGCTTACAGCCGAACCGATCGTTGATGAGGCGAAATCGCTTGGTATAGTTTATTTTGGAAAAGACATTACTTCATATTATGTTTTATACCGCTGGATTCTTATCGGCCTCGCAGTTACATTGGTACTATTTCTTTTTCTGGCTTTGGGTATAGGCTATTTACTCGCTGGGCGTGCCATGATCCCTGTTGTGCAATCTTTTATCCGGCAGCGCGAATTTACTGCTGACGCGTCCCACGAATTGCGCACGCCGATCAGCATCCTGCTGGCCTCAACGGATGTGATCCGGAGCGATAAAGGCACAACTTTATCCCCGTTGGCTCATCAGGTCTTAGAGGACATGCGGGAAGAAATTCGTAAAATGGCCAAGTTGATTAGCGACCTGCTGATCATAGCGCGTGGCGACAATGATGCTCTTGTAGTACAACGAACAGGCTTTGATTTGCGGTTAGTGGCAGAGCAGGTTATCCGCACGCTCGAACCACTTGCGCAGGATAAGAGGTTGAATTTGTGCTTGATATCGCCAAGTTCGTTTTGTATCGAAGCAGATGAAGTCCGCATCAGCCAATTGTTGTTTATTTTACTCGATAACGCTGTAAAATATACTCCGGCCGGCGGGAATGTCAGTCTGACACTGGAAAAGGATGAAGTCCGGCGAGGTATTCGTATCATCGTGGCTGATAATGGGATCGGCATTGCGCCGGAGGAACAGCAAAAGATTTTTGACCGTTTTTATCGGTCTGATAAGGCGCGTTCGCGTGATCTTGGCGGCGCAGGCTTAGGTCTGGCTATTGCCACTCAAATTGTTTCCTCGCATAATGGTGAGGTTTCCGTGGACAGCAAGGTTGGCAAGGGAACTGTTTTTACTGTTTTTTTGCCCGTTTTTACTAATGATAACATATTAATAAACAGAGAGAGTGATCGATGATGGAATATGGGATTATTGGCTTGCTGGTGCTCATCGTTTTTTTGCTGGGGTTTATCATTATTAAATTAAGCCGAGTGCAAAGCGCGCCCGATACAACGGCCAATTTGATCGTATTAGAGAAAAACCAGGAACGATTAGAGCGAATTTTGCAGGAGGAAATTTCTAAAAACCGTGCAGAAGGGATGAATAATTCGCGGGCGCTGC
>JAGFXW010000222.1 GCA_017861495.1 Bacillota bacterium
CCAGGCGGTACCGAAGTTTCCTTTCAGATGAGGATATTTTTTCAATTCCGGATAACCGTGGGCAGGCAGCATTTCTCCGTGGGTGTAAATATTGATGCCTTTTCCTTGCGTCTGATCCAAAAGTTGTTTCAGATCAAGCAGGTCGTGGCCGGTAATGACGATAAACGGTCCTTTTTCGACCAACAGCGGCACGGTAACAGGAACCGGCTGCCCGTAAGCGGAGGTATTCGCTGCATCCAAAATACCCATGCATTTCAGGTTGACCATACCGAATTCCATTAACAGACCCAGCCACTCGTCGGCATTATGCTCTTCTCCTATCGCCCGCATCCCTTTGTACAGCCAGGCGGTTACTTCCGCATCATCCTTGCCTAATACATGGGCGTGCCAGGCATACGCTGCCATTCCACGCAAACCGAAAAGAAGGGTAGAGCGGAGCGACACGATATCTTCATTTCCCGCCCACAGCTCGGCCGGAGCAAAATCCTGGGCGCTGCTGTCCAGCTTCGCTTTTTCCGCTTCGATCTCTCCAATCAGCTTTGCAATACGGGCATAGTCAAAATTAACATTGGTTATGGTAGTAAACAACCCTTGCATCATGAGCTCATCGGCATGTTTACCGGCACCGCCTTTGGCCGCGGCCCGCGCCAGACCTACCAAGGCACAGGTAAGCACATCCTGCTCATTGGCTACTTCCGCTGACTTTCCGCATACCCCGGCTTTTGTACAGCCTTTTCCCCCTGCAGTCTGTTCGCACTGAAAACAAAACATGTCTCCCATTCCAAACTCCTGTCTCCCATTCCAAACTCCTCCATTCATTTAATTTAATGTATCTCGGCTCGTTTTGTATTTTCAATTCAATTAAATTATAACGCAATAAAAATACAGAAATCGGTTGCGCAGGATACCAAAACGCGAGAATAGTACAGAAATTTGTGGGAAATTTTCTCTGAAAGCAACCATTAGCTCCATTTTCCATTACATTCATTTTCCGCAATAACCAGCCTGACAATATCTGCAAATAAGTTTTTCGTTTCGCATATACGGAAGCCTGCATCTGCAGTAAGAGAAACCGTTTTGCGGTTAATATGATCCCCCAGCAGCCGGACCGTAAGCGGATTAAACCAGTTTAACAAGGCGGCCAGGACTCGGTTCTCACTTGCCATGTGTTCAATTAGAATAAGTCTTCCTCCCGGTTTGAGAACGCGGCGGCATTCTTTCAACCCTTGCAACGGATCCGTGACAGAACAAAATACAAAAGCAGCCAGCACGCAATCAAAACTACAGGAGCGAATTGGTAATTCCAAAACATCCATCGTTTCCAACCGAACCGGCAGCTTCATATCGGACGCTTTACTCCGAGCCTTATCAAGCATTCGTTTACTAATATCAATTCCCAGAATTTCTTGACAACTATCGGGATAAAAAGGCAGATTTAAACCAGTCCCAACCCCTACCTCCAGTACACACCCATAAGCAAAGCCGGTTGCCTCGCGACGCCACGCAGAAGGAATGATGTTGTCGATGAGATCGTAACTACTTGCAATTTTGTCATATTTGCTTTCTATATTCCGATTTTTTGTATTATCCACTATACATCGCCTTAGTATTTTATAGTTCTACTACTTCATAAAAGTGAGGTTTAGGGTACCCGTCAAGCAGCGGTAATATTTTTTTCTGTGCCGCTTCATGAATAGGACTGCTATGCATCGCCATAAAAGTTTCCTTGCTCTCGTGTTCAACTATTGCCGCATAGTTTCCTCCTTCTTGCGGCTTTAACAATCTGCGGCTGATAAACCCCTTATGTTTGGCATACTCTTCATTGGTCCAGACAAACCAGTTCCTGAATTCTGCATCTTTTCCTTCTTTAATTGGTGGAAAAAAAACAATATTAACCAACATAACGGTGCCCTCCTTTTATAAAATTAATGAACGTTGATAACTTTGCCACAATTTTTGCGGGTAATCGTCCAATAATTCTTTATTGAGCTGGCTAAGAATAGCCAACGGCTGCACCATTCCCAAAAAGAGCATAGCCGCGGCTGTGACATCGGTATCCGGATTGATTTCCCCATTTTTCTTTCCCAAAAGCAATAATTTTTGGACTTCATATACATACGATTGAACGACCGACATCATTCTACTTTTCAGTTCAGGAACACGATTGCTGCTGATCAAAAAATACAGGATGCGCGGAACGGCAGGTTCTTCGTGAATCAATCGGACATGAAGTTCGAAAAGCGTCTTCAGTTTATCTATTGCCGTCGTGTTTTGCGTTGTTACTTGCTGTAAATTCTCCTGCAATTGTTTCCCGATAAAATCGATAAGAGCGGCAATGATTTCTTCTTTATTATTAAAATGCCGATATATCGCGGAAGGGACCAACTGAATAATCGAGGCAATCGCATTGATGTTCAGGTTATCCAGCCCATACTGTTCTACGATCGTGAGTGAAGCCCGTATGATCTCTTCCTTCCGCGTTTCTGTATTTTTTCTGCTTCGCATGCTTCTCCCTCCAGCCATTTCCCAAAAACACATTTGTATTGACTTCATTAAGCTAAATTCTTACGAAATTTTTTTACAGCGATTGTCAATAAGAGTAATCCCAATAAAAGTAACGCCATGATTTGCGGCCACAGAACGGTTACACCGACCCCTTTTAAAAAGATCCCGCGAATAATGATTAAGAAATAACGCAGCGGATTCAAGTAAGTAAATCCTTGTACAAGTTCCGGCATATTGGCGATAGGAAACATAAAGCCTGACAACAGTATTGCCGGCAAATAAAAGAAAAAGGTCGACATCATGGCTTGCTGCTGCGTATCGGATACTGTAGAAATAAGAAGTCCAATGCCGACTGTTGTCATCAGATAAAAGCCATTGGCGATAAACAGGATCAGCAAACTGCCGCGAACCGGGATATCAAACCAAAACACGCTTACCAACGTAACGAAAATCATATTGACGAAGCCAAGAATAATGGATGGCATGGTTTTGCCCAAAATAAACTCAAGCGGAGTGATGGGGGTAACGACGATTTGCTCCATCGTTCCCATTTCCTTTTCCCGCACCACAGACATGCTGGTTAACAACAAGGAAACAAGCATAACGATCGCCGCGATGACCCCTGGCACGTAAAAATTGCGGCTCGTCAGGTTCTCGTTAAACCATGCGCGCGTCTCAAGATTTACTCCCGCAGGTTCCCATCCGGGAAGTCCGGCCCGTTTTTTCATCAACTCCACAGCATCATTCTGGATAATGTTGCCGGCATAATTCAAAACCACACCCGCCGTATTGGAGTCGGTTCCGTCCACGATAATTTGGACAGTTGCTGTCTTGCCGCTTGCCAGTATGCTGGCAAAATCTGTTGGAACACGGATAATCGCAGCGCTTTTTCCCTGATTGATCAGTTCATCGATTTCCCGTTCACTGTAGATCACGGCGTTCACTATAAAATATCCGGAATGGATGAACCGGTCAATCAGTTCGCGGCTTTCCGGCGTTCCCGACTGATCGAAAATCGCTGTGTTTATTTGTTTCACATCCGTTGTCACCGCATAACCGAAAATCATGCTCTGAACAAGCGGCATAACCAAAACAATGGCCCGCATTTTCGGGTTGCGAAGAATCTGGATAAATTCTTTTTTGATCATATGACGCAAACGTTCAAAAACCATAGTTTACACCAGTCTTTTTTTGAGTTTTTTATTCGCAACGAGGATCAGCACAACGCCAAAGACAAGCAGGAACAGCGCTTCCGTAAGAATAATTTCAAGAGTTGCGCCTTTTAGGTAAATACTTTTTAAAATGGCGACAAAATAGCGTGATGGAACAAGATATGTAATTGCCTGAATCGGCTGCGGCATATTGGCGATTGCATACATAAAGCCGGACAGCAAAAAAGATGGCAGAAACGTCAACACCATGGCTAACTGGCTGGCAAGAAGCTGCGACCGAGTCACAATACTGATCAACATACCCATTGCGAGCGCTCCCGGCAGAAACAGCGCCGTCATGCCGAAAACCAACGCTGCATTACCCCGCAAAGGCACTTCAAACAGATATTTCCCCATCAAAACAGCCAGCAGCACGTCCAGCATTCCGATCAAAAAATAGGGCGTCAATTTGCCGATAATCAGTTCAATCGGTTTTAAGGGAGTTGTAATGAGCTGCTCCATGGTCCCGTTTTCCCATTCACGGGCAATGGTAAGGGATGTCAACAACGAGGCGATTACCATCATGATCACTGCAATAAGACCGGGGATAATATAGTTTTTTGCCTGCATATTCTGATTAAACCACACCCGAACTTTCCCATCCAATGGAATACTTATCGTCTTTGCGCCCCTTTTTTGCGCGGCTTGGATCAGTATCGAGTTGGTATACCCGTTGGTGACAGCTTGCGCATAACCGGCAGCGATTGTTGCCGTATTCGCATCACTGCCGTCAACAATTAATTGAACATTCACTTCGTGCCCGCTCTGCAGCTTGCGGCTAAAATCACTGGGTATCACAAGCGCCAACGTCGCCTCACGCTTATCAATCATTTCTTCAATTTCCGCATAAGAACCGACTGCGGCATTCAGACTAAAATAACGGGAAGCAGTGAACCGTCCGATAAATTCACGGCTGTCATCCGTTCTGTTTTGATCCCATACAACCAATGGAACACGATCAACGTCAAGGCTTAACGACGAACCAAACAGAAAAATCAATAAGATCGGCATGGCGATAGCCATTCCCAAACTCCGGTAATCGCGAAGAATATGAATAAATTCTTTGCGGATTATGGCCAATACACGATAGATATTCATAACATGATCACACTCTTCACCCTGTTTTTTTATCTCGTTAACAGCCTGTAAGACCCCGCCCTCTTAGGTCGGGGATCAACAGGCTATAACACTCGAAACCCTAAAGGGAAACTTCGGCTTCGCGAAGGGTTCGGAAGGGCAATAACCCCCTCCGAACCTAAGGCTCACTTATATCATGGGCTTCAATAATCGACACAAAAACATCTTCCAGAGAAGGCTTAATCGCTTCTAACTTTGTATAAGGAATATTGTTTTTCTTCAAAACTGCATCAATTACCGGAATAGCCGACTGGGCATTTTCCACGGAAAGATGCAGGCCCCTGCCAAAAAGAGCCGCTTCTTTTGCTTCCGAAATGCCACTGATTACTTTCAACATGGCAAAGGGATCGTCACATTCCAAGTTTAAAATTTCAGCCGCCATATAATTTTGTTTTAATTCTTCCGGCGTACCGATCGCTACCAATTCTCCTTTGTAAATCATTGCCAAACGATCACAATATTCCGCTTCATCCATATAATGGGTGGTAACAAACACCGTGACGCCTTCTCCTGTCAGTTGATAAATCAAATCCCAAAAATTGCGGCGGGAGATCGGGTCCACGCCGGATGTTGGCTCATCAAGAAAAATCACCTGGGGCTTATGCAGCAAGGCACAGCCCAAAGCCAACCGCTGCCTCCATCCACTGGCAAGTGTGGAAGTGAAACTTGTGCGGTGTTCCTCAAGTCCTGCCATTTTAACGACCCAATCTTTCCGTTCCTGCTTTTGTGCTTTCGGAATCTGGTAAATCCCACTATAAAAGTCAATGTTCTCTTCTACGGTAAGATCTTCATACAGCGAAAACTTTTGCGACATATAACCGATATTCGCTTTAATATGTTCTGCCTGATTAAACACATCAAACCCAATCACCTGCGCTTTTCCGGCAGTCGGCAGTATGATGCCGCACAGCATCCTGATCGTTGTCGACTTTCCAGCCCCGTTGGGGCCGAGAAATCCAAATATTTCGCCCCGCTTAACTTGGAAAGACACTTTTTTAACAGCAGTAAACGCTCCATACCGTTTTTCCAGGTTTTCGACAACAACCGCATATTCCAATGCTTCATTATGAATTGTATTATCGGCCATCCAAACCACTACTTTCCAACGGCATAATCATCGAAATAAAAACATCTTCCAAAGAAGGGTCAACAACTTCCACTTCAGCCTGCACTCCAATTTCCTGCAATCGATTTTTCACTATGGCTAGAGCATGCGAAGCTTCCTCGAGCATCACCAGATGGATCTTACTTCCAAATAAGCCGGAAGAAACCAGATCCAGCTTGGCAACAAGGAGAGGAAGTACTTGTCGTGGCGCACTGCACCGTACTTCAACAATTTTGCCTCTCATTTGCGTTTTAATTTCGTCCGGTTTACCCGACAGAATAAGCTGCCCTTTGTGCAGCAATCCGATTCTGTCGCAACGTTCCGCCTCATCAAGATACGCAGTCGAAACAAATATCGTGACTTTCTCTTCCAACAGCCTGTACAAAATCCGCCAGAAGTCCCGCCGCGACAATGGATCAACGCCGTTTGTCGGTTCATCCAACAACAGCACTCGAGGTGTATGAATGAGCGCGCAGGCCAGAGCTAATTTTTGTTTCATTCCCCCGGACAAGTTCCTCGCCTGCCGGTCGCGGAACGGAGTCATATTACTAAACGCCAACAATTCAGGTATTTTTTCTTTCCTGGTCTTTTGAGGAACATTATACAAATCCGCGTAAAAATCAATATTTTCCTGCACTGTCAAATCAAGATACAAGCCAAATCGCTGCGGCATATAACTGATAAGGTTTCTGAGCGCTTCTACATCATTCACCGTATGATAACCAGATATCCAGGCATCGCCTTCACTGGGCATCATGAGTCCGGCAAGAAGCCTCATGATTGTCGTTTTTCCTGCGCCGTCCGGCCCCAATAAACCAAATATTTCCCCTTGGTTCACTGTAAGTGTCAATCGATTGACAGCCGTAACGCTACCAAATTTTTGCGTTAATTCATTGATTTGGATCGCATCCATCATCTATTCTCCATCTAACCGGATAAGTGCATCGGCCGGCATGCCTGGTTTCAACTCATGGGCAGCATTGTCAATGGAAATTTTAATCCGATAAACTAATTTCACACGTTCTTCTGTTGTTTGAATATTCTTCGGTGTAAACTCAGCTTCCGATGCAATAAAGCTGATACGTCCATTGTAAATTTTATTCGGATACGTGTCCGTAGTCACAGACACTTTTTGACCAAGCTTCACCTTGCCAAGCTCATTTTCAGCAATGTAGGCTTTAAGCCAAACCTGTTCAAGATCCCCTATGGTTACAACCGCCGTACCCGGCGACACATACTCGCCTTCCTCTATATTTTTTGACAAAACAAATCCGTCAAGGGGAGCGGTAATTTGTGAATATCCCAAGCGAGTCTGAGCCAGTTTCAAAATTTGTTTACTTTGTTCCACTTTCGCTGTCGCCAGGGCAATTTCTTCTTGCCGCGGACCTTCAATCACCAAGCTGAGTTGCTGAGTCGCCTGGTCAGATCGCGCAGCTGCCGTTGCATACATGGTCTGGCTCCGATCGCGCTCCTGCGCCGAAATTGCTCCTTGAGAAAACAATTGCTGCATCCGGCTGTATTCTGCCGCCGCATTTTTCTTGTCTGCTTCCGCACTGCGTAATCCCGCCTGCGCGGCCGACACATCTTGGATACGCGATCCATTGGTTAGTTGCGCAAGAGTTGCCTGAGCTGCCGCCAATTGCGCGTTTGCATTGGCAACATCAAGTTCCAGATCGGCTGTTTCCAATTTAGCGATTACTTGCCCTTTTTTTACGGTTTCACCCTCATCGACCAGCCGTTGAATTACATTACCGGCGATTTTAAAGCCTGATCCTACCGTCGTTGCTTCGATATTTCCTGACACCTTGATTATATTGGGGTCAACTTGCTTCTTAAAATATAAGGAATAAACACCTGCGGCCAATACCAAAAAAATGAAAATCGGTACCAAAACTTTTACTCTCTTTTTCATACCATTGCCTCCATTTTACGGATATAAGTGAGCCTTAGGTTCGGAGGGGGTTATTGCCCCCGCCGAACCCTTAGAGCGAACTTAAGACTGAGGCTCGAAATCTTTGATTTCGCGAAGC
>JAGFXW010000055.1 GCA_017861495.1 Bacillota bacterium
TCTCACTGCTTGCGTACAGGCAACCACTTCCTGGACAAAGGAAATATCCATACACTTAGAAAGGCCGATACCGGCCGAGCCGGTAAACATCACCGATAATAACTTTTTGGGCATTGTCGCATGCGCCGTGTCAATCATAGTCTTAAGGGTCGAGATAATATTGGAAAAATGTCGGAAATATTGCTGAAAAACAATGCTGTTGCGTTCATCAAGGATCACTATTTTTATGGTGGTTGAACCAACATCCACCCCTACCCGAAACGCATTTTCCATTTCTTTTCCCCCTTCACATTATTTATGACGCTAACCATTTTTCTTTGTGACCTCTTTCCGGGGCAGCTAAAACTTTAGCATACATCGCTGAAATCCATTTTCGCCCGTCCAGCGCTTCTTGCCTTATAACAATAACCATAGCTTACTATCTTATGTCTGGGCAGCGGATCTAATCGCGCCATTTAATTGTCATTAACAACTAAATGCTTAAAAAAAGCAACGCTTCCGTAGAAAAATTTCAATTTTTAATATGACCATACAATTTGTTCAAAAGAAACTTTAACGTACTGACTTCTTTTTCACTCATCGCTCCTATCACCCATCGGTCTAATTCTGCAATAAGCGGAAGGATCTTTTTCCTTAACTCGTTTCCTTCCTTCGTCAAATAAATTAAAGAAGATCGTTTGTCATTCTGACTTTCCTCTCGCCGGACAAGACCTCTATCCTCCAGTTTATCAATTAGCCTAGTCGTATATGGCTTATCTCTTAATGATGTTTGCGATAAATCGGTCAATGAAATTCCTTCTTTTTCAGAAAGTCTGGCGAATAATACCCATTGTTCGGGGGTAACACCATAAGGTTTTAGTTGTTGAAGAAATCGTTTGTGCAAATTAGATTGGGTTCTATTAATAAAGAAACCAATGGTATCAAGTACATCTATCACAATTAAAGCTCCTCCATTTAATTGTCATTGACAATAATTATTTCAACTTCATATTATCTCCTATTACCGAAATAGTCAATCATTTTTTAATACATTGAAGTTTACCCATATCCTATATATCATCTTCACTATTCTTTTGCCTTTTAGAATCGAAATTTCTCACGAATTGAGGAGCAAAGCCAAATAATCTTCTGATCCTATTTCCCAGTTTTTTAGATACATCTTTGATTTCACGAATCAGCTCATGATGCTGTTGATCCAAGTCGAAAAATCCCCATTCAACAACTTGATAAAATTCAGACAACTTTTTACTGAATGCAAGTAACACATCTGAGTCATGCTTCCGGCTCCTTAGTGCAGCATATTCATTCGTCAGATTCACAAACACATCGCTCAGCCTCTTTGTAGTTGGACCGGGGAGTATTTTCTCTGTATGTTCTAGTAATATTCTGGCTGCATCATAACATCTGTCAGCCAAGCAGCTAATTTCTCGCACAGTCCGTTCTTCTATTCTTATTTTGAAAACCTCAACACCCAAAGTTTTTTTCTCTTCAAACAAACGCCGTGCTTCTTTAAAAAGAATTTTCTCTATCTCTTTCGCTTTAATGCATGACCGTCCAAAATCATCAGATGCCAAGACCGGCAAGTAAGCGCTTAAATTCTCATAATAAATTCTCTCATCTCCGATAAATCCGGTCAATTGCTTACTAATCATTGATTCAAGCCTATCAGAAGCAGAATTGCATAGAACTTGCTGCAATGCCCTGCCTGGTTGACCTAATGAAAGAGGAAACCGCGAAAAACGGTAGTAAGCTTGGGAGCCAGTCAAGCGTCTATAAGCGACCAATTCTGTGCTAAAGTTCGGATTTATTTCAAAAGTTGCACGCACTTTTTCGAAAACATCCAACGGCATCGTAAAAACAGATCCTAATCCTTGCGTACATTTAATAACATATCCACTCTTCCGAAGAATTCGGACAACAAAATCTGCGCAATTTGATTCTTTTGCGTCATATTTACATATCCCCAAGCGAAACTCTTCTTCAATCATTGATGCCTCTGCATGCATGCTTTGAATGGATTCTATCGCAAATCCCTTTATACGGAACCCCAGAGTATCCCGGCCATATGCCACCCCATAAGTGCTTGTGTGCTCTTGGTTGCCAGCGGGAGGAAAAACTCCAAATAGATAATTTGCCAAACTCACATGCTGGAGCAAAGGAGATTCTTTTTCTGGGTGTGCCATATAATTTGAACTGTATACTGTAACACCAATGCGAATTGCGATATGACCAAAAGGATTTTCCCTGACTATGCGCTCATCCACTTTTGACGAAGAATAGGAAAGCAATATTTCCACATCGGCTGGCGCATCAGCCTCAAGCTGTGCCAGAGCATTATAAACATTGCTTGCAGGCTGACCATATTCCAACCCAAATTTTGACGACACGCACCGCGCTTTAACTTGAGGATCGAGAACAAAACGTGCGATTTTACTAATATTCACGTTTTCCCGGAGCTCTCTCTGCGCCGCTAGCATAATAGTTTGCTTCTCTTTATCTGATAGAAGCCTTCGCGTCTGATCCCCAATTTCCCTAACATCTTTATTAAACTCGGCCAGCCCCAGTTTCACGAACAACTCTGCATTCTCTCTTTCATGTCCGCTTATTGCGTTCAATAGTATAGTCGGTTTTCCCAATACAAAGGCTTCTGTCGGAGACAATCCCCCCGCTTTAGTAATGAATAGATCGGATGCCTGAATGAAAGAAACCAGGTCAGTTTGAGGAATGAACCCCATGATTTCCAACTTAAAATGTTTAGGGATTTTAGGTTGAATTCTTTGTAGAGCTTGGAATTGTCTTGTGTTACGACCACACACTGCGATAATTTGCATGGGCTCTTCTATCGTATTCGAGAGACTCATGACAATACCAGGAAAGTCACCGACTCCTTCTTTTCCACTGGCTATTGTAATGGTTTTTATGGATAAGGAAAAACCGATTTGAATTAAACATTCTTTAGAAATATTCAGTTTACCCGCAGGAATGTTAACCGGTATACCCGAGGTTTCAATCAAATCCGGAAATACTCCAGCTGCCAGCCAACCAGTTTCCAGCGCAGGATGGGCAAGAAAAGTTCGATCAATCCGCTTGGATATTCGGGGAAAATATCCCACAAAATAATCGGTATGGAGCCAACCAATCTTGATAGCTGGAAGCAATCCCTTCTCTCTTAGATTTCCCAGCACTTGCGCAGCTCCATAATGAGTGGCCAAGATTGCATCCGGCTTCTCAGCGACAAGATATTCATACACTTTTTGTTCCGGATAATCATTTGGCAAACAAACCAATGATCCGACTCTATTCCCCTTCTCTTGCATGGAATGAAATAAATTATCAAACAGAATCGGCAAGTTTTGGGCAACAAACCAATAAAGTTTTTCGTCAAGCCTTCTTCCGATAGGATCCATAAACTCGCGAATATCTTTTTGCACGATGATAGCAGCGGGCTCTTTTCTGCGAATTTCTTTCTCAATAGAGTTAGCTGCACTAATATGGCCCTGCCCTATGGAAGAGTAAAACAAAATGATCTTCATTTTTTCATTCCTTTTCGGAATAGTTTAATATAGGCCAGCGTGTTCTGACATGAATATTCATAAAGTGAATATATCTATAATTTTTTAGTAATTTTCGGAAATTTATCCAATATTTTTTTGTATAATTTCATTTGTCGGTTTAATGGAATGAATTATCTCTGTAAAGTCTGTATGATGGCACTAATCACTTAGTTGTTAATGACAATTAAATGATTAAAAAAATAACTGCTCCTAATAAAATTTTAATTTTTAACATGCGCATACAATTTGTTTAAGAGAAATTTTAGCTGCATTACCTCTTCTCCACTCATCGTTCCTATCACCCATTGATTTAATTCTGTAATAATCGAAAATATCTCTTTACTTAACTCATTTCCTTCTTTCGTCAAATAAATTAAAGAAGATCGTTTGTCATTCTGACTTTCCTCTCGCCGGATAAGACCTCTATCCTCCAGTTTATCAATTAGCCTAGTTGTATATGGCTTATCTCTTAATGATGTCTTGGACAACTCTGTCGGTGAAATTCCTTCTTTTTCAGAAAGTCTGGCAAATAATACCCATTGTTCAGGAGTAACACCATACGGTTTTAATTGTTGAAGAAATCGCTTTTGCAATTTAGACTGGGTTCTACTAATAAAGAAACCAATAGTATCAAGTTCATTTATCATCATTATACCTCTTTTAGTTGTCATTGACAACAATGTTGCCAATTTCATATTATCGCCTATCAACGAAATAGTCAATCATTTTTTTACTCAATCTACGTTTGCAAAAGCTCATTGTAAATGACTTGCAACAGTGAACCCTATTGCCTTTTGTGGACAGGATGAGTGGTTGATAAAATAACCCCAAGAGAAAATAGGAAATGAGCCAAGAGCATCTTGCAGGTGCTCTTGACTCAGAGATACGCTTAGCAACTTTGTGCCAAAATTCTTTACCAAAGAAACGGAGCAATCCCCCATTGTTTTGGCAGAGTTTTATGATTTATTTTTCGATTTGGCTATACGTTATGAGACTCAGGAATTCTCTTAGCAACCTTTTCCCATGCATGTTTATCAAGGAAACTCCCCTGCACGTTTGACTCCAGTTCCTTAAACAAGCTTAGAGATACGCTGAATGACAGGAGATCAGCATCAATAATAGGTCGAGCCGAAATATCCGCCATTCCCACTACAGCTCGCGGCTGATCTTTAAAAGACTCTTGGAACGGCAGAAGACAAAAGCTCTGGCATCCGGCCGCAAAGGGAATTGCGACATTTTCATTACCAGAACGGTTATAGTTGGTAAGTACGATCAGCGCTGATAACTGATCCGGGTTTGCATAAAAGACAATAACTTTGGGTTCTTCTTGTGCTGGATCAACTTCTGTCAAAGGTTTGAAAACTACAAACTGCTCCGGTATATCGGTCAGCGGAAGCCCATCGACAAAGTTTTGGGCGAGTTCCGGTGTCTTTTTATACGCTTCTCCCGGCGGATATCCTTCGCCGCTTCCAGTTGACAGAAACTGAGGGAATCCCCCGGGAAAACGAACGTACATGTTGCCAAATCCGAGACCGACTCCGCCACCCAAGCACCCGAAGGTTTTCCGGCTGAAGGCGATTGTCCTTCCCTTCATCGCGGCTGTCATCATGGCAGCCACACAGCCCCATTTTTGCTCAACAAATTCTAAAGCAGTTTGGGGCTTTTCGTTCGTGAATAGAACCGCTACCGGCGAATACCGCAGCTTGAGTCTTGATGCAAGTTGACTGTTCATACCCTACCCTCCATTTCATTATTAAATATACGATCCATCACTTGTTAGTCAACATCCTACTCTATATTATCGGTTGAAATCTGACCATATTCGGGGCAAACATGACACCAAGCGGCATACATGTTTGGGAAAACCAACATAGTCAAAGTTCAGGGAGATCTCAGCCTTTTTAAAACAAACGATTGCTTGATTAAAATCGAAAAGCGTGGTCAATTTACTCATCATGCGTGGTTTCCGTAAAACGAACTTATTTAATTTTGGAAAATACATCTTCCATCAATATTTGAATCAATTGACCCCCTTTTTCTGTCGCCCAGCTTCCTGCAAGTTCAGCAATGAGTTGATTTGTACTGGTTAATGTCACTCCAGCTTGTTCCATACGTCTTAACGCTGTCTCATCAGCAATTTTTGTCGGCGAACCCCCGGCATCTACAACAACTTGCACATCATAACCTTGCCTTATAGCCGTGATTGCAGGGTAAACCACACAAACATCATGTGTCACTCCAGCAATAATTATTTTCTTTCTTCCTGCATTCTTAACTGCATTTGCGAAATTTTCATCATCCATTGCGTTTACAATTCCAAAACGCTTAACTCTTGCGTCGAATTCTTTGGGTAAAATTTCTTTAAATTCTTCCAGCAATGGTCCTTGTGCATATTCTTCCATACTACTTGTTAATACAACGGGCATATTTAATACCTTCGCTGACTTTGCCAATACTAATGCATTCTTTTTCATTTCTTCGAATGTCGTTGATCTAACCCACCCCATTGTACCAACTTGATGATCAATTAATAACATTACTGAATTTTCTGCTGTAAATTTTTCTTTTATCATTTTTCTCTCCCCCTTTATTACTCTTAATTATTTACAAACTTCCGTGAAATGATCCTATTGAATAGTTTCTATTGGGCACTGTTCTCGGCGCTTCTCTGGCACTCCAGCGATTACACAGCGTTTTTTTCGACCCATAATGCAAATTCATTCATGATTTTTTTCAAAAACTCACGTGTCCCATCATTAACAAGGACTCCTCTGTCATCGAAAAGATTAGCGGCATTACCTATATATGCCTCGGGTTGCTGCATTGTTGGAACATTCAGGAATACGAGAGCTTGCCGCAATTGGTGGTTTGCACCAAAACCACTTAACGCACCAATGGATACGCTGACCACAGCACCTGGTTTTTTGTTCCACAAATTTTGGCCATAGGGTCTTGATCCTATATCGAGAGCATTCTTAATGACTGCAGGAATAGACCGATTATACTCTGGCGTGACAAAGAGAAAAGCATCAAATTTCTTTAGTTCTTCACGAAAAGCAGTCCATGTTGCAGGCGTATCTCCTTCATCATCAAAATCTTGGTTGAATATTACCAAATCGCCAATCTTGACTTCTTCCAACTGAAAGCCTACCGGAGCTAGCTCCATTAAATTCTTTGCAATCTTTCTGTTGAAGGATTCTTTACGCAGACTCCCGATAATAACTCCGATTTTTTTAGTTGTCATAATTTGTTCCCCCATTCCATAGGCATTGAAAGCCTATTTTTTCAATCTTAATCACTTGTTGACCGGACATATTATCACTCCCTTCATCTATTGCAAAAACCAGAATCTGAATCACAGGATAACGGATTGATTGCGCACTCTACGAAGAATCCATTGCCTGCTGAAATGAGTTTGATAAGCTTTTGGCTTTTCAATTTTTCGATAATCTCTTGTGTTTCTTCATTTGAATATTCCAGGGCAACTTGTATTTCAACCGGAGTAACCCGTCCGAATTTTTTAATGAAGTTCAGAACGCTCTCTTCCGACTTCTGTGGAACGCTATCGTTTATAGTATCACCAGCCATGGTTTTGATTACTGCACGGAAGGCTTCAAAGGTCTGATAGCCCCTCAAAAGCACTTCTTTTTCGCCAATTCGCACTAAATAACTAGGGAAGCCGTGAACCCTATATTGACGAGTAGTCTGCAAGTCATTGTTGAATGCATCTTCTGCAGTTCCATCAGTTAGCCTTGCAATGAATTTTGCAATATCAACTCCGACCTCTGACGCCAGCTCAATCAGCACTTCCTGTTTGCTTATCTGTTTTGCCTCGGCGGCCGATGCTTCCCGCATTCTCCTCAAGAATCTATCCGCCAGCTCTGCATTCTCCATTTGAACTGCCTTGTAGGCGATATTTTGCGGATATGTGGACGGATAGTCCTCTGAAAACAGACAGAAACCTTCTCCTTTTACTGGCATGCCATGCCTTTCAGATGCTTCAACCCAATGCTTTGCAATTTGCTTGTTTGAACGTTCAGGATCTCCTCCTATGTCATTATTACTGTCATAAAATTCTCTAATATCTTTAACAAGGCCGCCCATTACATATTTAACTGTCAATTGATCACCATACCTGGTTTCAAGTTTGCGCAAAATAGGTTCACTACCCCAGCACCAAGTGCAAACTGGATCTGTAAATTCAATTATTTCTACGGTTTTCTTCTCAGCCATAGTACATTTTCCTTTCAGATATAAAAATAATCTCATCAATTATGTGAACAATAGGACCATATTACCAAAACCGGCGGAATGAAGTTACACAGACAACATTAGAAAGCATAGGCCATTCAAACATAACTCAGCACCAGATTGCCTTAAGCGAGTACACTTGACTATTTTTCTGAGTGTACTCGCCCGAATAGATGATATATCAATCAATTAAACAAAAAATCTACTCAACATTTGACACCACTTTTCGTAAAAGTTTTTTTAAAGTATGAACCTCATTTTCCGTAAGTCCTTCGGTAGCTTCTTTAAGAACACTAACAGCAATGGGAACCACTTGCTCTCTGAGCTCTTTGCCACTGTCGGTCAGGTAAACTAAAAATGATCTTCTATCGCTTTGGTTAATATGACGTTTGACAAGCCCCTTGGATTCCATTCCATCTAATATTCGTGTCACGGCAGCTTGATCTTTCAACGTTTGTTCAGATAAATCCTTTTGGCTGATTCCATCCTGGTCGAATAGTCGGCCAATGATCGCCCACTGTTCCCGGGTAATACCATATGACTTTATTTGCCGTTGGAAGCGGCTCTTAATTTTTAAATCTGCACGATAAATTAGAAAACCAAGCGAATCATCTACTAAATAAATTTTCGTCACCACCTCAGACAAATTACTTGACATATCAATTATTTTTAGTTTATATCTGGAATTGTATTTTGTCAATAATAACTATCGATAATTACTTAATGAATAAATTGGGTTCATTGTAAAATGAAATGCAACACTTCTGATGAATAAAAAAGAACAGTCAATGTGAGAACGCGTGTATGATAAAAGCGACGAAACCCAATCATACGGAGGTGTTCACATTGGCTGTTACCACCAAGGATACCACATCTGCACGATTTTTTAAACGCCTAAATCTCATCGAACGGGGTATGATTTTCGCTCTACTGCGAGAAGGCTGCTCTCTGCGGCATATCGCAAGGCAACTAGGACGCCAAGTCAGCACCTTATCGAGGGAAATCAAACGAGGCACGACAACTCAGCGCCGGTCTGACTGGACCACCTACGAGACATATTTCCCCGAGACAGGACAAAGTGTCTATGAAAGGAATCACTCTAACAACGGTTTTCATAGCAAGCTACATCTGGCAGAGCCTTTCTTGCAGTTTGCTGAACAAAAGATGTTACGCGACCGCTGGTCGCCCGATACTGTAGTCGGTTTTTGCCGACTACAGCCGGAATGGCAAGAACAGGTTATGGTATGTACCAAGACGCTGTACCACTACATTTACTGCTGCCTCCTAAATGTGCGCAATATCGACTTGTCGTTGAAGGTGCGGCGTCGAACAAAACGACCCCGTCTTCGTAAACACAAGCGCTTGATGGGGCAAAGCATTGAGGAACGCCCTAATACCATTTTGGAGCGTGAGAAATTTGGCCACTGGGAAATTGATACGGTGATCGGTCGGCAATCTGGCGATGCAACACTTCTAACTATCACGGAGCGTAAGACGCGCCAAGAGTACATCCTGCAGATGCCCAATAAAGAGGCATCCTCCGTATCTGCTCGTCTCACTGAGTTAATGACTTCTTGGGGCGAGAATTTCGCTGCCGTTTTCCGCAGTATTACCGCAGACAACGGCTCTGAATTTGCCGGCCTGGATTCGTGGGAACGCGGCACCAACGAACGTCACAACGGCCTTATTCGCCGATTTATTCCTAAAAAGACATCCATCGCGAAGGTGCTCCCTGAAACTATTCTTCGCATTCAAAACTGGTGCAACCATTTACCGCGCAAAATACTAGGCTACAAAACTCCACAGGCTTGCTTTGAAGCAGAACTTGCTGCTCTATTTTGAAATCATTTCCAAGTTACTCACTGGGTGTTGCATTTGCTATTGCAATCTACACAATTTTTATAAGGTCAATCGTCGGTATTCAACCGGCGTTAAATAATTAAGCGAGCCATGAATCCTGCCATTATTAAACCAGGCAACATATTGGGCTAATTCATGGCGTAAATGGCCTAAACTATCAAAATTTCTTCCATTCACAAATTCGGTTTTAAAGATTTTAAAGGTTGCTTCTGCGACAGCATTATCATAATGGCAACCCTTCATACCATGGGATCGCTTGATTTGAAAAGTAGAAATCACTTCGTCAATCAGTTCATTTTTAAACTCACTGCCCCGGTCGGAGTGGAACATCTGAATGTGTCGCAAATCGGTTTGCACGGCTGCAAAGGCATCATATACCAATTGAGCATCTTTATGAATTCCAGCACTATATCCAATAATTTCCCGATTAAATAAATCCACAAGAATGCAGACATAGTTCCATTTGTAATTGGCTCGAACATACGTCAAATCACTCACAACCACTGCATAAGGAGCTTGTCCATTAAATTGTCGGTTCAACTCGTTTTTTACAGGATCTTCATTGCATTTTTGCTTATGTGCTTTAAATTGCGCAATTGTATATTTTGATACTAAACCGACGCTTTTCATAATTCTTCCTATACGTCTGCGCGATACCTACAAGTCCAGCTTTTGCAGTTCTTTTTTGAGTTTTCTTGTTCCATATACGTCATGATTTTCATGAAAGACCTGGCTGATCTTTGCTACCAGGGCACTTTCATCCGGCTTGCAAGCTGTTTCATAATAATAGGTGCTTCTCGCAATATTTAAGCATTTACACATCGCTGATATGGAGTATTTATGAGCATTTTGCCGGATCACTCTTATTTTTGTGCCAGTATCAGCGCTGCTTGCTTTAAAATATCGTTTTCCATTTTTAATTGTTGGTTTTCTTTGCGTAGTTTAAGGAGTTCGTTTTCTTCGTCGCTGCGATTGTCGATTGCCTTAAATGAGCCAGTCGTCTTACTTTGCTTAACCCAATTGTCAAAGGCTGAAGAACTCAAATCATACTCTTTGATGATTTCCGCCCTTGGTTTTCCGTTTAAATGCAGTTGGACCATTTGATTTTTGAATTCGTCTGTAAAAGCTCTACGTTCTCTTCTCGTCATAGTATAAATTGCAAGTTTAAATGCCGTCCATATATTGGGAATTGGTGTAATGTTAAGCATTGTCTGTTGTTACCCTTTTTCCTGATGACAAATGCCTTTCCGATTAAAGGGCTTTGGTCAAGGTCGGATGCTTGCAGCCGGTGAAACATACCTTGACCATGGACCTGGATC
>JAGFXW010000056.1 GCA_017861495.1 Bacillota bacterium
TCCTGCTTCGTTTTTTTCATCTTGCAGTCCGCTGCCTTACTCTGACTCGTAGGAAAATCCATCTGGTAGTACAACAACAAAAAACGGTATAAGACTCCGAGTTCGTTCTAAAGGTTCGGAAGGAGAATCCTTCCGAACCTTTAGCAATGGTACCGTCACACTTTATTAATCAGACAGTCCTATCTTAATATAACCGTTTTAAATCTTCATCCTTCATGGTAAAGGTGTGTTTGTCTTCCGGGAACGTGCCTTCATCAATTTCCTTGCACCAGGTATCAAATACTTCGACAATTTGGTTGCCCATTTGCGCATACTGTTTCACGAATTTCGGCACAAACTTATCAAACACGCCGATCAAATCGTAGGCATTTAAATTCTGTCCGTCGCAATATTTACCACCGCCGACGCCGATCGTAGCACACTTGACTCGTTCAGTAATCAACTTGCACAGTCCGGCCGGCATGCATTCCAATACCATGGCAAACACACCTGCGTTATCAAGCGCTATTGCCGTTTGCAGTAATTCTTCCGCAGCATCAGAGCTCTTGCCCTGCACCTTGAAACCACCCATCATGGCAGCCGTTTGCGGCGTTAAACCAATATGGCCAATTACCGGGATCCCTGCGTCAACAACCGCTCGCACGGTGTCAACAATTTTCATATTGCCTTCCATTTTTACGCAGTCTGCCCCGGCTTTAAGCAAAATTCCGGCGTTGCGAATGGCATCATCTTTGTTCACTTGATAGGACAAGAACGGCATGTCACCAACTACGAACGTGTTGGGAGCGCCCCGGCGAACCAGTTTTAAATGGTACAAAACATCTTCCATGTTAACCGGCACCGTTCCATCCAGTCCTTGAATAACCATACCCAGCGAATCGCCAACCAGGATCATTTCCGCTGCCGAACGGTCAACGAGACCGGCCATCGGATAATCGTATACGGTGATCATTTTGAATTTTTGCCCTGTTGCTTTGCGTTCCAAAATTCCCGGGATGGTAATTTTCGTTTTTGCCATAATGTGAAGCCCTCCTAGTTATTTTTTCTTAGCCTTATAGAAAGTATTTATACTTTCTATTCTATTTTCTTATTTGAATACTGCGCCGGCCATGGCGGAAGATACCATTTTTGCATACCGTTCCAAATAACTTCCTTTAATAACATGGTCTTGCGGCATCGGTTTCCAGGCCGCTTTGCGGCGGGCCAGTTCTTCATCGGAAACATGCAGGGTGATTTGTCCGTTCGGGATGTCAATTTCGATCATATCGCCTTCTTCAATGAGAGCGATCGGGCCGCCATCCGCCGCTTCCGGCGACACGTGGCCGACAGCCGCTCCGGCTGTAGCGCCAGAGAAACGGCCGTCGGTAACCAACGCCACTTCCTTGGATAAGCCCATGCCAACGATTGCCGCAGTAGCAGTCAGCATTTCCCGCATTCCCGGGCCGCCTTTTGGTCCTTCGTAACGTACCACAACGACATCGCCTGGTTTAATTTGCCCGCCGTAAATTGCGGCAACTGCCGGTTCTTCCTGGTTGAAAATCCGGGCCGGTCCTTTATGATGATACATTTCCGGCACCACCGCCGCACTCTTGCAGACGGAGCCTTCCGGAGCGAGATTTCCATATAACAACTGCAGACCGCCTTTGGCGGAATACGGATTGTCCATCGGTCGGATTACATTGTCGCAAATGACTTTCGCATCTTTCACATTCTCGGCGACGGTCTGTCCGGTCACCGTCATCGCTTCGGTATGCAAAAGGCCGTTTTTCGCCAATTGGTTCATTAATGCCGTAATTCCGCCCGCATTATGAACATCAGCCGGGTAGTGTCCGCTCGGCGCCGGCTTAATTTTCACCAAGTGCGGTACTTTCGGAGCAAAATCAGCAAACGTATTGATATCAAACTCAATGCCCGCTGTTTTCGCCAAGGCCGTTAAATGCAGGAGTGAATTGGTCGATCCGCCGATTGCCAAGTCAACCGTAATCGCGTTTTCAATCGCTTCTTTGGTGACGATCTGCCGCGGCAGGATCGATTTATGGAACAGCTCCATAATTTTTTTGCCCGTTAGTTTTGCCAACGCCAACCGAAGCCCGGTGCCGGCTAACGCAGACGCTCCCGGCAAGCACATGCCCAACGCTTCTGTCAAGTAGTTCATTGTATTGGCAGTTCCCAGCAAGTTGCACGCGCCGCAACCCGGCAACGCAACCCGTTCTCTGCGGGACTGTTCTTCCGGAGTAATAATGCCCCGGGCCACATCGCCTTGAGCAGCCATCAGGTCAGTATAACCAATCTCTTTGCCGTCCAAACAACCGGTCATCATCGGACCGCCGCTGATCATAATGGCCGGGATATTCAAACGGACAGCCGACATCAGCAGGCCCGGTGTAATTTTATCACAGTTCGTGATCAAAACCATGGCATCATACTGATGGCCATTCACCATACACTCAACCGAGTCGCAAATCAGTTCCCGGCTGGCCAGCGGATAATGCATGCCATAGTTCCCTTGCGCAATTCCATCACACAGACCAATGGTGGGAAATTCGATCGGAGTTCCACCGGCAGAGATGACCCCTTCCCGCACGGCTTTCGCGATGGTATCCAAGTGGAGATGTCCCGGCATGGTTTCATTCTGCGTGTTAACAATCGCTACCAATGGTTTATCCAGATCTTCCGGCAACAAGCCCATCGAGTAGTACAACGCCCGGTGTGTAGACCGTTCTATTCCCCTCGTTGTGATATGGCTTCTCATTGTTTATTCTGCCCCCTTTTTCTTTTCTTTCCTTTATTACTATTTTACAAACCGCAAATTTTATGCGATTTATTGCCAACGAATGTCGTTTCGTGTATGATTAAGTTAATACATCAAACGTCTGACGTTTAATGTTTGCGTTTATAATTATAGCCGCCGAAAGGATTGCCGTCAACATAATAAACAGAAAATATTTACTATATAATCAGTTTAGAATTTTCCCTTATTACGATATTTTTTTCACATAGTAGTCGCGCCAAAAAAAAATTTTTGGCATACCGCCTGCTGAAAAAGGAGCGCAAACGAGCTAGTTGTTTCTGCATTTTTTTCTCGTTATAATAACTTATGGGCAACCCTGTGCGGAAGGCCCGGCTTGCATGAAGCATTGACAGTGACGATATAAGCCACTCATAACCGGGCTCTATCAATAAACGACTTGTGACGGATTAATAAAAAAATCACCATGCATTTCACCCCCCTGCATCCTCTCCCCCATAACGGTTGCAGGGAACACAGACAAAAAATAACATCTGCGAAGGAGGTTTTTGTGCGTTGACAATAAAACAAAACCGCGAACCGGATCTGTCTACCTTTCTGATGCCAAAATCCAACAAATCATCGGCTGATTATGTTGTAAGTACAATCAAGGAATTGCTGTTGACAAAAAAAATCATGCCTGGTGATAAATTACCATCCGAAATGGAACTGGCCAAAATGCTTTCGGTTAGCCGGGGGTCGGTTCGAGAGGCAATGAAAATACTGTCTGCTTTTGGCATCATCGAAATTAAACGCGGAGATGGAACCTATGTTTCTTCCAATATCGACGGCAAAGTCATCTTCGATCCGCTGTTATTCAGTTTCATCCTTACGCAGTCCGGCGTGGAAGAACTAAAAGAACTGCGCCTGATTCTAGAAAAAGACGTAATCCGCCTGGTTATCAAAAATGCCACGAATGAAGATCTTCAAGAGTTGCGTAAATGCCAGGAAGCAATGGAAACGCTTAAAAATGATACGAAAGAAAATTTCAACGAAGAGTTATTGCGCTGCGAAATGGAATTCCATCAAATCCAAGGCCGCATTACCAAAAATAAGCTGTTGGAAAAAATATATAATTTTGTCTTGGAATATTTTCGCCCTTACATCGCACTCGGGATTCAAAAACATGCGTCAGGAAGCCTGGAATCCAAAGAAACCCACCAAAATATTCTGGAAGCCATCGAAAAAAGAGATCCTGTTGCGGCCGAAAAAGCAGTCGAGAGCTCGGTTGAGGTTTGGACAAACCTCTTGTTAAAATAGATTCTTTTCTCCCATTTTCCCGACAACGTACAAAAAAACAGCCATAAAAGGATAAAAAGCTATGCCCCCTGTTCGGTAGTCAGTTTTTATGAATCATCCTGTCTACGTTTAGGAGAGCATAGCATTTTTTCAGCATTTCTGTTGTACGTCCGGTTGAAAAGCAAGTCTTCATTTATCCTTATCATAGTCTAAGAACGCTTCTGCGTCAATAATAGGCAGAAAATTCTATCTTTTTTGTTTTGTTGTAAAAGCTTCTCTCTCCCCTAAAAAATATGGCTGTCTGCGCCGTTTTACAGGCAAAATCGAACAATGCAGGTCGTATTTTGTTAGAATTATGCCACCAGTTGAAATAATTCTAACAAGTTTTCCTTCTTTTATTCGCTGCGTTTTTTTCGAACCGCTTGATTTACCTGCATTCCGAATCGCCCTTCTGCCTTGGCATAAATATTGCACTATCATTTCGCAGCATCCGGCTTACTGCCAAAAAATGCGTAATACGACGATTCAGAAGGAGTGATACTATGCGACTCATGCATACCAGCCTGCCAGAATTCAAACTTAAAATGCAAAGCGCCGTAATTGCCCAATCTCCCAATAAACAAATCGAAGTTCGCGGCCTCAGCGACCTTCATTCCGCCAAAATGCAATCCCTGCGGACCGGAAGGATCGAAGATTCCATCACCGAAATCGCCGCCGAAAAACGAACGCAAAAGGTGGAGGTTGTAGTTCTGCCGAGGGTTCCCGAAACCATGCATACGGTACTGGTCAAGGGGTTTGACGCCGAAGGAAAGCCGACGAAAGCGATCTTGGAAGTCATTAACATTATTCACCCGACGGAAGAAGTAGAATTGGAAGGATTTACAGAAATAGAAGACCGCCGCCCATTAATTGGCCAGCACTAAGCTTCCAGCCATATCGCGCTAATAAAAGCATACACGAAAAATCAGCCTTATTGCCGACAAGGGAAGTTGCGAAAAACAGAGAATTTTTACTAATAATAATAGAGGTGTACTATGAGCAAATTAACATTTCGTTATTTAGAAAGAGGCGTTGGAGCCAAACATGGCGCGCCAATTAACATTGCCCTCGTAGATAAAAAGGCCATCGAAGCCGCCGGGATCTCGGAAGAAAAAGCTTTGCAAACGATCGCCCAAACCATCAACGGACCGGTCGCCATCAATGTTTTTGATTTGGATGCAGTAACTACGACCAGCGATGGGATCGTCGTAAAAGGCGCTATCGTTACCATGGGAGCAGCCGACAGAGGGATCATCCACCGGGAATTCGGAATCCTGCATATGGAAGAAATCGAAGTCACGGACGAATTGCTGGCGGAAGAGCCTCACCTGCGCCCGCTGGCCCGCATGTACCCGGGACGCAGCCTGTTCCGCGGACCAAATCCGGCCAAAAAATTGATCCCGGTCCATAACGTGTGCATGACCGGCAAAGCAATCAACAATAACTCCGCTACGGAAATGATGAACGCAGTCACCATGGAAGAAATGCTCTTCCCGATCCTCGGCCAATTACAGGTTATGAATCAGGGAGACATTGTTTTTGCCGTAACCGGTGGCGTCGTTTCGGTAGGTATCGGTATGACGGTTGCCGAAAAATTCGGCCGTGTTTTCCCGACCCGCCAGTTTTCTGCCGGGGAAACCGCCCATAACTGCGGCGAATACGCGAAAACGCTGAAAGCAAGCATTCCCTGCATCGTCGCGCCAAAAAGCGTCTTGGCCGAAAATATCCTGAACGTGTTGGAATACGGTTTGGTGCCCGGCAAAGAACTCGGTTGTTCACCGGCCGTGTTACGGGTAGCGCACGCGTTAGGCGCTGAGATTGACTTGGAAAATATCTCCTCCCGCGCTTGGCTGGAACTGGAAAGCATCGGCTTGACGAAAGCCCAGTTTATGGCGCCGAGTCCTAAATTAAGCCGGGCGGAAATCATTGCCCAGGCCGATGAAATTATCCCGGGGTTGATTGAAGCCCGCCAGGTAAACTCCACGGAATACTTTAAACTGATTGAAGTCCAGCTTTAATTTTTAGAAAGGAACGGGAGCAGCATGGAGGATAAAATTGTCGCCTATGTCGACAAAACGATCGTTAAAATCACCGGCATTCAGATACAAGGAATAAAGCCCATTGAATTGGAGAAAGCGGTAGCCGCTAAAATCGGCTGCCCTGTCCGGGTCATTGGTGTAACCAGCACATCCCTAAAGATGGATGTCTACGGTTTGGACCCGGAATCCATCCTGCGGGACGAACAAGGGTTACTTCAAACCATTTCCTTAATCCCCGGATTGACCGCCTCCGACGTCACGCAAATCGCAACTGCGGAAAAAGCCAAGGAAATCTCCGCTGAAGAATTGGCCAAACGGACCCGGACTTGTTGTCCAAAAGAAAATTGGGTGGGATTGTAATGAATAAAGTATTATTGATACCAACCGGTAATGAAATCTGCCAGGGAGTTGTCCTTGATACCAATAGCCCCGCTCTGATGGAAATCGTCTTGGAAAAATTTCCGCGCGCTGCCGTTCAAAGGCTTTCGCCGATCGAGGATAATCCCGCAGTAATCTACAAAACAATCGAAGCACACCAGGATTGGGATTTGATGATCCTCATCGGCGGTTCCGGCGGCGGAAAAAACTGCGATCCGGACCTCGCTCCCGACATGACCCACTTAGTGTTAGATTCTTTATTGGAAGAAAAACAGGAAAAACGGATTTATGGCTATAATGGACACCTATGGTCGCGTTTATTAGTTGGGAAACTGCAGAAAAACAACTGGGTTGCCAATGTTCCCGGGCCGTATGTCGAAGCGGTGGCCGCCGGAAGGGCGCTGATCAACGCAATTGCCCAAAATCAGGACTTAGCCGCTATTTCTGAAAACGTCGCCGCGGCCGTTCTGGCCCAGTACCCCAAAGGAGGAACGGTGGCATGAAACTAGGAATTCTGACCATATCCGACTCAGTCCCGGTTGGCAAACGGATTGATACCAGCGGCCCAAAAATTCAAGAAATAGTAGGCCCGTTTTTTTCGGCCGTCGAATACGCAGTCTGCAATGACGACGTAAGTGAAATTATCCAACATGTCAAACAGTTGATGGAAACAAGCACTCTAGTGGTAACGAACGGCGGGACCGGCTTAATGGAACGGGACAATACGAGGGAAGCGCTGGCGGCAATCCCCGGCATCCGATTAAAACCCTTAGAACGTGCCGTATCCGCCGCCATGATCCTGGCCTGCGGCCCCATGTCCGCAATTGCTTCTCCCGTGGTCTTGAAAAAGGGTTCCCAATATCTCTTTGCCTTACCGGGGCGCACCGATGAGGTGGCCGCCGCATTGGAAGAAGTGATTAAACCGTTTGCCCTGGCCCACATAATTTTCGGTACCGACGGACAGCTAAAACATTCCCCATCGTAACCGAGGTAACCGCGCCGTGCAACGGCCACGCAGTAAAACACGAAACAGGAAAGGGTGATCGAATGCAGTTAGGCCGCATGGAAGACTTATGGATCCTCGCCGGACGAACCCGGCAAGCTTACCCGTTTATTCTGGCAGGCTGCTTATCCGCGCCACAATCCGACCGAAAAATCTTCGATCTGGCGCTTGCGATACATTCTCTCTCGATTCCTGCGGCATGTCATCCGGTCACGCTGGATCTGCTGCTGGCCAACAGCCTGCAAACGGCAGCAACCCCGTTTTCGCTTGCCGGCTGCACCATCCAGGTCCCCGGCGTCCCGGCTTGTTCCGGCGGGATACTCGGCGACCCGAACAGCAGCCCGGCCTCAGCGGGCGGCCTCATTGAATCGCTGCCGGGACAGTGGAGTCTGGTAACCTTCCCGGGCAGTCCCGGCATGGCGCAGAACATAACAATTACCTGCTTGCCGCCGGAAATACAGGCACTCTGCACTCACAACACCCCAGACCACCGTACTTTGCAGCATTTATCAGCCTATACCAATAAGCTCGGCGCCGACAAATTTGTCGCCATCACTGACGGCAGCGGACCGGATGCGCGTGGCGCAGCGTTAATCCGCTATCAAGACCAGGAACTCCTGTGGCGACTGGATGAGGTGAAATAATATGGTTTCTTCCGAATTAATCACCGATGCGCGGCTCTTCCATACCATTCTGGACAATCTCCGGGAAGGTATCAACGTGGTGGATACCAACGGCGTCTTAACCTACTGCAATAAAAGTTCCGCCAAATACGTACTATCGACCCCTGCGGAAATGATTGGCAAGCATATCAAAGAATTTTATCCCAGCGCGGCGTTGAGCAATGTCATTAAAACAGGCAATCCATTACTGGATTATAAAATCACGCACAACAACGGACGGACGTTTATTGTCAACGCCATCCCGCTGCATGTAAACGGCGTTTTCTGCGGTGCTGTCGCTACGTTCCGTGATATTACCGAGATCGAAGAACTTTCCCACACGCTCGAAAATTTGGAAATCGAGCTGGCGCTCAGCCAAAGCGGCTCTATTTTCGACGGCTTTGTCGGCTGGAACGGCAGCTTAAAAAAATGCATTGACAAAGCCCAGCGCAGCATCGCCTCACTGGGCGGGCCAAGACATTCCATCATCTCCGGCGAAACCGGAACCGGGAAAACCATGCTGGCAAAGGCTATGTACCTGTTTGCCAAAAAAATAAAAGTAATTAAAGAAGATGCCCCCTTCGTCGACGTCAATTGCGCCCAGTTTACCAATCCCGATGTAGCGGCAATGGAAATTTTCGGCACTGAGAAAGGCGCATTTACCGGCGCCGTCGATAAACCAGGATTGGTTGAGTTGGTGAATGGCGGCGTTCTGTTTCTGGACGAAGCCCACGCGTTGATCCAGCATCAAACCATGCTGTTAAAATTGATCGAATCCGGAACGGTCCGCCGCATTGGCGGCCGTTCCGAACGCAAAGTCGATGTCATTATCATTGCGGCCTCCAGTAAAGATCTGCGCAAGGAATTTCTCCCCGAACTGTATCAACGTCTGGCCCAGTACCAGATTGACCTTCTACCCCTCCATACCCGCTCCAATGCCGAAAAGAAAGAACTGATCGAGTGCTTTGTCCGCCAGTACACCCAAAAAGTGAAAGCCCGGCATAATATCAGCCTGGAAGCGCAATTTTCCCCCGAAGCGATGCAACTTCTCCTGACCGCAACGTATGAGCGGAACATCCGCCAATTACGCGATGTCATTAACGAAAGCATTGATAATGCCGCTCCCACGGTAAATTTGCTCCAGGAACTTGGACCTAAACTCGTCGTAACTGTGGCTGCCGAACACGTTCCGGTGCAGCCACTACCGTCAGGCAAAAACGGCCATAACGGATCCGAAGAAACCTTGAACGCTTTGATCGAACAATTCGTCCAAACGGGAATGGGGCCGCGGAAAATCGCGGCCGAATTGAATAAAATGGGCCACCGGATCGAATATTACCAAGTCGCGTACCGGTTGAAAAAACTCCAGCAAAAAGCTTCCGCAGAATCAGAAATAGACAAACTCAAGTAAACGAGGTGCACATGACATGAACATTCCGGCAATGCATAAAATAACGCTCCAAGAAATCCCTGCCAGCCTGCCCCAAGAAAAAATCCGAACTATGATCACGGAACAACTGACCAATGAACTGGGCGGAAAATCGCTGCTCGGTAAAAAAATCGGCATATTGGCCGGCAGCCGCGGAATCCGCAATCTTCAATTTATTATTAAAACGACAATCGAGGCTCTTCAGCAAAAAGACGCCGAAGTGTTCATCATCCCGGCCATGGGCAGCCACGGCGGCGCTACGGCGGAAGGCCAGACCGCGATCCTGGCTCATTACGGCATCAGTGAACAAGAGCTGGGTGTACCGGTACTGGCCGACATGAAAACAACCGTTATCGGCGATATCAACGGCCATCCGGTGTATGCCGCCAACAGCGCGCTAGAATTAGATTTTATTGTTCCGGTCAACCGGATCAAAGCCCATACTGATTTTCACGGCGACCACGAAAGCGGCATCGCAAAAATGTTGGTCATCGGCTTAGGCAAGAGAGATCAGGCCGAAGCCGTCCATCAACACGGCAGCCACGGACTCCGGACGTTAATTCCCCAAGTGGCGGCAAAAGTTTTGGAACACGTGCCGTTACTCGCTGCGGTCGCCATCATTGAAAACCAAAAGGATGAAACGGCCCGCGTTGAAATCTTGAACAAAGATAACTTGTTCCCCAAAGAACAGGAATTATTGCTGCTTTCCAAAACGCTGCTGCCCAAACTACCGGCTCGTGATTTGGACGTATTAGTGGTCCGGGAGATGGGTAAAAACATCTCCGGCGTCGGAATTGACCCCAATATTACCGGTCGAACCCGGATCAACGGCACGGCCGATGAACAGGGAGCCCCTCGCCGGATCGTTGTTCTCGATTTGACGGAGGAATCGGAAGGAAATGCTTCCGGCATGGGAATCGCGGATGTCATTACCGAACGGCTTTACCGTAAAACAGACATGGAGAAAACCTATACAAATGTCATTACTTCCGGCTTCCTGGAACGTTGCTTTATTCCGGTCATCGCGGCAACCGACGAACAGGCAATCCAGATCGCCCTGCAGACTTGCGGCCGGCTTGTGACTCCGGAGACCGCCCGTATCATGATAATCCACAGCACGCTCGAACTGGGCGAAATCTACGTATCACCGGCGGTCTTGCCCGATATTTCCGCCCACTATACAACCGTCACACAAGCAGCCGCACCGCTCTTGGATAACGCCGGCAATTTAATCTAACAAAATTTATACCGCCAATGACCAGCGGCTTTGCACCTCAATTTGTGCAAGGCCGCTTCTTTATCTCGTTAACAGCCTGTAAGACCCCGCCCTCTTAGGTCGGGGATCAACAGGCTATAACACTCGAACTAAGTTCGCTCTAAGGGTTCGGAGGGGGCATTCGATCACCCAGTTAAGGTCAAAAAAGAGGCATACTTACCTGCAAAACAGATAAGTATGCCTCGCTTGCTTCTAGTTTAGCTCATAGACTGTAACCATCAGCAAAACATTCGTTTTTTTATTTTATCGTATTCGGTAATCACATAGTTTTCTGCCCAGTTTTGATCGGCAATTTTCTCCACTTTGGCGGCACAGTACTTATACTCCGGCGTTTTCGAAACCGGATCCAGATTGTCAATCGTCAACTCGTTGCAGGACCCGATCCACCAGTGGTAGGTCATGTAGATGGCGCCTTTGCGCACCCGTTCCGTCTCCATGACGCGCGAGATGACCTTGCCGCGCCGGGTCGAGACCCAAACCAGGTCCTGGTCCTCCACACCCAACTGCGCGGCATCCTCCACACTCATTTGCACGTACCCGGGCTCGTCGGCGAGTTGCTGCAGCGCCGCGCAGTTTCCGGTCATCGTGCGGACCGAATAGTGGCCAACTTCCCGTACGGTGGAGAGAATCAGCGGGTATTCCTCGTCCGTCAGTTCTTTCGGCGAACGCCATTCGGCAGCAACCAATTTCCCTTTGCCATTCGGCGTGGAGAACCGGAATCCTTCGTACAAATATGGCGTTCCCGGATGGTCTTCCGTCGGGCACGGCCATTGGATGCTGCCCAATTCATCTAAGTGCTGGTAAGTGGCGCCGGCATAGCTGGGACATAAACCAATCATTTCATTCCATATCTCTTCCGTATTCTTGTACTGCATCGGATATCCCATGGCCGTGGCAACCAGGGAAATAATCTCCCAGTCCGGTTTGACATCGCCTTTCGGCTCAATCGCTTTGCGGAAACGCTGGAAACCGCGATCGGCAGAAGAATATACGCCTTCATGCTCGCCCCAGGAGGTTGCCGGCAGGACCACATCCGCATGCATCGCGGTTTTGTTCATAAAGATATCCTGAACCACGACGAGGTCCAAATTGTCTAGGGTATGCCGCAGGTGCGCGGCGTTAGGATCACTCTGGACCGGATCCTCACCGAATATGTAAAACGCCTTGATCTTGCCTTCGTGGGCCAACTGCGGCACCTCCGTCATATGGACACCCACTTTGTTTGGCAGACCAACGCCCCAGGCCGTTTCAAATTTCGCCCGGACTTTGTCGTCGGTTACCGACTGGTATCCCGGATATACGTTGGGCAAGCAGCCGACATCACAGGTACCCTGGACGTTGTTTTGGCCCCGTACGGGTCCAACACCGACGTTGGGTTTGCCCAGATTGCCGGTCAACAGTGCCAGTCCGGACAATCCTTTGACGACGTCGACCGCCTGGCCGTATTGCGTTACCCCCATACCCCACAGGATAAAGGCGGTCGGGGCAGCGGCATACATGCGCATCGCTTTGCGGATATCCTGGGCCGGTATGCCGGTAATCGTCTCCGCATACTCCGGCGTGTACCTCGCGACCAGCTGGCGGTATTCCTCGAACCCTTCCGTATAATTCGCTACATAGGCTTTATCGTATAGGCCTTCTTCGATCAGGACATTGGCAAATGCGTTCACCAGCGCCATGTTTGTGCCGTTTTTAATCGGCAGCCATAAGTCGGCGATTCGGGCCGCTTCCGTCATCCGTGGATCGGTGACAATGATTTTTGCCCCTTTTTCTTTGGCCTTCACAATGCGGCGGCCGACAATCGGATGGGAATCGGCGGCATTATAGCCAAAGATAAACAAACATTTGCTGTCTTCAATTTCCGGGATTGAGTTGGACATTGCTCCATTACCTAATGTGTGAGCCAGACCGGCCACAGAAGGAGCGTGTCAAACACGGGCACAATGGTCAATATTGTTTGTGCCGATCACCGCCCTCGCAAATTTTTGCATGACATAATTTGCTTCATTGCCCGCACCGCGCGCCGACCCGGTGCACATGATGGAATCCGGGCCATATTTCGCTTTGATTGCCGTCAGTTTATCGGCAACAAAGTGAATCGCTTCGTCCCAGCTTGCTTCGGTCAATTCTCCGTTTTTTCGGAGTAACGGCTTCGTCAGCCGTTTGGTCAACCGCTTGGTATCGTTTAAAAAGTCCCAGCCATAATGGCCCTTCAGGCACAGCGTCCCTTCGTTGGTACGGCCAGGAGCCGGTTCCGCGCCGATAATGGCGTTATTTTCGACAATGAGATTCAATCGGCAGCCGGCACCGCAATACGGGCATACTGTCAACACTTTTTCAGCCATTTTTTCCCCTCCCTGCTTCGATTATTGCTTAAAGGCAAGGCGCGATAATTCTTCCGCGCTCGCCAACCTTCGTTTCTTGATATGTCTCGCCATAGTAGCGCCTTCAATCGGCTTGAACGCCTGCGTCGGGCAGACGTTGGCGCAAGCCGGCCCTTCCGGCCGGTGAATGCACAAATCGCATTTCAACGCCACAATCCGTTCTTTGTCATGGATCCCGTCTCGCTCCACGACTTTGAGTCCGCTCTGATATTGTTTTTCGCCTTCCGAAACCTGCGGAACCAGATCGATACCCCCATAGGGACACGCCATGATGCAGTTTTTGCAGCCAATACACGCTTCGGCCTTGATATAAATGGTATCTTCTTTATTGACAATCGCTTTCGACGGGCAAACATTGGCGCACGGCGCGTCTTCACACTGGCGGCACTGAACCGGAACCGTAACAACGGCAGCCTTGACCACCCGCAACCGCGGAGTAAAATGCTGGTCTAACGAACCACTTGTCAAAACATCCTTTGGCGCGTGCGCCAATACGCAGGCAATTTCGCACGTACGGCAGCCAATGCATTTATCCGGGTCGGCAACTATACTCTTGTTCATTACTAATCCGACCTTTCCTTCCTATTCTTCCATTATTTAGAGCCGAGGCTCTCATTCACTATATCCGACGGACAGCCACTATCTACCAGTACCCGTTCCGTGTGCGTGTAAACGTGAAACCAGTCTCCTTTGGCTACGCCAATCAGGGTGATGCCCAATTTCGCCGCCATATCAATCGCAAGGGACGTTGGTACCGACCGGGCAACCACTACCGGTACCCCCATCTTGCTGACTTTCAAAATAATTTCCGAAGAAACGCGGCCGCTGAAGACTAAGATTTTGTCCTCCAGGCTTACCCGCTCCTCCAGGCATTTTCCGTACAACTTGTCAAACACATTGTGCCGGCCGATATCTTCGGAAAAGCATACCAGTTTTCCGCCATCCACAATCGCTCCGCTGTGTACGCCATACGTAATGCTGTGCGTGGCTGAAGTTTCCTCCAACAGGTGCGCATAGCGGTTGATGTCTTGCGCCCGGACACGGAGGTCGCTTTCAATCCATTTGGACACCCGGGCATCATTGGCAAAATAAAATTCCGCCCGGCCCCGGCCGCAGCAAGCCGTCAGGCAGCGTTTCAAATACATCCGCCCGGCATTATCCGGCACTTTATCGGCTTCGGCCCAAACCAGGCCCCGGTCATCATCTACGGTAAGATTCGTCAGATCCTCTATTCTTTCAATCATCCCTTCGGAAACAAGGAAACCTAAGGCCAAATAGCGTTGCTCCACCGGCGAACACAACATCGTCACCATTTCTTTGCCGTTCAGATATACCGTTATCGGTTCTTCTTCCGATACCCGCTCTTGCACCGGGACCAGTTGCTCATCCACCACTTTCAGTGCCGGATACGTTTCTATGCTTGGTAAAGCTTCCTGCATTTTCAACCCTTCTTACTCTCGTATTTCCTGTTCCCAAAGCGGCGCCATGCGCTTATTTTATGCCCGGTTTATTTTCTGGCCGTATATTTGGTATGCAGCAAATGGTGGGATTCATGTCCCAGCGGCTCGCCCAAAAACGCCTTGTACAGGTTCTGGACATCCTGGTTGTCATGGGATTTCCGCACCGGCAGGTTTTCATCATGCCGGTAGGTATTGGCCGTTCTGTTCGTATAGGCGGTTGGCTTATCCGCCGGCAGAACCACCTTGGGCTGGCCGCCGCCGCTGACGCAGCCGACCGGACAAGTCATAACCTCCAGGAAATGAAAATCGGCTTTGCCCGCTTTCACTTGCTCCATGACCGTCTTCACATTCTTAAGGCCGGACACAACGGCCACCTTCAACGTCAGGTCGCCGACCTGCACGCTGGCTTTCCGCACGCCCTCGCCGCCCCGGACAAAGTCGATGCTCAGTTCCGGGATCGCCTCATTGGTGATCAACTCATAGCCGGTCCGCAGCGCAGCTTCCATCACCCCGCCGGTGACACCAAAGATCGTGCCCGCACCGGAATACGTACCGAGCGGCTTGTCAAATTCTTCCTCCGGCAGATTGGCAAAATCAATTCCGGCATCTTTAATCAGTTGCGCCAATTCCCGTGTGGTGATAACGACGTCTACATCGCGGTAACCGCTGTCGGCCATCTCCGGCCGGTCACATTCAAATTTTTTGCAGGTACAGGGCATCACGGAAACGCTGAAAACCCGTTCCGCACCAATTCCATCGACTTTCGCCCCGTAGGTCTTGAACAAGGCGCCGGCCATCTGCTGCGGCGACTTGCAGCTCGAAAGATGGGGAATGAGTTCCGGATAGTCCTGCTCCACATATTTTACCCAAGCCGGACAGCAGGAAGTGAACATCGGCAAGGTGCCGCCTTCTGTCACCCGCTGGATCAGCTCAGACCCTTCTTCCATGATCGTCAGGTCTGCCGTGAAATTCGTATCGTAAACCCGTTTAAAACCAACCCGACGCAGCGCCGCAGCCATCTGCCCCGGTGTCAGGCTGCCGAACGGTAAACCGAATTCTTCGGCAATCGCCACCCGGACTGCAGGCGCGCACTGCACCATGGTAACCAACTGGGAATCCGCCAATGCAGCTTTGACTTTACCCGCATCACCACGGTTATAAGCCGCAAAAAGCGGCTCTTTCACCGACGGCAGCAGTCCGCGTTCCGCCATTTTTTGCTCGCGCGGCGCAATATCCTCGTCAAAAATAGACGCATAAGCGCTGCAAATTTGGACACACTGGCCGCAAATTACGCACCGGTCCTGACGGATCGTCTGTGGTTGCCCCTTTTCGCCTTCAATCGCATCTACCGGGCAAACTGCCGCGCAACGCCGGCAGCCGGTACACAGTTCCTCATCAATTTTAATAAGACACGCGGCTTCTGCCGCAGTTACACTAACAATTTCTTCACTCATAAGCGCCCTCCCGTTCTCAATCTGATCCGGCTCATTATCCAATGAATTTTTTCACAGAATCCAACAAGTTCAGCGCCGCATTGATGTTGCGCCGTTTCTTTTCCTGTTTGGGCACAACCAGTTCCAGCGCTTTTTCCGGACACGCCGAAACGCAGGCCGGACCGCCGGCTCGTTCTGCGCATAAATCGCATTTGCTGGCTACTGCCAGGCCTTTTTCCACTAAACCGTCTTTCGTTTCCACCATCAGGCCGGTTTGTGTCACGGCCTCCCCATTTTTGTACACCGGTACAATATCGATCGCACCAAACGGACACGCCATCAAGCAGGTTTTGCAGCCAATGCATTCCTCTTCGTTAATGATGATTTTGCCATTGGTCTGAATAATGGCCCCTTCCTGGCACACCTGGGCGCAGGGCGCATCCTCGCAATGCCGGCATTGGACCGGCATCGTCACGGCCGCTGTCTTGACCAAATAGAGTTTGCCAATCACCGGTGTGTCAATCATTCCCACAGTAAGGGTTTCCTTATCGGTGTGCGCTACGGAACAAGCTACTTCACAAACCTTACAGCCAATGCACTTGTTCGGATCAGCCACAACAAACGCGTTCAAATTCGTATTCATCAAATTGCCTCCTTTCATAATCCGCCGGTCTTCCTCCGTCGTTTCCATTCGTTATACGCTTTCCTATAAACCAGAGATCTATCTATATTCAGCCGCGATACGACGCCATATGCCGTTTCACTTTCTTCGGCACGGTTTCCGCCTTGCAGCACGTCCCCTCGCTTGCAAACTGTTATTCATTCGCTTTTGTTCCATATTATAGTACATTATTCCATTATATAATACGAGAAAATTTTATCATTCTTGCTCCCGGATTGCAACAAAATATAGCGGAAAAATTAGAAAACCCGGCTTTCGCCGATCTTTATCCCGTTAACAGCCTATAAACCCTACGCAATCGCATTAGGATTAACAGGCTGTAAAACTCGAACTAAGTTCGCTCTAAGGTTTCAAAAGGGTTACACCGTCTTTTGAAACCAAGGCCCACTTATTAGCGACGGCGAGAGCCGCTGGTTGCACTTACGTCATAGAAAGTATTTATACTTTCTATAAGAACAAGATAAAAAAAGACCTTGCATCGCTGCAAAGCCTTACTGTATCACAAGTTCCATCTTCATTTTTTCGAATTTGCGCTCAAAACATGCTGTTGGAGTTCGCAGCAGTAACCGGGATGGGTTGAATGACATCCCAGTGCTCATCAATTTTGCCATCGTCCGTGAGGCGGAAAATCTCAATAATTGCCCGTTGTTCTTCCGGCGAGCGGATCGAACGGACGTGAAGGATAACATAGTCGCCATCGGCAAAAGTACGAATGATTTCACTGCGGGCTTCCGGGCAATTCGTTTTCAGAAAATCGATAAATTCTTTTAACCCTTCCGGGTAATCTTTCACCAAAGGATTATGCTGCTTGTACCGGGGTCCAATATACAGTTTTTTTGCCGTTTCATAATCCTTTTTATTGATAATCAAATCGTAGAATTCAGTTACGTTCTTTTTGTTCCTCTCCAGCTTTTCCTGTATCGTCATCCCATTTCTCCCCCCGTCAATTGATTTTATTTGTTGATTTTTACCAATAAATTTCCTTCGCAATATATTGTAAATTCGTGACAATATGCTAAATTCCTTGTTTCTTCTGCCCATCCGGCGAAAATCAACCGACCATTGAGATAGCAAAAGGCCCCGCAATTGCGCGGAGCCTGCCCTGATTTGCCTGGTGTCCAAAAGAACCTGCTTCATTTTTGTTATTAATTATTCACTATATTCCTGCTCTCGCATAAACAACTTCTCCGTCAATCATCGTCATATCCACTTGGATATCCATGACCTTTTCTGGCGGATAGGTCATAATGTCTTCAGAGAGAATAACCAAGTCCGCTAATTTTCCCACCTCAATGCTGCCCTTAATGGCATCTTCATAACTTGCATAAGCGCCATTAATTGTATACAGCCGGAGCGCTTCCTGCATACTGATTTTCTGTTTGGCACCGACTACTTCGCCGGTTTTTCGGTCAATCCTGTTAACAGTTCCGTCCAAGCCCCGCATAACACTTTCATCGGCAGTGGGCGCATCGCTTCCGATCACCGGTCTAAGCCCCGCGTCAATATAGCTTCGGGCGGCAAACATATAATCCACCCGATCTCCGTAGTAACGATGATAGTCACTACCGTTGATCGTCATAAAAGCGGGGTTTGAAACGGGAATAATGTTCATTGCCGCCATTCTCGCAATTAAATCCTCGTCGGTAATGCCGCAATGCTCAATCCTATGCCGGTGGTCTTCCCGGGGATGCTTTGCCAACGCTTTTTCATACCCATGGATCATCATCTCGACCGCCAAATCACCGACCGCATGCGCTGTCATCTGGCAATCGGCATCGTTTACCCGTTCAATCATTGCGTCAACCTCGTCCGGAGTCCACGTTAAAATCCCGGGAAGGTTGGGATCATGGCTGTAAGGCTCTCTTGTTGCGCAGGAAGGCCCGCTTGTTCCGCCATCAATCATAATTTTAAGCGTGCCTAACTTAAACTTATCATTGCCGAAACCACTATGCAAACCCAAACCCAAGAAATGATCACAGTCCTTCATCGAGTACGGCTTGCCAAATATACTGTGCAGCATGGCATAGACTCTCGGCTTAAATTCCCTGTCCATACAGGCCGTTTGCATAATGCCATAGGACTGCGCATCACACGCACCCGGATCATGGACTGAGGTAACCCCGGATTTCAATAATAAATCATTTGATTTTTTCAAGGCTTGCCGCATTTCTTCATCGGTATAGACTACCTTTGACCATAAGAAGAAGTTTGCCTGTTCCTTCGTCATACCGTTTAGTTTCCCATTTTCAACAACCACTTGGTCCTTTTCAAATTTGGCAGCATCTTCCGGTCCATGGATGCCGCCTGCCGCCAAACCTAATGTGTTGTAGATGCCTAAATGCCCGCAGGTTCTCATGCATTGCACCGGATTATCGGGCGCAACGGCATCCAAATCTTCTATGGTCACATGCCTTTTTTCAGCAACCTTATTCTGGTCATATCCCCACAGCTTAATCCATTCACCCTTTTTCTTTTTCGCAACCTCGGCTTTAATGATTGCCTGGATTTCAGCAATTGATTTGGCCCGGGAATGCGTGATATCAATGATGGCCCCGTCAAAGAAACCGTACAGGATCGGGTGAAAATGGCAATCGATGAATCCTGGCGTTAAAGCCCGGCCTTTTAAATCGATTACTTTGGTTTTTTCATCGATAATCTTGTCTAATCCGCTTCGGTCGCCAACATAGATAATCTTATTCCCTTTTACAGCCACAGCTTCCGCCAAATCGTCATTTTCATTCACGGTAATTACCTTGCCGTTAACAAATGCATAATCCGCATAAGAAAAATCAAAATTCATGGTAGTTCCTCCCCTGCAATATAAGTGAGCCTTAGGTTCGGAGGGGGTTATTGCCCCGCCGAACCCTTAGAGCGAACTTAGTTCGAGTGTTATAGCCTGTTGATCCCCGACCTAAG
>JAGFXW010000223.1 GCA_017861495.1 Bacillota bacterium
GTCGCAGTATTATGATAAAGAAGTCGGTCAATATATGGCCGTTGCCGTCACGCCCGGCGAGATTTTCGTCGATCCCAACGCATACTTCCTGCGCAATCTCGGTTCCGTAAATAACACCATCGTACATGAATGTGTTCATTGGGACATGCATCGCAAAGCATTTGAGCTTGAGCGACTGTATAACGCCGAGGCAACGAAGATAAAGTGCCGGGTTGAGGGAGGTGTTAAGAACAGTCAGTTGGGGTCGGCCACGGAATTTATGGAGTGGCAGGCAAACGCTCTCACGCCCCGTATCCAGATGCCCTACACGCAGACTAAGGTTAAGGCGTTTGAACTTATCCAGCTTTACCGGCACCTGATGAACACCGATAATATCGTGGACATTATGGAGGCTGTTATCGACGAGGTGGCTGCGTTCTTTATGGTGTCTCGTACAGCGGCTAAAATCAGACTGGTCGACCTGGGGTTTGAGGAAGCTGTCGGAACCTTTACATATATCGACGGGCGCTACGTCCGGCCGCATGGATTCAAGAAAGGCTCCCTTGAGCGTAATCAGACATTCTCGATCAGTTTTAACGATGCAGTCGCAGAGGCTACCCTAAATCTGAATTTGAGGGCAAAAATCGAGAGCGGGAATTACATTTTTATCGACTCTCATTTTGTGGTCAACAACCTGAAATACATAAACGTCGACGCGGACGGCGTTCCATACATGACGGAATATGCCCGGCTCCACACCGACGAATGCTGTTTGGTCTTTGATCTCTACATAAAGACCGGCTCAAGATACGGGAAGGATTATTACACCGAGTGCGTCTTGTGCAGGGACGACAAATCTGATATCGTCTTCGAGGCCAGATTCAGCAACGGTGGGAACACCGAAACGCCCGGCAACATCGAGATGCTGCGGGCGCGCAATGCGGAACTTGCAGAGTTTATGCGGAATCAGCCTGGAAGTTTTACTGGTACGCTAAAAGGCTTAATGGAAAGGCAGAGAGTCACGGTGGAAACACTGGCTGAGCGTTGCGGCATTAGCCCGAAAACCATTCAGAGGCTCCGTAACGATGAGGAATGCAAAACAACCCTTGAGACCCTCGTAGCACTGTGTGTCGGCCTAAAATTGGAGCCGCCGGCGAGCTACGACCTTATCGGAAAGTCCAGGTTTTCCTTTATAGCCAGCGAGAAGCACATGGCGTATCGTTTCCTGTTAGATGGGTACTACACCCACACGCTACCGGAGTGTAATGAACTTCTAGCAGGGCTGGGTATTGATCCGATTGGCGGGGATGATTTATGAAACTCATATAGCTCTTACACCCAGTACCATTTTTTCTCACTAATACCTTTACGCAAAATTCCCTTACTTTCGCGTAAAGGTTAAAAGCCACCACCCCCTTAAAAGAAAAATTCGCCTAAACTTCACGTCTAAGCGAACACAATAAACACATATTCAATTCATTTAAAGCCTTAAGCCTTATGGTTCAAGGCTTTTTCCGCTCTATCAACGCCACGCACTCGACGTGCAACGTCTATGAGAACAGAAGATAGGTTCGTTCACAACCGTAGACGTCTGCAGAAACATATCAAAAATCCAGCCACAACACATCATATTGTGGCTGGATTACTGGTTTTACACATTATATTGTGGTGTTTTTCCTTTGCAGGAGTGTGACTGTCTCAACGTGAAATTATTAGGCTTTTTCATACTTTTGAAAAGCATGGCAAAACGCTCTATTTGCCTATGTTTGAAGTCCATCTATCTTTCCGGCCTATTGCTTTCAATTAGGCTATTTTGCGATTTCACCTCTTTGAACTGTATTTTTTGCTTTTTCTCCGGTTACCATTTTCGTCCTTTGCAACGTTGCTCCGATGCTGTTTTTCAAGCTGCACCGCTTGAAATGTTTCCTTGGATATAATAATCGGATTATTATCCTGCGCCAGATAGTGCGCATCATGCTTTCCATCATCCAGCAGCCGGACATTTCCCGTGTATTTTTCATTACTAAGCATTACATCAATCGTCCGCTTGCACCACTTATCCTTCCCTGTAGGGGAATTGATCCCCAAACGTTCCAATTCGGATACAATACCGATCACACTGTTGCCCTGCAGATATAAATCAAAAATCATTTTTACAATTTCTTCTTCTGCCTTTTCGATAATCAGACTGCCATCACTGGCGTTCGTATAACCGTAACACTTTCTGTTATACAGCTTTGATGTGCCACTTGCGGCGCGCTGCTTTATGCCCCATTTAATATTATCGCTACGCGATTCATTCTCAGCTTGTGCGATGGCTTCAACAATCGAAATCATTAGACTACTGTCTATGTTAGCGGTATCCAGCTCTTCCTGCTCAAATATAACACGCACGCCAAGAAGTTTTAACTGGTTTAAAGCATGGAGAACTTCTACAGTATCCCTTCCAAATCTACTGATGCTCTTTGCAAAGATGATATCCAAATCATGCGATTGGCAATCCTGCAGCATCCGGTAGAACTCTTTCCGTGAGGAACCAGTTTTGCTTGATGCAATGTCCATATATAAATCTACCAGTAACCATTTTTTATTAGCGGCTGTGACTCTTGTCAGGTGTGATACTTGGGCGGTAAGACTTTGTAATTGTTCTGCGCTGTTTGTGCTGACCCTGGCGTAAATGCCCACACGCTGTTCTCGTTTCGGAGGCTTTGCAGGTATGTATTCTATTTTTTTATTCTCCAACATACCGCCCCCCAGCTTTCATATTCCCTTCAAACAATAATTATTCATCCAAACAAATGTCTGCTCTACTCTCCATACCGATCGAGTACCAGCTCTCTAAACTTCTCGCAAGCATAAAAATAATCAGTTTTATTATTAATCTTCATCGTAAAAAGCCAATTAGAGTTTACCTTGCGGTTAATATCTTTGGTACGCAAAATCCCGTCGCTAATAAACTCGTAGAAGCGATATCCGTCTTCTGCAAAGCGACTCTGAGTTGAATTAAGTGTGGAAATAATACTTTTATCCGTAAGCTTAGAAAAGCACATATATCGATGTTCTTCAAACATTCGCTCCAGTGCACTTAACATTTTTTTGTCCGCTGAATAAATATCAAATATGTATTCAGCAATATAAGCCCCTAGGTTAGATAAGTCACTCAATTTAACATCTACTAAAAACAGCGTAAACTTGCTGGCGAAATTAACAATTTGAATGCATTTTCTACGGTCAAAATAAAATAGCTTGCCACCCCACTCACAGAGTCTATCTCCAGCTTCTTTCTCTATGGTTGTTCGTGCCAATTCATCCAACGGCGGCTTTAAATCCTCGGGCCGCTTCAATTTATATTTGTCGAAAGTTTCCTTGGTTACATATATTATCATACAAGGTATTCCTCTCCTGTGTCACAGCAAATATTTTTTTAGGAATGATTGACCAACCCACCTGCATTATCATCACAGTATCATTTTCAGAAATAAATTGATATCCAGTGTAGCTTTCATCATTGAGAATATCATGAACCATCTCAACACTCCATAGACTCAAGCCATTGGGGGTCTTTCTTTGATAATTCGCGAGCTTTTTACAAATATCATTTATCGGAACGCCAAACAAATACATCATGAAAATATCTTTTACAGTTTCAGCCTCAATTTCATTTATACAGCATCTGCAATTTTTTGATATTGAAAATCCATAATGCTTTATCATCTCTTTTTGCGCAACATACCTTTTCCCAACCGCAAGAGAACCTTCAACCTTACCGGAAATCCATTCTTTAAAAATCTCCTTCTTAGATGCATATACCCAACACAATGTTTTAATAGTTCTACTCATAATAATTTCCTCCTGCGTTTTTGTATGTCTATTAACGCTCTGAAGTCAATTATTATCAAGCTATACATCTAATAAAAAGATATAAGGCTAATCAACATATTCACTTTTTCGCGAAATGTTGATTAGCCTTCCACATGATATGTGAGTTCAACTCAGCTATGTATATATGCAGGAACATATTCAACCACAATATATAGTGTTGATACTCAGCTACTTGCACGCTATTTTGTGTTGTGTTTTCTTTCGAGGAGAACCACTGTCTCAACGTGATACGTCTGCGGGAACATATCCACTGGTTGTATCTCCCTTGTAATATACCCTAGATCATTAAGTAAAGCTAGGTCGCGAGCTAAGGAGGCGGGGTTACAG
>JAGFXW010000057.1 GCA_017861495.1 Bacillota bacterium
GGATGTAGAAAAAGCAGTGAAGGCTTTACATGAAACATTCGAATTAGGGAAAATTTCGTAATATGCCAAAATCAAATCGGAGGGAAAAGCAATGAAATTCGGAAGAGTCCTAACTGCCATGGTGACTCCGTTTAATGATGATCTAAGTATAAATTATGAACAGGCCGGTAAATATGCTCAATATCTAGTCAATAATGGATCTGACGGTTTAGTCGTTGCCGGGAGCACCGGTGAATCGGCTACGATGAGCAAAGAAGAAAAATTACGCTTGTTCAGCACTGTTCTTGATGCCGTAGGTGATCACGCTACAGTAATTGCCGGAACCGGGTCGAACGATACCCGCGCATCGCTTGAAATGACAGTGGCAGCAGAAAAGTTAGGCGTTCATGGAGCCATGTTGGTAGGGCCGTACTATAATAAACCGCCGCAAGAAGGTTTTTATCAACATTTTCGGACGATTGCGGAAGCAACAGAGCTGCCACTCATTTTGTACAACGTTCCAGGCAGAACTGGGTCCAATATTCTGCCTGCAACCATCGCCAGACTGGCAGAAATAAAAAACATTGTTGCGGTAAAAGAAGCTAGCGGCAATTTGGATCAAGCATCAGAAATTGTGCGTACCACTCCTGACGATTTTCTTGTTTACAGCGGTGACGACAGCTTAACGCTGCCGATTTTATCTGTTGGCGGCGCCGGAATTATCAGCGTTGCCGCGCAACTTGTCGGACAACGAATGCAGGATATGATCGCCGCTTATTTTGCTGGCAACATGGCGGAAGCGATGGCTATTCATCAAGAATTACTACCTATATTTAAGGTAATCTTTATCACGACAAACCCCATTCCCGTTAAAACCGCCGTTAACTTGATCGGTCAAAAAGCCGGTCCGTTCCGCTTGCCGCTGATCCCGGCCACAGCAGCAGAAACGGATCAAGTCCGTAAAGTAATGCAGGAACAAGGTCTTCTGTAATTAAGACAAGCTTTTTCGATACACAATCAAGATTTTCAAAACTGTTGATTTTTAAATTGCAAAACATCGTACACATTCTTGTTTTACAACCGAGAGCCGGCGCAGGCGCGCCGGCTTCTCTTTGTGATAAAAAACATTAGAACAGGGTTTTTTATAGAAATAAAAGGGGATTCATTGACTGTATCGAACTACTTTATTTTGAGGTGATATATTTGCCTAAACGGCTTCTTACTAAATGGCTTCCTAAAATGAATCTTGAATTTAAATACGAATTACTTGGCATTCTATTTATCACAATTGCAATTTTTTCCCTCATCAGCCTGTTCGGCGCAAACACCGGTCCGGTTGGACTTTTTATTGCCCGCCTGCTCGAGAACGTTTTTGGCATTGGCGCTGCTATTCTGCCGATTGTTATTTTTATTATAGGTTCCCGTTACGCATGGACCCGTAATAAAATTCATTATACTCCGAAGTTTTTCGGTTATTCGTTACTGTATATTTGTTTTCTGGCGGTCTTTCACCACATCCGCATTCCGGTAGGTGAAGAAATTTTGCCGCAAAGTTTGGTGCCTGGCGGGGGATTGCTAGGTGGTTTTGTTTTATTTGGATTGCGTAAAATGTTTGGAACTGACGGCACTCTCGTCGTTCTCATTGCCGTATCAATATGCACTGTAATCCTCGTATTTACTTGGTCTTTAAGCCGCACGATCGTAAAAACCAAGGATAAAGCGCTTGAAACGGTCGCGAACGCGAAAGAAACTTTATCAGCTCATATTTTTACGGAAGAAGATCCCCCTAAAGATCCGGTTAGTAAACGTCGTTCTTTCTACAATCAAGAACGGGACGTAAAAAAACATATTGTTCCCGCGTGCGAAATACCAAAGGAAGACGATACACCACTGGTAGAAAAAAGCCCCGTTGCAATGAGCTCCGAAATTGCTGCGGAAAATAATGCGGAAAAATCATATGTCGTTCCCCCATTGTCATTATTAAAACGTTCTAATCCAGTGAAAAACTCGCGCTTGCCGAAAGAAATTACTACAAATACCCATATTTTAGAGGAAATGTTAGAAAATTTTGGTGTAGGGGCGAAGATTGTTGATATATGCCAGGGACCAACGGTTACGCGTTACGAATTGGCTCCTGCTCCCGGCGTCAAAGTTTCTAAAATTGTCAATTTAGCGGATGATATTGCGTTGAAATTAGCTGCTCCCGGTGTTCGAATAGAAGCTCCTATACCCGGGAAGGCTGCAATTGGGATTGAAGTTCCCAATAAGGAAGTGAACAGCGTCCCCCTTCGGGATGTTTTGGAGAGTTCAGAGTTCGCTAAATCTTCTTCGAAACTAACAGTGGCGCTCGGGAAAGATATTGCCGGGCAACCAATCATTGCCGATTTGGCAAAAATGCCGCACTTGTTAGTGGCCGGTGCGACAGGATCAGGGAAAAGTGTTTGCATCAATACGTTAATTACCAGTGTATTGTTTAAAGCACAGCCGAATGAAGTAAAATTGGTCCTCATCGATCCCAAGGTCGTGGAACTTTCCAGTTATAATGGAATTCCTCATTTGCTGACCCAGGTTGTAACCGATGCAAAAAAAGCGGCCGGCGCATTGCGTTGGGCCGTTAAAGAAATGGAAAATCGTTATGCTTTATTTGCTGAAACCGGAGTTCGTGATATTGCCCGTTATAATGAACTGGTTGTGGACGAGAAGCTGCCGTTAATTGTTATTATTATCGACGAGTTGGCGGATTTGATGATGGTTGCTCCCGTCGATGTAGAGGACGCCATATGTCGTCTCGCACAAATGGCCCGGGCGGCTGGTTTACATTTAGTGTTAGCCACTCAGCGTCCTTCCGTTGATGTAATTACAGGCACAATTAAAGCCAATGTCCCGTCCAGAATTTCGTTTGCCGTATCATCTCAGGTTGATTCCAGAACGATCTTGGATATGGGCGGAGCAGAAAAATTGTTAGGTAAAGGGGATATGCTGTTTTATCCGGTTGGTTCGCCAAAACCGGTTCGGGTGCAGGGCGCTTTTATCAGTGATAATGAAGTTGAGGATTTACTTACGTTTATTAAACAGCAAGGGATTCTGGAATATATAGAAATAGGAGTTACAGGCGAAGAGACAGCGGAGAAAAGGGAACAAGAAAAATTTACGGATGAATTATTAGAAGAAGCTGTGAGCATGGTTTTGGAAACAGGCCAGGCATCTGTATCCATGCTGCAGCGTAAATTCCGCATTGGTTATACAAGAGCGGCGCGCTTAATTGATGCCATGGAAGAAATGCGTATTGTAGGACCAAATATCGGCAGTAAGGCACGGGAAATTATTATGACATCCGATCAAGTTTACGCGCGGTATTTTAACAAACTCTAAAGCGCATTTTTGTAAGTTGTTCAAATTTTTTCGTATTCAAAAATTTTTTGTCACATTGGAACAATAATATGATAAAATTAAATGATGCAATAATCTTATTTTCTTGCATGCAAAATACAGAATGATATGTTGGTGAAAAATCTTTGAACAACACAATTACTCTAGAAGCAGCCCTGCAACAAACGAATTCGGTGTGGGTTGATGTTCGATCCCCGGTTGAGTTTGCGGCAGGCCATATCCCAGGTGCAATTAATGTTCCGTTATTTTCTGATAATGAACGGGCAGAAGTGGGTACAATATATAAGAACGCCGGGCAATCTGATGCAAAAAAGCACGGTCTTTCTATTGTTTCTCCTAAACTACCGGCAATGATTGACAGCATTCGCACCATTTTGCCGCCCGATGGCATGGTTATTGTATATTGTTGGCGCGGCGGAATGCGTTCACAGTCTATAGTGCGTATTTTAGATTTGATGAATATTCCCGCTTATCAATTGGTTGGCGGATATAAAGTGCATAGGCGTTACATTCTTGATGGGTTGGATCGCGTCAATCTGTCCGGTCCTTTAATTGTTGTTTCCGGATCAACAGGGGTCGGTAAAACTTTGTTATTGAACTTATTGGCTACTCAGGGATGTCCTACTATCGATCTTGAACACTTGGCCAATCATCGGGGTTCGGTATTTGGACAAGTGGGATTGGGGACACCAACCACAACCCCGAACTTCGAAGCTAACTTATTTGCGGAATTACAAACAGTTCATACCGCGCCTTTTCTCTTGGTTGAGTGCGAGAGTAAAAGAATTGGAAAAGTATACATTCCTGACAAATTTTTTCAAACAATGCAAAATGGAAAGAGAATCTTAATTGAAGCGAGCATAGAAAAACGAGTAGATCGCTTAAAAATAGAATATCTTGACCTTTCAGAACAAAACCGTCAAGATATAATGAGTAGTCTTCAAACCTTGCAGAATCGCTTGGGAAAGAAAAAAACAGCAGCTCTACAGGAAGCTCTTTTGGCGAATAAAGTGGAAGAAGTAATTACCACTTTATTAACAGATTACTACGATCCTTTGTATGGCTACAACAAATCAGATAAAAACAGATTCGACTTAATTGTAAATGCCGATGATCTTAACCAGGCCGCTGCAGAAATTATGGAGTATTTGAATAAGCTGGGAGGGAATGTGTTTGGAAACGCTCGGTGAACTTCTTCGCAAGGAAAGGGAAAGTAGGGGATTGTCACTAAAGGATATTGAAAATGCCGTTAATATAAGAGTTTTATACCTTAATGCAATTGAAAACGGAGAATATCATATTATCCCCGGCGAAGTATATTTAAAGGGCTTCATTCGTAATTATGCAAACTATCTTGGTTTAAACGGTGCTGAAATCGTAGATTTGTATCGAAAAAATCAAACTCCGCCACCACAACAAATAATCAGCGAAACAATAATTCCAGCCCAACAAACGTCACCAAATACAAGCAGATTTTTAAAAAACCGGAAAATTTTAGCTGGCTTTGCAGTTGGCTGTATTCTATTGGGCACCGGTTGGTATGTATTATCTTCGGGACCATCGACACCGGCGGGTTCTTCTCTGGTGTCCTCCCGGCAATCGGTAACAGCCCCTGCGCCAATTGCCAAAATAGACCAGCCTGCTGTTCAGACAATTGTAATTACTGCAAAATTTAGCGATCAATGCTGGACGTTAATTACTGCGGATGGAAAAGAAGTCTATGAAGGAATTCCACAAAATGGAACATCGATGACTTGGACAGCAAAGCAAACATTAATAATTAAGGTAGGAAATGCCGAAGCGGTTGACTTAATATTTAACGGGCAAAATGTCAATAAAATCGGCGGCAAAGGGGAAGTTGTTGAAAAAACATTTTCATTAAACACCACAAAGAAGCCGTAAAGGCTTCTTTAGTTTAATAAATATAAAATAGGAGAAAAAGTAATGCAAAATAAATTTCTTCCAGTTTGTCAGGAAGATTTGAAGGAACGCGGTTGGGATACCCTGGATTTTTTATTCATCAGCGGTGACGCTTATGTGGATCATCCGAGTTTTGGCCCGGCCATTCTTTGCCGTTTACTCGAAAAACATGGTTACCGGGTTGGTATTATTGCTCAACCTGATTGGCGCAGCACAAATGATTTTGCAAAAATGGGCAGGCCGCGTCTTGGAGTCCTCGTTTCGGCCGGCAATCTTGATTCAATGTTAAATAAGTTTACGGCTGCCAAGAAATCCCGCAGTACGGATAGCTATTCGCCTGGGGGGCAGGCGGGACTTCGGCCGGAAAGAGCTACCCTTGTTTATTGCAGCCGCATTCGGGAATTGTGGAAGAAGACGCCGTTGATCATCGGCGGTATCGAAGCTAGCTTGCGTCGCTTTGCCCATTATGACTACTGGTCAAATAGTGTTCGCCGCTCGCTTCTTATTGACAGCATGGCTGATCTTTTAGTCTACGGGATGGGTGAAAAACAAATCCTCGAAATTGCTGCTAAATTGTCAACCGGCACAAAAGTTTCGGACATTCGCGACGTGCGTGGAACCTGTTGGTTAACAAACAACCCCCATGACATTACCGGCCAATATATCGAAGTTCCCGGCTATCAAGAAGTCAGTTCAGATAAAGGAGCCTTTGCCGCAGCGGTTAAATCGCAATATCTGGAACAAGATCCTGTGCGGGGCAAACAACTTGTTCAAAAACATAGTGCCAATTACCTGGTGCAAAATCCGCCGGCTGAACCATTAACGACAGAGGAAATGGATGAAATCTATGAACTTCCTTATCAACGTACATGGCATCCGGCCTATGACGCCGTTGGCGGAGTTCCGGCTATTCAAGAAGTAAAATTCAGTTTGGTCAGCCAACGCGGCTGCTTCGGCGGCTGCTCTTTTTGCGCAATTGTCTCACATCAAGGACGTATAATTCAAAATCGAAGCCAGCAATCTTTATTGAAAGAAGCTGCGCTGATTTCGAATTTACCGGATTTCAAAGGCTATATCCATGATGTGGGCGGCCCTACAGCAAATTTCCGCCATGCAGCTTGCAGCCGACAAAAAACACAGGGAGCTTGTAAAAACCGGCAGTGCCTGTTTCCGTCACCTTGTAAAAATTTAAATACCGACCATACTGATTACCTCAGTTTATTGCGCAAGTTACGCGCATTGCCGGGTATAAAAAAAGTTTTTATCCGTTCCGGCCTGCGGTATGATTATCTAATGGCTGGTAAGAACCAAGATTTTTTGACGGAACTATGCCAATATCACGTGAGCGGCCAACTGAAAGTTGCACCGGAGCATGTTTCTAATACCGTTATGGATTTAATGGGCAAATCGGGGAAAGAGGTTTACTTGCGCTTTGCCAAAGCGTTTCAACTCACTAATCAAAAAATAGGTAAAGAACAGTATCTTGTACCCTATTTTATGTCCAGTCATCCCGGGGCTGGCTTAAAAGAAGCAATTGAACTTGCGGAATTTATTCGTGATTTAAACTACTATCCACAGCAAGTACAGGATTTTATTCCCACACCGGGCAGTCTCTCGACATGCATGTATTATACCGGCATCAATCCTTTGACCGGCAAAAAAATATATGTTGCCCGTGATTTACACTCCAAACAGTTGCAACGCGCTTTACTGCAATATCGCAATCCAGCTAATTACCAACTCGTTACTGAAGCGTTAAAAGCAGCCGGTCGTATGGATTTGATCGGTTACGGCCCTAAATGTCTTATTCGGCCCCTGAAAACGGATCGCACTGATTATAAAAACAATAATAAAAATGAAAAAAATAAACCGCGCCGGCTTACGCCGACACGGAATAAAAAGTCGCGCTAAGTTTTCTGCTCTATTTTATCTTTGCCTCCAAACCAAAAATTTGACGGCATTTAGAGGACAAAAGATATTTAGCAATTGACCCATGAATAATCAGGATGACGACCCCCATAACTAGTAAAGCGCTTTCACTGTTATCCGTCAAATATATGACGATCAAAAAAGCGGCTAATATAACCAAAAAGACAGATAAAATTAATTCGAGCTTACGCGCCCATTTTTTCAACCGAAATATTCCATAAGCTGGGACTGCGTACAGCAGCATACGAAACCCTGATTGCATCATTTCAACACTGTTTCCTTTTGTTGCTGCATCATAAATGCCAAATAAACTAAGAACAGCAATAAAAGATAAAAACAACCCAATAATGATGAGTCCCAAAGTTAGGTTAGGGTGAAAAAAAGCCAACCATGACGGTCTGTATGAAACTGCCTGTTTGGGTATGTTCTTCATGACAACACTCCTTCCATATATTGTTCATTTTATCACACTAACCTTCATTTTTGAACTAAAGTTACAGTCTTTTTAGCGGTAGGATTTTTTTATATATGTCGCGAATGTAATTTTTAACATGCAACTTTTAACGGAGGATACTATGCGTCGTTATGCGCCTTTGTTTTTAATATCTTGTTTTATACTGTTTACAACGGTTTTAGGGTTAACTTATCTTTCTGGTCACGCTGACAAAAAAATTCCGGAAAACGGCAATAGTATTACGGTTTATACAACGCTGCCGGCAGAACAGGTTTCATTGCTTGCGCAAGATTTCGAAAGAGACTATAAAATCCACGTAAATATTGTTTTATTGTCTGGACAAGACTTAATTGCGCGTCTGGCGGCTGAAAAAGACATGCCGCAAGCGGATGTAGTATTGGCTGACCAAGCAGTGCTTGTCCAACTCAAACAATTGAATCTGTTGGAACCTTGTTTTTCAGAACAAATCGATCTCGTATCGGAACAGTTTGTCGATGCTGATAACTATTGGACGGGTGTTTGGTATGATCCGGTTATTTTTGCCGCAAATCAAGATTTCATCCGGACTAACATTGTTGATCTTCGTACATGGAATGATCTTATTGCAAAGGAAGACGGTCCTAAAATTCGCCTGGGGATCACTGATTTTATGACTGCCGATGCTTCCGCCACGGTATTACATATGATGGCTGCCCTCAAGGGCGAAACAGAGACTCTGGCTTTCTTTAAAAAAATTCACCCGCAAATTGTTCAATATGCCAAATTTCTAACAACGCCGATACGAATGGTTGGATTTGGTGAATGTGACGTTGCCATTGCGGTCCAAAGTGAAACAATTCGTTATATTAATGACGGATTTCCCATAAAAATACTTTATCCGGAAGATGGCACGGCATTTTATTTAACCGGCGCAGCTCTGGTAAAAAAGGCAACCCGTCAAACAGATAGCATTATGCTCGTTGATTGGTTATTGCAAGATAATGCACAATGGACAATGCAGAAAAATAAATATTTTTTCGTTCCAGTAAATCCGGAGAGCCGGATGATAAAAAACTTGGCAATGAAAAATTTAGAATTATGGGAATCTGTTCCTAATTCATCTGCGAAAGAAAAACAAAAACTAATGGATACTTGGGTGCAAACGATACGACTTGCTCCTAAAGAGACAAAATAGGAGGCGCTGAATGCTTAAAATTGGTTTTATTAGTCTAGGCTGTGCCAAAAACTTGGTAGATACCGAAGTAATGCTCGGCATATTAACACAAAATAATCTGGCTATTACGGATGATCCGCAAGAAGCAGATATTTTAATTATTAATACGTGCACATTTATTGATGCTGCGAAAGAAGAATCGATATCCACCATTTTGCAAATGGCAGAATATAAAAAAAACGGTCGTTGCCGTTCGCTTATCGTTGCCGGTTGCCTGGGACAGCGGTATCATCAGGAATTACTCGATGAGTTGCCGGAAGTCGATGCAATTATCGGCACTGGCGCATGGCATCGGATTATGGAGGCGGTCGACGCCACAATGCAAGGCCGTCGTCTTTTGTTGGTCGGCGCAGCGGATTCCATTTATGATGAAACGATGCCGCGCATAACTACTACTCCAGAATACAGTGCATACGTTAAAATCGCTGAAGGTTGCAATAATTGTTGTTCTTATTGCGTGATCCCAACAGTAAGAGGATCATTTCGCAGTCGTACGATCCCGTCGATTGTCCGCGAAGCAGAAAACCTTGCCGCACGCGGGGTACGGGAAATTAATCTGATTGCCCAAGATACAACCAGCTATGGTAAAGATGTATACGGGAAACCACAATTAACCGAATTGCTGCAAGAATTGGTGAAAATAGAGGGTATCCATTGGATTCGGTTACTATATTGTTATCCTAAATATTTTTCTGATGAACTGATCGATTTGATAGCCAACGAACCCAAAGTTTGCAAATATGTAGATTTGCCGTTACAACACGCAGATGGTGAAATACTAAAAGCCATGAACCGAAAGGATACCCCGGAAGAAATAACGGGTTTGCTGACAAAATTGCGGCAACAAATCCCTGGCGTCGTAATCCGCACTTCAATGATTGTCGGTTTTCCGGGTGAAACAGAAGACCAATTCCATCATCTTTGCCAATTTGTTGAACAACAACAGTTTGAACGAATGGGTGTGTTTGTTTATTCACAAGAAGAAAATACGCCGGCTGCCAAAATGCCAAATCAAGTTTCTGAGGAAGTGAAACAAGAAAGATACCATATGCTGATGGCAATGCAGTGTAAAATTTCCGAACACCTGAATTTAAAATTGGAAGGTCAAATTATTGATGTGTTGATTGAAGGATTTACGGAAGAAAATTCTGACATTGCCTATGGACGGTCTTATCGTGAAGCGCCTGACGTTGACGGTCGGATTTTTATTGAAAATGCCGGGGCGCTGCAACGCGGCCAAATTGTACGTGCCCAAGTGGTGCAAGGGTTCACTTATGATTTACTGGCAGAAATATTGCCTGAATAATACCGGCCGCTTCAGTGGAAGAACGGGGGAAGAAATATGATCATTGAGTTAATAAGCACCGGAACTGAGTTATTATTAGGAGAGATTATAAATACAAACGCGCCATATTTGGCAAAACGTCTTAACGAACTTGGTTTCAATGTATTGCTCCAAACTACTGTAGGCGATAATCGCGCCAGATTGGCTCAAGTTCTGGAAACGGCCCGTAACCGGGCCGATATTGTTATTACAACGGGCGGTCTTGGACCTACGCAAGGCGATATCACCAAAGAAATTACTGCTGAAATTACCAATAAAAAGCTTTTATTACATAAACCAAGTGAAGAAAATATTCGCAACCGGTTTGCCAAGCTGCACCGATCAATGACCTCGAATAACCTCAGGCAAGCTATGATCCCGGAAGGGGGACTGGCGCTGCCAAATGAGCGGGGAACGGCGCCTGGTGTTGTTGTTGAAACAACCAAGGCTACTTTTATCAACCTACCCGGACCACCCCACGAGATGCAAAAAATGTTTGAGCAGAGCGTAGTTCCGTATTTGCAAGAGCGTTTTGGCGTTCAAGGCACGATTGCTTCGCGGATTTTACGAACCCATGGCATTACCGAATCGGCATTAGAAGAAGAAATTAAAGACTATATTTTAGCGCAAAGCAACCCAACGTTAGCTTTACTGGCCAGAAATGGAGAGATCATTGTTCGCATTACTGCCAGTGCCGGACAAAAAGAAGCAGCACAAGTAT
>JAGFXW010000058.1 GCA_017861495.1 Bacillota bacterium
TTTTCTGGCCGACAAATTAGTGCAAGGGGATAAAAGGGTGTCTCTTGCCGAACGGTTTAACCCGGCATTGCAACGATTCCACGGTAATCCGGAAATTTTAACGGCAATCCAGCGAAAAATAAACACAGCAGAGACAATCAAGAAAAAAGCTTTGTGTATTCTCGGCGCCAAACAGTTTGGTCAATTGGCATAGAAACGGGGGGATAATATGAAGCTTATTTACTTAAATAATGCCGCGACTTCCTGGCCGAAAGCGCCGAATCTGGGCGATACGATGGCGGATTGCATTCGCAGGATTCCTTACCACGCCGGACGTTCCGGTTTCAGCGGACCGGATGTTGCCGGCGAGTGCCGCAAATTATTGGCCAATTTGTTGCAAGTACAAGAACCAAACCAAATTGTGTTTGCTCCGAACGCGACCCATGCTTTGAATGTTGCTTTGCATGGTTTGAAATGGAAACCAGGGGCCAATGTGATCACGACAACTGCTGAACATAATTCCGTGCTGCGCCCGCTGCATTATTTGGCGAAAACCAAGGGAATTCAGGTCCATATGGTTCGCGTCGATAGCGTAGGAAGGATTATTGAGGAAGAATGGGAAGAAGCCCTGCACAAATATCATCCTCAACTTGCAGTGTTTACGCATGCTTCCAATGTGACCGGCGCGGTCAATAATGCGGCAGTCCTAAGCGGGAGGGCCAAGCAGGTCGGAGCGGTTACATTATTGGACGCCTCGCAAAGCTTCGGGTTATTTCCAGTTTGTCCGGAACAGTGGAATCTCGACATGGTGGCCTTTACCGGGCACAAGTATTTATTGGGTCCGACAGGAACAGGCGGTTTGTATATTGCGCCTGCCATGGTCCCGGAATTGGAACCTGTATGGGTCGGAGGGACTGGAATTCAAAGCGATTTGGATGAAATGCCGCCGATGATGCCAACCCGGTTTGAAGCCGGAACTCCGAACGATTGCGCGATTGCCGGACTGGCGGCGGCGTTGAAGTGGTCAAATGAGAACCCCTTGAATATCAACAGTTTAATGGCCAAGGCGGAACGGTTGTCAATGGGATTGCAGGAATTAGGGGCGGATGTCATTGCCGTTCAGGCCCCACGGACTCCAGTTGTGTCTTTTACCTTGAAAACTTGGGACGTCGAAGATGTCGGTGAAATATTGCAAAAAAGTTTCGATATTGTGTGCCGCACAGGCCTTCATTGCGCGCCCCTTATTCATTCTTTTTTAGGGACAGCACCAGCCGGAACGGTCCGTTTAAGCCTTTCCCGTTTTACAACCGACCAGGAGATTGATGATTGCCTTGCGGCAATAGGAGAGATGCTGCATGAAGCGGGTTGAATGCAAAAAGGTGGAGAACTGCTTTGCCAGTACCCAGATGTACGAATACCGCCTTCCCCGGAAACTGACCGAAGAAATGATTTGCGAATTAGGAAAAAACGGAAAATTAACGTTTCACCGCAATTTCCCCCGCCCTTTTTTTAAGTTGATCCTTGCTGATGGGACAACGGTCAAAGGGATTTTACATGATACGGTTGTGAAAGCGCAATATCAAGACCAGAAACCGCAAGCTGGCAAACAACAATTTGAAGACTTGTTGGAAGAGTTATTGAACCGGCAAGGCAAAGATACGGAGTGATAACGGCTTATGCTTCCTAATGATGGCATCATGGCAACACAACCAATTGTGCTGGGTGAAACGCAAAGTGTATGCCCGGAATGTTTGCAACGGATTCCGGCTGAGCGGGTATTAAGGGGCAACCAGGTATTTTTGCGAAAACAGTGTCCGGAACACGGGAAATATGAGGCGCGCATTTGGCAGGGAAAGCCGGACTATCAGGAATGGACCAACTCGTATCCTCCTTCCCCCCCGTCAACATGTGCCACAGAAACGCAACAGGGTTGTCCTTTTGATTGCGGATTATGTCCGGACCATCGCCAACAAACTTGCTGCGTTTTATTGGAAGTGACCAATCAATGCAACCTTTGCTGCCCCGTCTGTTTTGCCGAAGCGTCACCCGACAAAAAAGAAGAGCCGGATTTCTCTGTTATTAAGGGCTGGTACCGCATGCTCCTCGATAACGGAGGTCCTTATAATATTCAGTTGTCAGGCGGTGAGCCTACCATGCGGGACGATCTGCCGGAAATCATAGCCATGGGGAAACAAATGGGCTTCGATTTCTTTCAGGTCAATACCAATGGCCTCCGTCTGGCGGCTGATGAGCCGTATGTGGAAAAATTGAAAGCAGCCGGCCTGAACTGTGTTTTTTTGCAATTTGACGGAATGGTTGATTCTATTTATACAAAATTACGCGGCCAACCGTTGCTGGCTTATAAGAAACAGGTGGTAGCAGTCTGCAAAAAATACGATCTTGGTGTCGTGCTTGTGCCGACCTTGGTCCCGGGAGTAAATGACAGCCAAATTGGTGAAATTTTAGATTTTGCCATTCAAAATATGCCGGTTGTGCGGGGCGTTCATTTTCAGCCGGTCAGTTATTTCGGCCGCTATCCGGAAGAACCGGGCGATCAAGACAGGATCACTATTCCTCAAGTGATTTCCGCCATTGAGAGGCAGACGAATGGACGGATCAAAGCCTGTCATTTTCGACCGTCAGGCGGAGAACATGCCTACTGCTCTTTTCATGGTGATTTTATTCTCATGCCGGATGGGGAATTCAAGCCCCTTCAACAAAAAACGGACGGTTGTTGCTGCCAGGGCGGGAAGCCTGTAGAGACGGCGAAGCGGGCCAGACAGGTGGTCGCCCGGCAATGGTCGGCGCCAACACAAACAGCATCCGCCAATTGCCATCAACCCTCAGATGTCGGCAATGTAGATAGTCTGGATGAATTCTTGGGGCGGGCTGCAACGTACAAATTGGCCATATCCGGAATGGCGTTTCAGGATGCCTGGACACTGGATTTAGACCGGCTTAAACAATGTTATATTCATGTTATCGGGCCGGAAAACCGGCTGATCCCGTTTTGCGCGTATAATCTGACTGACCGGCATGGCCGGGCATTGTACAGGAGGACATGATGATGACCGGTTTACCGATAACGCCGCTGGATGATTGGACAGCTGAAAAAATTGGGGTCAAGAACAATTGGGTGACGAGAGAACAAATAGCTGACTATCAATTAGCCAAATTGAAAGAAACCGTGGAACGGGCCCAAGCGTCGAGCCCTTTTTACCGCAGCCATTTGGCTGGTTATCGGGCCAATAGCTTGAACGGCTTTGAAGAGTTTTCTTCGTATCCCTTTACGACTTCCGCTGATATTACGAGAAATGCCATGCGGATGCTCTGTGTGTCCCAAAGCAATATCAGCCGGGTTGTTACATTAACCACATCGGGCACAACGGGGCAGCCCAAACGGCTTTATTTTACTCCAGACGACCAGGAACTGACGATTGACTTTTTTCGCTGCGGGATGTCGACGTTTGCCGGACCGGGAGATAGAACGCTCATTCTGCTTCCGGGTGAGCGGACCGGCAGTGTAGGCGATCTGTTGGCCGAAGCCTTGAACCGGATCGGAGTAAAATCTGTTTCCTACGGACTGGTCGAACAGGCGCCGAACGCGGTTCACAGCATGTGTCAGGAAAAAGCGACCTGCATTGTCGGAGTACCCGCGCAGGTTCTTGCTATGGCCCGGTATTGGGAAAGTTGGGGAAAAAGCAATTGGACGCCAAGATGCGTGCTGTTGAGCACGGATCATGTACCAACTGCGATTGTTGATGAACTGGAGAGAATCTGGAAATGCGAAGTATTTAATCACTATGGCATGACGGAAATGGGTTTGGGCGGCGGCTTGGAATGTGCTGCTCATGATGGCTGTCATTTGCGGGAAGCGGATTTATATTTTGAAATCATTGATCCTGCTTCAGGGCAGCCCTTGCCGGAAGGCGAATACGGAGAAGTTGTTTTTACGACGCTTACTCGCCGGGGAATGCCTTTGATACGTTACCGGACCGGAGACATTTCGCGGTTTATTGCCGGGACTTGTTCTTGTGGAAGTAAAGTCCGCCGCTTGGAACGGATTCGAAGCCGGCTCAATGGAGAAATACGTTTTACGCAGGAGTCTGGTTTCACTCTCGCGGATCTGGATGAAATCTTGTTTGCATTGCCGGAAGTTATCAATTTTTCCGTAGAAATACGAACCGGAGCGACAACTGTGTTAAAAATTACAGCGGCTGTTTTACCGGAGGTAGTTTTTTTTGATAAACGGGTTATTCTGCGTGCCCTGCGACAAGTGCCGGCGATCCAGGCGGCAGAAGAGGCTGGCGCTCTGTTGCTTGAGGTGGAAATTCTCAGGGAGTGGTTTTTTTCTCCGGGGAAAAGAGTTGTCCGTATCGTTGAATCAGCAAAGGAGGCCGGTGATGGTGGGAACGCGTAGGCGGGAAAAGACAATCTATTTGCTTCGTCACGGCAATATCCTGCAGACAAATTGCGAACGCCGGTATATAGGGCAAATCGATCTCCCTTTATCGGCAGAGGGAGTCCGTCAGGCCCATTTGCTGCAGTCCGAGTTTAGAGGCAAAGAAATTTCTGCCGCTTTTTGCAGCGATTTAGTCCGTTCCATTGATACCGCCCGGATCATCTGCCGGGGGCTGACTAAGAATTTAATTATTCGGCCCGATTTGCGGGAAATTAGCATGGGGGAATGGGAGGGGAAAACATTTAGTGATATTTCCCAAAATTACCCGGAACAATATGCAGAACGGGGCAAAAATATTGGCGGCTATCGGATCCCGGGAGCGGAAAGTTTTAGCGAATGCAAGGAACGGGTCGTCGAAGCATTTCATGAAATCACGAAAACAGTAGAAGGAAATATCTTGATTGTTGCCCATGCCGGGGTAAACCGACTGCTGTTAGGCCACATTCTCGGTATGCCGATTGAAAATATATTCCGGATTACGCAAAATTACGGGTGCATCAATGTATTAACCGGCAAGGAAAGCCAATTCCAGGTCGAGTTGCTGAACGGACGCTGTATACTGTAAAAAATGGGACAGGGTGACGGGCTTCTTGTCCCGAAAGACCACGACGGGACCAACAACGGTGATATCAGCAAGTGTGATGCTGATATCACCGTTGTTTTTTCATGTTGGCAAACTGCTTCTTTACAAGAACGTTTGTTCTATCGTATAATTGAGGCAAGCAGGGGGCTGATGAACGTGGACGTTTTTGACAAGTTGAAAATCCTTACCGACGCAGCAAAATATGATGTAGCCTGTACTTCCAGCGGCGTCAACAAACGGGCGGCAGCCGGCGGCATAGGCAGTGCGGCCGCGTGCGGCATCTGCCACAGTTTTGCGGCGGACGGGCGCTGCATATCGTTGCTGAAGGTACTGATGACGAACGTTTGCGCGTACGACTGCCAGTACTGTGTGAACCGGCGGTCCAATGACACGCCGCGCGCCTCCTTTACACCACGGGAATTGGCGGAGCTGACGATCAATTTTTACCGCCGGAATTATATTGAAGGCCTTTTTCTGAGTTCCGGGGTGCTGAAAAATCCGGACTATACTACCGAACGGATGATTGAAGCGCTGCGCATTTTGCGGGAAGAGTACCGTTTTTCCGGCTATATCCATGCCAAAGCGATTCCGGGGACCGACAGGGTATTGATTGCCCGCCTCGGCCTGTTGGCGGACCGCATGAGCGTAAACATTGAATTGCCGTCGCAGAACAGCTTGCGTCTATTGGCGCCGGATAAATCCAAGCACTCCATTTTGATGCCCATGGGCTATATTCAAAACCGCATCCAGGAAAACTCCAAAGACTTGGTCAAATATCGCAGTGTTCCCAAGTTTGCCCCGGCTGGCCAGAGTACGCAGATGATTATCGGGGCGACACCGGATACCGATTGGCAAATCTTAAATTTAACGGAAAGTTTGTATAAAACATATAAATTGAAGCGCGTTTTTTTCTCGGCCTATATGCCGGTGACTGAAAACAGCTTGCTGCCGGCATTGGAAACAAAACCGCCTTTATTGCGGGAACATCGTCTCTACCAGGCGGATTGGCTGCTGCGTTATTACGGCTTTGCCGCCAATGAACTTTTGGATCAAAACCAGCAAAGCTTCAATCCCTACATTGACCCTAAGTGCAATTGGGCTCTTCGCCACATGGAGTTTTTTCCGGTGGATGTGAATCGCGCGTCCTATAACAGCCTGTTGCGGGTACCGGGGATTGGTGTGCTCAGCGCCAAGCGAATATTGACTGCCCGCCGCACCGCCACGCTTACTTTTGCCGGGTTGAAAAAACTCGGCGTGGTTTTAAAACGGGCGCAATATTTCATCACTTGCAGCGGGAAGCAGGCCGACAACGTAAAGAGTACGTCCACGGCGTTTCTGCAGTCTTTGCTGTCGGATAAAACGCTGGATTTATACCGGAAAAATCTTCTGTTAGGGGAACGGCCGGAACAGCTGTCCCTGTTTGAACCGCTTGTGAAACAGCAAAATCAGCATATGCAGGAGGAACTTCGACAATGCATAACCGCCCAGATTTGATTTATTGCTACGATGGGAGTTTTGAAGGGTTGCTGTGTTGCGTGTTTGAGAGCTACGACCAGCAGGAAATCCCGCTGGATATTTTTTCACCGGCTTCTTTGCAGACTACGCTTTTGCCGGTAAAGGAAATTCAAACGGAACCGCAAAAAGCAAGCCGGGTCCTCGCTTCCATCCCAAACAAAATTGGTTTTGCCGCTTTGGATTTTATTCAGCGTGCTTTCTTGACTTGCCACCCACAAAAGGAACTGTATATCCTGCTATTTTTACGCAAAGGATATCGCCACGGTCCTACGGTTATGGACATGCTGACCGATGAAGTAGTCAATACGCTGGTTACGGCGGTCAAGCACCTGGATAAAGAAAGCCATTTGTTGAAAGGGTTTATCCGCTTTTCCGTTGTAAACAACGCGTTGGTTGCCCAAATCGAGCCGAAGAATTACGTGCTTCCTTTCTTGATCCAGCATTTTCGGGAACGGTATCCGGAGGAGCGCTTTTTAATCCATGATACAACGCATGGAATGGGTCTGGTTTACCAACCGTATAAAGCAATGATTATTCCGATCGAAGAGTTGCAGTTGCCGGAAGTCGACGAGGAGGAGCAATCGTTCCGCGAACTATGGCAGCTATTCTATAATACAATCGAAATCAAAGGACGGCATAATCCGCGCTGCCGCATGAGCCAGATGCCGAAACGGTATTGGAAAAACATGACGGAATTTGGCGAAGGACAGGCGCTGGCGCAAAAGAGAGCAAAGGCTGACAATGAACTGCATGGTTTTAGCGGCCGGTTATTAACAGAAAAAAATATAGCACCACAATAGCGGTGCTGATAAGGAAAGAAGGGGGGATTTTTCTCTGGACGGAAGGACCGATTAATGATACATTGAAACTTGATTGCAAACCGTGAATTATTGCCGTTGATAGCATGGAGGATCGTATTGTATGAAGCAGTGGCCAGAATTTCAGTTTGAAGAAACAGTTGCAGTTGCCCGTACCTTATTGGGCGCGCATCTTGTCAGTGAAACGGCTGATGGTGTGGTTAGCGGGAAAATTGTTGAAGTGGAAGCCTATGGAGGTTTTTCCGATGCGGGCTCGCATATCAGCCGTGGTGTTACGGACCGGACAAAGATTATGCTGGATAGGCCGGGCTTAGCGTACGTTTATATTATTTATGGCGTTCACCATTGCCTTAATGTGGTGGCGCATCCGGAAGGACAAGCCGGTGCCGTGCTGATCCGGGCGCTTGAGCCGCTGAACGGGATCGACATCATGCAAAAACGGCGGGGTGTGCAGGAAATCCGGTCGTTGTGCAGCGGCCCGGGAAAATTGTGCCGGGCATTTGGGATTACGAAAGAGCATAACGGACACTTCTTGGCCGATCAGCCATTGTATTTGCTGCCAGGGCAGCAAGTCGGCGATGAGCAAATCGCCGCTGTTCCGCGGATTAATATCGATTATGCCGGTGAGGCAAAACATTGGCCATGGCGGTTTTATATAAAGGGCAATGCCTATATTTCCCGGAAATAGAAAAGAGTGTTGAAAAAGGCCAATCTGCGGCGCACCCGCAAGGGGTATGCCGCCAACTCTAAGGCGCTAAAGCGCCAAGAGATGCGTAATCACGAATCCGTTTGCCTGTTCGCAGAATAATTCTATTGCAACTTGCAAGCGGATAATCCTCCTAAAGCAGAGGTCAAGTGACAACGTCGAAGCGTTGGAGATTATCCGCTTGCAAAAAAATCAACTCGTCGCAAGCCTCGTCGTTCCTAGCATCTCGACCTTTTTGAACGCTCTTATAGTTTTGTAATGACAATTAATAGCATTAATAATTCAACATCTATAATTTTTGGTGGGTTGCGATGGCAGCGTTTAGGTCTTTAATAAATGCTGTAACCATCTCTTTTTTTGTGGCCCAGGAAGTGACGAGGCGGATTACGGAGTGCTCATCATCAATCTTCGACCAAATGTAGAATGAATATTTTTCTTCCAGTGTTTTTATTAACCAATTCGGCAAGATCGGGAAAATTTGATTGGTGGGGGAGTGCGTTAAGAATTGATAGCCGTTATTGCTGATGGCATCTTTCAATAATGCAGCCATGGCATTGGCATGTTTGGCCAGCTCAAAATATAACCCGTCCTGGAAAAGTTCAGCGAACTGTATGCCCAGGAGCCGTCCTTTGGCTAATAAGGCCCCTTTTTGTTTCATATGAAAACGAAAATTCTCTTTTAATTCATCGCGGCAGATGACGAGCGCTTCGCCGAGCAGGGCGCCGTTTTTGGTTCCGCCGATATAAAAAATGTCTACCAGGCGAGCCAGCTCGGATATTGCCAGATCGTTTTCTTCCGAGCAAAGGGCGGAACCCAACCGTGCGCCGTCAACATAAAGGTATAGTTTGTTGTTTTTACAGCAACGGCTTATTTCTTCTAAATCCGCTTTGCTGTATATGGAACCGATTTCGGTGGGGTTAGAGAGGAAGACCAATTTCGGTTTTACCATGTGTTCATCGGTATGGGCGGTAAGAACGGCTTCAATATGAGGAACGGTCAGTTTTCCGTCGTTCACATCGACGGATATAATTTTATGGCCGGTCGCTTCAATCGCTCCGGTTTCATGAACCAGAATATGGCCGGTATTTGGTGCGATGACGGCTTCGTGGGGACGCAAAACGGCAGAAAGGGCAACCAAATTTGTCTGCGTACCGCCGGAAAAGAAATGAACGTCAACATCGGATCGGTTCAACAATTGTTTTATCCGTTCTCCTGCTTGCCTGCAATAGGGATCGCCGCCGTAGCCTTCCGTTTGTTCGAGGTTGCAGCGAATTAGGGAATCTAATATGCGGGGATGAGCTCCCTCGCTGTAGTCATTTTTAAAACTATACATTGATATGAGCCTCCTTACAGGCGTTTGCTTTTTGTTTTCTGGATTGTTCTGCTTTGAAATTCGCGCTGCGAGGCAAAACAACAGAACGGCATACTTTAACGATATCTCGCATATGCGGGGTTGTCAATACACCATACAAGAGGCAATGGCCGGCCTTGTTAGGATGATGTCAAAAAAATAACAATGTTTATCAAAGGGATGCAGGATTTAAAAAATTACTGGTCAAACTAATGAAGTATCGTAGATTGGTTACTGGGGAACTGTTTCGGAGAAGGATAAAATAAAAGGAGAAACAGATGGAACGTGATCAGAAGCCGTTGACGCATGACTGGCGGGAAAAATTGTTTATCATCATCTTTCAGGCAGATACGGCCAAAGGAAAAGCCTTTGATGTCGTCATTCTTTGGCTGATCGTATTAAGTGTGCTGGCCGTAATTATTGAAAGTGTTCCGGACGTCGAAGAGAAATATTCCAATGGATTGAAACTGCTTGAATGGGGATTTACGCTTGTTTTTACCGTTGAATACTTTTTGCGTATTTTATGCGTGCGGAACAAATGGCGTTATATGAGCAGCGCATTAGGGATAATTGATTTATTGACCATATTGCCGACTTATTTGGGATTGTTTTTTGCCGGCATGCAATATTTTTTGGTTATACGCGCGCTGCGGCTGCTGCGGATTTTTCGGATTTTAAAGTTAGGCAGATACGTCGGGGAGTCCCATTTGTTGATAAAGGCTCTGCAGGCGAGCCGGTTTAAGATTACGGTTTTCCTGAGTACTGTTTTGACCTTGGTTGTTATCATCGGGACGCTGATGTATGTCATTGAGGGATCGGACAGCGGCTTTACCAGTATTCCCGTCGGCATGTACTGGGCTATTGTAACACTTACAACTGTGGGATTTGGCGATATTACGCCTGTTACCTTCGCGGGTAGAACTCTCGCTGCGGTCGTCATGATTCTCGGCTATGGGATTATCGCTGTGCCTACCGGTATTGTGACGGTTGAATTGGCCCACCAGTCAAAAAAACAAAGACAGGAGTTTGTCTGTACAGGCTGTGGCGCAGGCGGACATGATGGTGATGCGGGATTTTGCAAATATTGCGGTGGGAAACTGGTTTAGGCATGAATAAAGATAGATATCATTCATTCATGCCTAAGCGGTTTATGCAATACAGAAGGAGAATGATTGCTGTAATGCTTCCGCCAATGACAGGAGCAGTTTGGAGGGTTTGTGGCACCGCTTCGTACAGGCCAAACAAACCAAATAAGATAAAGATAATCGCAGCGGTCCATTTTACCATCCGCTCCGGTATTTTTTTACCCAGGACAATACCGATGATGATGCCGATTGCATCCGCTATGATCATTCCGGAGGTCGTTCCCATCCATACCGGGACGATCTCATTGAATTGCGCTGCCAATGCGATCGTTGCGAATTGGGTTTTGTCGCCCATTTCG
>JAGFXW010000224.1 GCA_017861495.1 Bacillota bacterium
TTCCATTGCAATCGCCACATTCAACATCGCATGCGGGATCATGCCTTTTACCGCTTCCAAATCTTTTGGTTTATTCAACCCCGGATAAGTAACAAGCGCTTCCGGTTCCATAGCCCCCGCCGCAACCAATTCCTCCACCCGTGTCTTTGTATCCGCTGCGTACGTCATAATATCGGCGCAGCATACCAACAAAACCGGAGCAGCGCTTAAATATTGCTGATTAAAAGCAGCCTCCTGGATTTTTTTCTTCACAGCCGGATCCCGCACCACAATAAATCGCCATGGCTGATGGTTTGTACCCGAAGGAGCCAAGCGGGCAGCCTCCAGTAATTCTTTTACCAACTCATCCGAAACAGGCGCCGCTTTATATTTTCGAATACTTCTCCGATCCTCAATCGCAGTTTTCACATCCATACATCCGCCCCCTGATTATTCCATCTGCACCATACAACAAAAAGAACCTCTCGCAAACGCAATTAACCCCTTCTATATCGTCATGGCTAAACAGACCTCCTCTACGTACCTATTTGCTCTAAAACGAATATAACTGTTCTCAGTGCAAAACATATGCCAGTTTGATTGTCATTTATGGCATATGCGGCGATTATTACTAATAAAAATTGCTGTTAAATTATAAATAAGCATAAATTGTTGGATAATAAGGGTTGACAATTAACATAGTGAGTTCTAGAATAGATTATAGTTTTTGTTTTATCGGAAATACTTATGACTTTCCGTTCAACGGTAAAGTTGGCAATTGCCCGTAAGCCACGAAAAGCAGCCATACTTTTTGCATGCAAAGTTAGAAAACCCGGATTGCGCCGAGCTTTTTAGCGACGGCGGAAGCCGCTGTTTGCGCTTATGTACACCAGATAAAATGTTATACTTTCTGGTGTACCCAAAAAACGGGCAATTGTCTTCTATATCAGAAGACAATGCCCGTTCCGCAGTTTGGAAAATATTGTTTTTACCGTATTCTTTCCAATCGTCTTTGGCCTTAAGCAGATTTTGCAGCTGCTGAATCGCTTTTGCGTTGTTTAAAGGTCATAGCAACCAAGGAAGAGCACAGCATCGCTACGATGAAATACTGGAAGGCTGCATCGTAATTTTTACCGTTGCCAAGGCCGATAAGGAAACCAGCAGCCAACGGGGAAATAAAACCGGCAATTTGTCCTGCCATGTTTACAAAACCCATGGCCCGACCAGTGATTTCGCGCGGGATAGCGCTAACCGGTAGATTGTACAAGGAACCGGTGGCAAAGAAGATCATAAAGCCGGTTAGGGTCTGCCAGAAGATCAATGTATTAAGATCCGCAGCAGTATACGTCATATACAGTGTGAAACAGGATAGCCATTGAGAAATAATCAACGGAATCTTACGGTTATTTTTCATCGGGCCGTCACCAATCCAACCTGCGAGTAAAAAACCAGCCGCTCCGGCCACAAACGGGATTGAAGCAATCCAACCCAATTGAGCCGTTGTCAAGCCTTTAGCCAATTTAAGGTAGGATGGCAGCCAGGAAACAAATCCGTAGGTTACCATGTTGGAGAAGAACAAAATACCAAATGATTTATACACCGTTTGTTCCTTGACGATTTCCCAGAAGGAAACATTGGCTTTAGTACCGAAACTGACGCCGAGGTCTTCTTCTTTTTCTGCCAACTCATCCAGTTCCGCTTTGGTAATTCCAGGCTTGTCAGCCGGATTATCCGGCAATTTCCACCAGATCCAGGCAACTAACAGAGCACCAGGAATAAACAGGATGTAATAAACCGAGCGCCAACCATATACCGTGATCAAGGATGCGATAAACCACGGGGTAACAGCCGGTGCAAGAACAGTGCCCGCCATCATTAAGCCGGAGCCAATTCCACGCAAATTCAGCGGCAACCAGTTCGCATTGGCTTTCCAGGTCGCTGCCGGAGCAGTGCCTTCCCCGATGCCGAAGACAACCCGTGCGGCCAGCATCTGCGTAAGGTTTCCTACAGCGCCGGTAACAGCAGTAAAGACAGACCACCACAATACGGCGCCAGCCAATACCTTACGGGCGCCATACTTATCCGCCAGTAATCCACCCGGTATTTGCATAATAAAATAGCCGAGGAAAAATGCGCTCATTACGCCGCCCATCTCAACCGGTTTCAGACCAAATTCCGTTGCAATATACGGAATAGTTACCGCCATTACCATCCGGTCGATATGACACAAGAACCAAACCGAACAAACAACAGCCATTGCTGTGTATGCATGCTTCCATTTCATCGTACATTTCCCCCTCTAAATATAATTGCACTTTTAGTACACATCAAGCAGGAAAATCCCAGATCTTTTATTTTTTTATGACTGCAGAAATTTGATTCACTTGCCGCGAGCGATATTCCTCTTTGTCATCCCTCCTCGTTGGAACATCCGCGCAATGCAATTTTTATCACCTCCAGTTTTCCGCAACGTTGCACTTGTTAAATCTTTAACTTACAAATTGACATTGTTGCATTTTAAAATCTGATAAGTAGTATTGCAAAAATCATTCCAATTGATTCAAAATCGCAAAAACCAGCGTCGTAAAAGATATCATTTAAAAATCCCGTTCTCTTTACTAACAAAAAGCATGAATGAAATCGTACGGAATTGTATGAATTTTATACATTATTCAAGCATCATTGTATACATTGTATATAATGATGCTTTATTGTTCATACACAATCCTTCAGCTATCGACGATGCCTTCAACACGACGAGCACACCGTCTTTAGATTATATTACAAAAATTTATTGTATTTTTATAATATTGGGTTAATTTCATTTTAAAAGGAAAGAGAAAGAGTGTGCGGAAAATCGCACACTCTTTCTCTTTCCTAATCCTTTATCACCATAGTATATATGGTATACACAAGAAGCAAATTCTCAGCGCGTCTTGCAACAACAATTTATCGGCTTATTTAATGGCTTCAACCAACACAGCCATGCCTTGGCCGCCGCCGATGCACAAGCTGGCAATACCATAACGGCCGCCGCGGCGTTGCAATTCATGGACAAGAGTGTTAATCAAGCGGGTTCCTGTAGCGCCCAGCGGATGGCCTAACGCAATACCGCCGCCGTTTACATTCAGACGATCGTACAAAGAAGTACCAGGCATCATGTTCAATTCGCGAAGAACACCCAGAGATTGAGCTGCAAACGCTTCGTTGAATTCAAACAAATCGATTTCGTCTAATTTCAAGCCAGTCCGTTTTAATACAGATTGAACCGCGCTTACCGGGCCCAAGCCCATAACCCATGGATCCAAACCGGTTGCAGCGTGGGCAACGATGCGAGCCATCGGCTTTAAGCCCAATTGCTTACATTTTGTTTCCGACATAAGAACAACAGCCGAAGCCGCATCATTCATACCGGAAGCATTACCAGCCGTAACAGTCCCGCCGTCCCGTTTGAAGGCAGGCTTTAATTTCGCCATTTGTTCCACAGAGGTTTCACGAGCATGCTCGTCAGCAGCAAACATCACGGACCCTTTTTTACTTTTTACTTCATACGGTACAATTTCGTCGGCAAATTTTCCGGCTTTGATTGCTGCGATGGCTTTTTGATGACTATGGACAGCGTATTCATCTTGCTCTTCCCGGGAAATATTGTAGCGCTCAGCAATCCGTTCTGCCGTCATACCCATGTTAATGCCGGCATATTCTTTCCATTCCGGAGCACTGGTTTGCGCGCCGCGGACAAATCCGTCAATAAGGGTAACATTACCCAGGCGGAATGGCTCAAAGCGGCTGGAAGGCGGCAAATAGAACAGAATTCTGGACATAGTCTCAACACCGCCGGCAACGACAATATCACCATAACCAGTCTGAATTTGTTGGGTTCCCGATACCACCGCCTGCAATGAAGCTGCGCATTGACGGTCAATGGTATAGCCTGGCACAGTCAGAGGTAATCCAGCTTGCAGCGCAGCTGCTCTGCCGATATTGCTGCACTCAGGGTTAGCTTGAACATGACCCAGAATAACTTCATTGATTTGGTCTGCTTTATCTTCGATTTGAGAGCGTTTTACAACTTCTTTAATCACGTGGGCTGCCAAATCTTGCGGTTTTTCCGTTTTTAAGCTGCCCATAAAGGTTCCGACTGCAGTTCTTGCAGCACTTGTAAT
>JAGFXW010000225.1 GCA_017861495.1 Bacillota bacterium
GGTGGGGTTTACCTAGCCAGTCAGTCACCTGACTGCTGGTGCGCTCTTACCGCACCGTTCCATCCTTACCGGCAAGCCGGCGGTCTACATTTCTGTGGCACTTTCCCTGAGGTCGCCCTCGCTGGGCATTACCCAGCACCCTGCCCTATGGAGCTCGGACTTTCCTCGTGTGCTGTAAAAGCACCCGCGATCATCTTTCCGACTCACAATCCCGGCACATGGCCGGGAGATTATGATAGCATATTTTTACGCCTTAGTCAACGTCCGGAACGGATTTGACGGCCCAACATGCGATTATATTGCCATTCATATTTTGACGGATCTTCCTGAGAGTTGAATTGGTTAAGCACCGCATTCAGCTCATCCGCATAATGGACAATGAAACTTTCTTGCGTGGCGCAGGTAACGGGCGATCCCTTATCCGTAGAACCATGGTGCGATAATATGATGTGCAGCAAATCAACGGCCAGTGCTTCAGAAAAATTGGGAATACCCCTCACAACACGGTCAATAACGAACGCGCCTAATGCTACATGTCCCAACAAATTGCCGGTCTCAGTATAAGTAAAGCCAATATCTGAAGAAATTTCGTAAATCTTTCCTAAATCATGAAGCAACGCCCCTGCCATTACAAGATTCCGGTCTATACCTTCCACTTCTCCGGCAATGGCCATAGCTAACCGCGCCACATCCACCGAATGTTCCAGCAATCCGCCAATATATGCATGGTGGTATTTCGAAGCAGCTGGATTCTTGACAAACCGTTCATAAACTTCACCTGTTAAAACCGTCGCGACAAGCTGCCGAAGTTCCTGGTTTTCAATCCTCTCAATACATTCCTGCAAATATTGCTGGTACAAGTTGATATCTCTAGGGGTATAAGGTATTAAATGTGACAAATCAACATCATTTCCCGGCTCCTCAATTCTCTCGATCATGATTTGCAAGCTGCCATCGGCAGCATATTTATCATGGCCCGCTTGGCCATGCACAATAATGACGCTAGGATTTGGCAGATCACGGATCTTCTCTGCCGTGCCGTCATTAAAACAAATAAAGTTCATTACTCCGCTATTATCCTGTATTGTTCCCCGGGCATATTTTTTGCCGGTTACCGCTGTACCAAATTTTTGTAAATGTAATAATACTGGCTGTTTTACCCGATCGCCAGCCCGCAATTCCTTTAAAAGTTGAAAATCTGCCGCCATTCTGCACCGCTCCCCTTGTTTACCACAAAACTATCGCTTCCCAAAAAAATTGTACATCAATTCGGTTCCATCAACAAGATGCGCCCGCAATTATCACAATAAATGGGTTGTTCTGCAAACATCAAGGTCTGCCGGGCTGGTATTCCCCGTCTGCACCCACTGCAAACCCCATTTTCCACCCTTGCAACCGGATAAACTACTTTTCGGGCCAAATTGGTATAATCATCATACACTTTTCGTTCTATTTTCTCCACTGTAAGATGATACTGAACATCAAGTTCTTTTAAACATTCCTCCACTTGCCCGATGGATTGTGTAATTCCCCGCTGTTTTTCTGCATGAATACCTTTTTTCTTTTCTAATTCTCTTTCAATGTTAGCAATTTGATTCGCCAAACGCTCGCATTCTTCCAACGCTTGCAACGCTTCTTCTTCGCGAACGACAATTTCCTGCCGCAGCGAACCACATTTCATCGTTACTTGTTCCATTTCCTTAATATTCGTAATATCTCCCTTGTACAAATGGTCTTCCATTTGGCGCAGTTGACCAATAACTTCAGCAAGATCCGTTTCGTGGCAACCAGCCACTTTTTGCATGCACATTAGTTTCTCCCGGTCTGCCGCAAGGGCTTGGCCCATCAAACGAATTTCCTGCCATAAACGCCGAACCTCGTCCGTCTTAATTTTTTCTCTTTTAGCGGCCAATGCTTTTTTTTCTTGTTCCAAGCTTTGCAGTTTCCAAAGCAAATTCAACTGTTCTTTCATCTTCCATCCCCCCTGCATATTTACCATCGAGAAACCATGAAAAAAAGACAGTTGGCCGAAACCACACTGTCGTTAAAACACCTGAAATATATCTTTATCATTCTTGCTGGACTCAATTTCCACTGACCATTTAGCCGCAGCGGAGCAATCGCTTAAATATTCGGACAACGCGGAAACAATTGGCTGCTCTGTTGCAAAATGCCCTGCGTCGATTAAAGCAATTCCTGCGGCTGCAGCGTCTTGCGCTTCGTGATACTTCACATCACCGGTAATCAGAACGTCAGCCCCGGCAAAAGCAGCCTTATGCAGCAATCCGGCGCCGCTTCCGCCGCAAACAGCAACAGTGGATATTTTCTGCTGGCCAAAGCCGGCGACTTTAACAAAATCCGTCTTAAGCTGTTTCTTTACCATGGCCGCCAAATCAGAAAGATTGGTCGTTTCTGCCAAATTGCCGATTCGGCCCAAACCATACTGAGCACCTTGATTAGCCAATAAATACAAATCATAAGCAACTTCTTCGTAAGGATGGGCTTTTAACAGCGCATTAATAACACGACGACGAAGTTTGGACGGTACTATGGTTTCCATGCGGATTTCCTGTACGTACTCCATTTTGCCTTGTTGGCCAATAAACGGCTGGGCGCCCTCTAACGGCAAAAATGTTCCTGTCCCTTCCGTCATGAACAGACAATGGCTGTATTGACCTATGTGGCCGGCTCCAGCCCGGTGCAGGGCATCCTGCACAACTTGAGCATGCGTTGTTGGAACAAAAACAACCAGCTTAAAAAGTTCCTCTGTTGTATCCACCGTCAAAAGTTGAACATCGGTTAATCCTAACGTTTTTGCCAATACATCATTGACCCCGTTTTTCGCCGAATCCAAATTCGTATGAGCGGCAAAAACAGCAATGCCCTGACGAAGAATTTTAGCAATTACATTCCCCTGCGGCAAGTCCGTACGAACATTGCGCAACGGCTTAAACACCAGCGGATGATGGGAAACAATCATATCCGCCCCGCAGGCAATCGCCTGGTCAACAACCGCTGCCGTAACATCTAACGTCACCAAAATCTTATTCACGTCCTGCGCCGGGCTTCCAATCAGCAAGCCAACATTATCCCACTCTTCAGCCAAACTGCGCGGCGCCAGTTTGTCTAGTGCTTCCATAATGACCTGACACTTTACAGACATGTGAATTTTTCCTCCAAATCAGCAATCTTCCGGGCATACTCACGGTATTTTATCGTTGCGCTTGCCGTTGGGCTTTTGGACATTTCAGCTAAAATACCAGAATAATGGGCAATCAGGCGTTCTATATGGTTTCGCAACAGCGGGTGATGGTTCGCCCATAGTCTAGGTCCTATATCATCAAAAATGGACTGATACGAAAGAGCAGAGCCCCGCTCTGCTACAATAATTTCATACAGAATTTGGTCTTCTTCTACCAACTCTTCCTCAACAATATTCCAGCTATTTTCGACAAGCCAGCGTCGCAGCGCGGCAGCAGCTGTCATGGGCTGCAAAATCAAACGGGTTAACGAATTTGTAATATCTGAAGAAGCTTCCAGAATCTTTATAATCGTACTGGCACCCATACCAGCAATTACCACCGTATCGGCTTCACTGGGGGCAAGCACACTCAAACCATTACCGAAACGAACAGAAATAGAATCTAACAACCCGAAAGCTGCCACTGTTTCTGTAGCCGCCCGATACGGTCCTGCATGGATGTCTGCCGCAATTGCTTTGTTCACCACACCGGATTGCAATAAAAAAACAGGCAAATAGGCGTGGTCAGTACCTATATCAGCCACACTGGCGCCGGTCGGCACAAAAGCGGCAATAGCTGCTAAACGCGGTTTTAATATCAAGCCATTCATCCCCTGAATTCCTAATCAAACTATTTTGCTCTAAGAGTAAAAAAACCTTTGAGGATGTTCTCAAAGGTGATTTTAGTATTTGGTGGGCGATGACGGGATCGAACCGCCGACATCCTGCTTGTAAGGCAGGCGCTCTCCCGGCTGAGCTAATCGCCCGGATTAACTATAAATAAAATAGGTTTTGGTGACCCGTAGGGGATTCGAACCCCTGAAGCCGCCGTGAAAGGGCGGTGACTTAACCGCTTGTCAAACGGGCCAAATCATACATGGTGGGCCC
>JAGFXW010000226.1 GCA_017861495.1 Bacillota bacterium
GAAAAAGACGGGCAAGACCACAGTGCCTTGGTACAATACTATGAAAAAATGGCGAAAGTCGAAGTGAAACGTTAAGAAATCCTTTTGCCTGCTGTTTGGGTTGGCAGAGTGATTCTGCCAGCCCAAACATATATTATGAGGCTGAAAAATTAAAGATCGGGAGAGTTGAAAATGTTTAAGAATGCGTTGAAAGAAAAGCTGGACCGGGGAGAATTGACCCTTGGTTTGTTTGTCCCCTTCTATGCTCCGTCGCTGGTGGAAATCATAGGGTATGCCGGTTTGGATTTTATCGTTTTTGACAATGAGCATGGGTGTTTTACCGATGCGCAAATTGAAGAACTGATCCGGGCTGCCGAAGTGAGCGGTGTAACGCCCATGGTTCGTGTATCCTACGATCCTTCCTCGATCCAAAAGGCGTTGGACCGGGGCGCGCGGGGCGTCCAGGTACCGATGGTCAACACGAAGGCGGATGCGGAAGCGGTTGTACGCAAAGTGAAGTTTCCGCCGGTCGGCACGAGGGGCGCCGCTTATTCCGTAAGGGCTGCGAAGTTCGGCAGTCTCAGCGGAAAAGAGTATTTGGATGCGGCCGATGCCAATACGTTGGTCAGCGTGCATATTGAAACGATGGAAGCGGTCAAGAATTTTGACGAGATTACCAGCGTGCCTGGGATCAACATCGCCTTCATTGGGCCTACGGATTTGTCCGTTTCCATGGGTTACAAGGCAGAGGGGCCGAAGCATCCGGAAGTAAAAGCGATGATTGAAGATCTGTTGCGCCGGGGCCGGGAAAAAGGCATTATCATGGGTGTGATGGCCGGCAGCATTGAAGATATTCCCCGCTGCGCCTCGTTGGGAGCCAGGTTTGTTACCCTTGTTTCTTCGGGACTGATTTCGGCGAAATTTAAAGAAATGGTTAAAGTAGGGAGAAGCGAAACCGCAAAATAATTTTAAATCGGTGAAGATTTACATGGGCACGCGGCAGTACGTGCCTTTTGTGTTAGGGTCGGTTGCTATAGGAAAATTTAATGATATAATGTTAAGAAGAAATGTGGGGGGTGAAATCGGTGCGAATTGATAAAATCAGCGATTTTAGTCGGGACCGGCTGTCATTTGACGAAATGGATGAAGGCTTCACAACGAAGGAAGCGATAAACGAAGCCAAACGGTGCTTAAATTGTCCAAAACCGCTATGCCGTACAGGCTGTCCGATAGAAAATGAAATTCCCGGCTTTGAATGCGATCATTGCAAAGCGCAGCAACCTGCCGGCTGTTTGCGGGCGGGTATGTCCCCATGAAAAACAGTGTGAAGCGGCGTGTGTGTTGACCAAGAAGGGGAATGGCATCAAGATTGGCAAGCTGGAACGTTTTATTGCCGATTTTGATGCTGAAATGGGTATTACCACGTTGCGCAAAGGAGCAGGAGAAAAAGGCAAGGTCGCTGTAATTGGATCTGGTCCGGCCGGGTTGACGGTTGCTGGAGATTTGGCAAAAGAAGGGTTTCTGGTTACGGTGTTTGAGGGCCAGTCTGAACCTGGTGGCGTTCTGCTCTACGGTATACCTGATTTCCGCCTGAACAAAGAAGTAGTGCGACGTGAAATTCAGCGTATTGAACGACTGGGAGTCATTTTTCAGACCGGTGTATTTGTTGGGCGGGATGTTACGGTTGACCAGCTGATGGACCAAGGGTTTGATGCGGTCTTTATTGGTACAGGTACGGCCTTGCCACGGGAATTAATGCTTCCGGGAAAAGACCTGACCGGCATTGTGCAGGCAACTTATTTGTTAGGAATGACAGCGTTGTTTAACCAGGGGAGCTTGGACCGCAGTGAAGTGCCGGTGAATCCCGGCGACAAGGTCGTTGTGATCGGGGCCGGCAATGTCGCGATTGATGCTGCCCGAACGGCTTTGCGTTTTGGCGCTGCTTCGGTGACAGTAGTCTATCGCTCAACAGAAGACGACATTACAGCGTTGCGTTCGGAATACGAGCATGCCTGCAAGGAAGGTGTTCATTTTCGGTGGCTTGTCAATCCGGTTGGTTATGAAGGCCAGTCTGAAGTGTCTGGGCTTAGGGTAGCGTTACAAGAGAAAACAGATGAGGGGAATCTACAGCGTACCGGACAGGAAGACCTGATTCCTGCCAGCAAGGTAGTTCTTGCTGTGGGCCAGAGACCGGCCGCGCGTATCGTTTCAACCACTAGTGGAATCGATATAGACTGCAAAGGCTATGTAGTGACGAAAGAGCGTCCATATGGCATGACGACCCGACGCGGAGTTTTTGCCGGCGGCGATGTTGTGCATGAGCCTGCCACAGTAGTGCTGGCGATGAAGGAAGCAAAAAAAGTTGCAGCCGGCATTGCACAGTATGTAGATGCCAAAAAACTGCTGGAAGAGTGCGAGTAACACAGATTAAGCGCAAAGTAAACGGAATAATGGTACACAAATTATAGCCGGTGGAGAATATAACAATAACTCCACCGGCTATTTCTGTGTATAAGAATGTATTTACTTTTGGCATGGGGTGAAGAAGATGGTAACTATTTTTTAAAACGGGTCGCATATTTGAAGTTTTTTGTCAGCAGAGCTGCTGTTCATAAAAACTTTTCATTTGTGTAACAAATTTGTCACATTTGCGCGTTATTCTATAAGTAACAGCTAAGTTGGAAGGGGGGCGCAACTCTTGGGAGTTCTATCATATTTTATTGTTGCCGTCTTCTTTATCACAATGTATTATGTAGCCTGTGTTATGATTTCTAAAATATGGAGATGATAAAATTGATGGTTCTCTTTTAAGAGTATTATGGTTCTCTTTTAAGAGTATTAAGGTTACTGTTTGTGATGCGGATAGAATAAAAATCGGTAGGACAGTTAAGGATATTGTGAATAACGAAAGGGGAATTGAATGATGAGAAAAGTTACATCCATTATATTGGCGGTTGCATTCATTATTGTATCTGTATCAGGAATACAGATGATTGTTACACCCAAGTCGCAAAATTTCCAGCAGCAAATTGCAGTTGGTTATGATGGCAATAAAGCGAAAGCCGAGACGCCTTTTTATCCTAAGAAAGCGCATGAGTGGGCGGGATACCTCTTCATTGGAGCGGGATTAGTACACTTGGTCCTGAATGGAAGACCCATGCTTTCTTATGTGGGCATCAGGAAAAAGAATATCAAGCTGGAAAGCAAAAAAATGCTTAATGATTAATCTACTCATTAAGCATTTTTTTGTGGTTTCAAGGCAATGAATTAGTCATTGCTAGCTGCTTTGAATGGTTCTAATCCTCTAGGGCAGATGGCTCGTAATGAGTATTAAAACCGTATTCTTTTAGTCTTCGGTACAAGGTGGTTTTCGAAATGCCTAATAAATCGGAGACGGCGGAGGTGTCATTATTCATTTTGAACCTGTCAAACCGTTCAATATTCCGCCTGGCAGCATTGCTAATCCTTTAAAACACATGCTGAATACGAGAAGTTTTCGTGCAATTTTAACTTTGGGAGAGAAAATAAAAAATAGTAACGCACCATCTATACAAATAGAATTTTTATGGTATAATAAATCATGTGAAATGAAAGATTTGAGTCAATGGCGACTCCTCACCTGTGTAAGGGAGGAGTCTATTTTTTTTGGGTAAATTAAGGGCGCAAGAATTTCATTTTCTACTAATAGGGGTTTACGGTTTTGGTTTCAGTCGGGTCGGTGAAAATTTCTAATTTCTGGCTACAACCACAACACGTTATTAAAAAATTTAAGGAGGCCTGTTTAATGAGTATTTTTGGATCAAATGTATTTAATGATGCAGTAATGAGGGAACGTCTTCCTAAAGCTACCTATAAAGCTTTGAAGAAGACAATTGACCAGGGTCTTTCTTTAGATCCGGCTGTTGCGGACGTCGTAGCAACCGCTATGAAAGATTGGGCAATCGAAAAAGGTGCAACACATTTTACCCATTGGTTCCAACCGATGACTGGCATCACCGCAGAGAAACATGATGCATTTATCGCTCCGACTGACGATGGTAAAGCTATCTTGGAATTTTCAGGAAAAGAGCTGATCAAAGGCGAGCCTGATGCGTCCTCATTCCCGTCTGGCGGTCTGAGAGCTACTTTCGAAGCTCGTGGCTATACTGCCTGGGATTGCACATCGCCAGCTTTTGTAAAAGACGATTCATTATGTATTCCTACCGCGTTCTGTTCTTACACCGGCGAAGCTTTGGATAAGAAAACCCCGCTGCTGCGTTCAATGGAAGCGCTTTCCAAACAAGCCTTACGCGTATTAAAAGCTATGGGCAATACTACTTCCACTAAAGTTATAACGACTGTGGGACCGGAACAAGAGTATTTCTTGATTGATAAAAATTTGTTTGATCAAAGAAAAGACCTTATCTATACGGGCAGAACGCTTTTTGGTGCGATGGCTCCGAAGGGTCAGGAATTGGAAGATCATTACTTTGGTTCGATCAAAGAAAGAATTTCCGCTTACATGAAAGAATTGGACGAAGAGCTCTGGAAGCTTGGCGTTGCCGCAAAAACGAAGCACAACGAAGTTGCGCCTGCGCAACACGAATTGGCTCCAATCTTCAGCACGACCAACATTGCTACCGACCATAACCAACTTACCATGGATATCATGAAAAAAGTTGCTTTGCGCCATGATCTTGTATGCCTGCTGCATGAGAAACCGTTTGCAGGGATTAATGGTTCCGGCAAGCACAACAACTGGTCTATGGGAACGGACGACGGCATGAACCTGTTGGATCCAGGTCATAATCCGCATGACAACATACAGTTCCTCGTGTTCTTATGTGCTGTTATCAAAGCAGTCGATGAGTATGCTGATTTGTTGCGGGTATCCGCTGCTAATGCGGGTAACGATCATCGCCTTGGCGCCAATGAAGCTCCTCCTGCGATTATTTCCATCTTCTTAGGAGATCAACTGCAAGATATCTTCGAACAACTTGCAAATGGCGCTGCAACTACTTCGATAGTGGGTGGTCATATGGAAATCGGTGTTGCCACGCTTCCGGCCCTGCCGAAAGATGCCACCGATAGAAACAGAACTTCCCCATTTGCCTTCACCGGTAATAAATTTGAATTCAGAATGGTTCCGTCTTCAGGATCCATTGCAGGGCCTAACTTTATTCTGAATACGATTGTTGCGGAAATATTGGATGAAATTGCGGGCAGATTGGAAAAAGCTTCGGATGTGGATGCTGAAATT
>JAGFXW010000059.1 GCA_017861495.1 Bacillota bacterium
GGGTATCCGCGAATTGCAAGCTGACAAGATTTCGATTTTGGCTAAAAATATGGCTTCGACAATACTATTTCTTCTGCACAAAAACAATAAAGGAAACCGCATTATATTATTTAATATTATTTAATGTTCTTTATATATAGTTAGACGTCCTGAAAAAACATCCTTTATTTTTTACATAATAATTTTATTCAATGAGAAAATGTAGCTTCTGCAAACTTCTAACGACAGCGAAATCCGTCATTTGTACTCATGTCTGCCAAATAAATTTTTTTATTGTTTGGCGAACAAAAAAATGTACCTATTTACTGCTCATGGCGATTGCTATTTTGTTTATCGCAAAAAAATATGCCCTGCAGAGCCAACTGCAAGACATATTTTTTACCTTTAGCCTAAGTTTCGCGCAGAAGCCGGTCGTTACTCCGCGGCTTCGTCCTCTTCCTCTTCCGATAAGAACTGTTCCACCGTGTCGAGAATGTTGGCATGATGGTTTTCCAACGCATCATCAATCAAGCGTAAAATCGAGTTCGTCTGTTCCTCCGGAAGTCCAATCGCAAGAATGATGTCGGATAAATGATCTTCCAGCAGTTCCAGATCTTCCGTGAAAAGGATCTCAATATCCTCATTGTTTTCAAACTCATTATTGCTCATAATACCAACTCCTTAACACTGTATTTTCTAAGCAAAGCAATGGTCGGCCGCCAACGGCCATTCCACCCTCTGCCTATGTATATAGTATCACGAATTTACAGGCTTGTCTTGTAAACATTGTTCAAGCCGGGAAAAATTTCTTTGGCTATATATCAGGCAACTAAATTCATGCCCACTTCAATTGCCTTCAAGTTAATATCGACGAATTGGGGTTTCACGTTGTCACGGATAATTTTCTCCCAATTGATGTTTTCCAGTCCCATGGCTTTAATAATCGTCCCCAACAGGATTACATTCATCACTTTTGAATTGCCCAATTCCTTGGCGCTTTTTGCCGCATTAACGACCGTTGTTTTCACCTTGCTTGACAATTCTTCAATAATCCCTGCCGGATACTCAAACGCACCGGAAAGAATAGGCATTGAGCTGATTTCATGATCATTAACCACAACTTTTCCTTCTGGTTTTAAATATTTCAGCCAACGCAACGCTTCCATCTTTTCAAAGGACACCAGGATGTCCGCGCCCCCGATTTCGATAACCGGCGACTCCACTTTATCGCCATAGCGAACTTGCGAAGATACCGAGCCGCCGCGCTGGGACATGCCATGGATTTCACTCATTTTTACATCATACCCAGCTTCCATAAGGCCTATGGTCAAAAGTTTGCTGGCAAGTATGGTTCCTTGCCCGCCGACACCGACTAGAAGAATACTTTTTACCATCTTACGCTTCCCCCTTTTGGATCGCTTGCTTTGGACATACCTGAAGACATACTTCACAGCCTACGCATTGATCGGAATGAATGACGGCCTTCTTATTCGCCTTATCAAAATAAATTGCCGGGCAACCTACGCGAATACAGGCGCGGCAGCCAATACATTTTTCGGGGTCAATAGCACATTTACTTTTGAAAGCTCCTTTAAACTCTTCTTTGTCCTCAAGAGAAAATTTCTTTAACGCGCATGGCCAGCGAGTGATAATGACCGACGGTTCATTGAGGCTAAATGCCCAATCCAATGTGTTTTTCACTTCGTTGATATCATTGGGGTTAATGGTTCTTACATTCTCTATGCCGCAGGCGCGCACCAATTTCTCGATATTGACCGGCGTTGCCTTTTTGCCTTGCAGGGTATAGCCGGAACCGGGATTTTCCTGATGACCCGTCATGCCGGTAATCCGGTTGTCAAGGATCACGTTGATGGTGTTGCTCTGATTATATGTCACATCCAGCAAGGAATTAACGCCGGTATGGAAGAACGTGGAATCGCCGAGGACCGACACCACCCGCATCGGCGAATCTTTCTTCATATTGAATACCTGCTGCGCGCCATGGCCGGCACTAATGCTTGCTCCCATGCAAACCGTATAGTCCATGGCATTGTATGGTTCGCTGAAGGCCAAGGTATAACAGCCGATATCCCCCGATATCACAACATTCTTTTTCTTGCCTAATTCATAAAAGAACCCTCTGTGCGGACAGCCAGCGCAAAATGTAGGCGGCCGGGGGATCACTTTACTTTCATCAAACGCAATGGATGGATTTTCTTTGCCGTAAACGCTTTTGCGGATCACATCCGGAGTCATTTCCCCGTTAAACGGAAAAACATCCTTGCCCTTACAGGAAAAACCTAAAATCTTCACTTGCTCTTCGATGTAGGGATCATTTTCCTCAATCACATATACCGTATCAACAGCCTGACAAAACTCCTTGATCTTTTCGCTTGGCAGCGGATAGGTGAAGCCCAATTTTAAATAAGATGCCGTATCGCCAAAAACCTCTTTTGCGTAATGATAGCAGCCGCCGGAAGAAATGATGCCGACTTTTTTATCATTCCATTCAATAAAGTTTAAATTCGTGGTATTCGAATAATCCATCAGTTTATTCAGCCGGTCCTGCACCTTGACCCGTAACACTTTGGCATTCGCCGGCACAGTTACATACTTCTTAACGTCCTTAGCATAATCCTTGATTCCAACCTCTTCCCGTTCGCCGCAAGTCACGATACTTTTGGAATGGCACACTCTTGTCGTCATCCGCATCAATACAGGTGTGTCATAGGCTTCACTGACTTCAAAAGCGGTTTTCACCATGTCTTTCGCTTCTTGGCTGTCAGACGGTTCCAGCATCGGGATTTTCGCAAACTTGGCATAATTGCGGTTGTCCTGCTCATTCTGGGAAGAATGCTGGCCCGGCTCGTCGGCGCTTACCAACACCATGCCGCCGTTTACGCCGGTATACGCATAGGTAAACAACGGATCCGCCGCCACATTAACCCCTACATGCTTCATGGAAGCGATCGATCTTGCTCCGGCGATGGATGCACCAATAACGGCTTCCAGCGCAACTTTTTCGTTGGTTGCCCATTCAGCCAGAATATCATCCCTGTAGGTAGCAATGTTTTCCAGGATTTCCGTACTGGGTGTTCCGGGGTAGGCCGAAGCATATTTTACCCCGGCTTCATACGCCCCGCGGGCGATGGCCTCATTACCGGTTAACAGTTGTTTCATTTCTGTTCCTCCTTATTTTTTGGGATTGCCGTATGCCAAACGGGCTAATGCGATCGAATTTAATTTTCCTTCCGCAGTTTCCGCCCGGGAAGTCATTACAATCGGGTTTTTCGCCCCTAAAATAATCCCTACCATTTTTGCTTTTCCGTACATAATCAGCATTTTGCCAATGACATTGCCGGTTTCGATATTCGGCACCAGCATCAAATCAACCTTACCAGATACCCGGGTGGAAAGTTTTTTGTGTTTGGCAGCTTCTGGATCCATCGCCACATCAAACGCAATCGGGCCATCTATGATACAGCGCGGCAGCTCACCTGCGGCGCTCATTTCTACTAACGCCTGCGCATCCATAGTAGCCGGCATTGCTTTTGAAACTTGTTCGTTGGCCGTCAAAACAGCAACATACGGATTTTCGGTTCCCATTTCCCGCATCGCTTCCATCGAGCTGATCAGGATTTCTTTCTTTTCTTGCAAGCTCGGAGCAACATTCATCCCGCCGTCGGTAACTACGAGCAATTTTTCATAACCGGGAATTTCAAAAACGGTAAAGTGGCTCAACGTACGTCCCGTCCGCAGGCCTACTTCCTTATTCAGTACGGCACGCAGAAAATCGCTGGTGTTGATAAACCCTTTCATCAGAATCTGGGCCCGATCCTGGTGCACAAGGGAAACTGCTTCCAAAGCAGCTTTCGCAATATCTTTTTCGTCAATGACAGGAGTATCGGCAGACAACCCGATTTCTTCCATCATCGGCCGGATCAAATCCGCATCGCCAACCAAAATAGCTTTGACTAGACCAAGATCCTGCGCCATTTTAACGGCTTCCAGAACTTCTTTGTCTTGCGCTACCGCCACACTAATAGTGACCGGGCCTAAACTTTTTGCTTTTTCTAACATTTCCTGATAATTTTTGTACATTGTATATGCCTCCCTATTTTCTATTCATATTTTTTCGCTGTTTCTTCATTCCGCAACACCCGCAACGTGCCAGCTGCCAAGGCTTCCATTTCCTGTTCACCCGGCATCAACACAATCGGAGCAATAAACTGGATCCGCCTCACGATTTCGTCGATCACCCGTTTGGAATTAGCCAATCCGCCTGTCAAAATGATCCGGTCCACTTCACCGCAAAGAACGGCCGCCATCGCGCCAATTTCTTTGGCCACCTGATAGGCCAGCGCATCCAGCACCAGAGCAGCGGTCTGGTTGCCTTCTTTCTCCATTTTCTCCGCTTCCCGGGCATCCTTGGTTCCCAAATAGGCGTACATGCCGCCTTTGCCAACCAGCTTCCCTTTCAATTCCGGATAAGTGTATTTGCCTGAATAGCACAATTTTACCAACGCGCTGGACGGCACTCCTCCGCACCGGTCCAACGAAAACGGGCCTTCTTCGTTCGCGTTATTCGTGTCGATCATTTTTCCTTTTTTATGCGGCGTGACGGAAATCCCGGTTCCCAGATGAACGACAATAAAATTGACATCTTCGTATTGTTTTCCCAACTGCTGCGCTACAATATGAGCGACAGCCTTCTGGTTCAACGTATGTGCGGTACTGACACGTTCGATTTCCGGAAAACCGGAAACCCGTGCCACCGGTTCCAACTCGTCTACGGTTACGGGATCGACAATAAAGGCCGGGATATTCAGTTTTGAAGCCAAGGCAAGAGCAATCACAGCACCCAGGTTGGAAGCATGTTCACCCCGCTCCGCCTTTTTTAAATCTTCAACCATCTGCTCGTTCACGACATATGTTCCGCCCGGCAGCGGTTTTAATAATCCGCCCCGCCCGACAATCGCATCCATTGTCTCAATCGCTATTCCTTCTGCTGCCAACGCTTGCATTACCAACCCAGTACGATACTCCCGCTGGTCAAATACGGAAGAATACTGGCCAAGATCGGCGTTGGAATGCTCAACCAACGTTTTGAACAACGGCGTTTCATCCGCAAACACAGCAATTTTGGTCGAAGTCGCCCCCGGATTAATGACTAAAATCCGCTTTTTATCTTGTTTATTTTTCTGCGTTTCCACTGCTCTTCCTTTCCTTCCGTTCCGCTTGTCGGAACAGCGTTCCTTTATTTTGCGAAAATTATATGGAAACAGCCCCCTGTTTCCATATAACTCTTTCTTTGTTTTTCGTATTAGACAAACATATCGTATTTTCCTGCCGCCAAAATATTTTTTAGCGGCTGGAGCAAAATATTTTTTTCGTTACGCAAACCACTTTTCCCAAGTCCAAGTCATTATTCAACAAAACAGGCTGTCAAATCATCCAAGCCAATTTGATAAAAATATTTTTCCGCCTGCATTTCCGCTAATACTTCGCGGATCGCTTTTTCCTCATGCCGCACGCCAACAAGCGCTCGCGCAACTTCGCCGATATCGGCGAAAGTAAAAAAATCGCCATGAATTGTACAATGCACGATCCTGCCATCGACAATATCCAAATACGCCGCGACCGTTCCCCCCGGCAGAATTTTTTCTTGTCGAAAATTATAGCGGGGTGATTCGCCATAATTCCAGTCCCAGGTATGATAACGGTTTACCACCAGGTTTTCAACCGCCTTGCGGTCGTCCGCGTCGAGTTCCACCCGCGTCACTTTTTGTTGAGATCGGTCAAAGACGGTCGCAATCAACTGCTCTTTTAGATCCTCCAGCGAGTATTCTTCGGACAGATATTGTTTAATATTCACGACCCGGCTTTGAACCGATTTTACTCCTTTGGAAATATATTTATGTTCTTTCACATTCAAACACTTGCCAAGAACGCCGAAATCCGAATCAAACAATAACGTACCATGATGCAATAATCCTTTCGAAGTATAATATTGCGCATTGCCGGAAAACTTCTTACCGCCAACCGTCAGATCATTACGACCGGAAAAATCAACCGGCAAACCAAATTTCGCCAGAGCGGCAATGACCGGCTGCGCAAAATCATTAAAATTAATATCCTGCCTGTTTACATTGCGCTTAATAAACGTAAAATTCAGGTTCCCTCCGTCATGATAGACTGCCCCTCCACCCGATAAACGGCGAACTACCCGGATCGAATTTTCTTTCACGTATTCACTGTTGATTTCTTCCAACGTATTTTGATGCCGGCCTACAACAATCGTCCTGTCGTTTTGCCACAATAAAAAGATGTCTCGCTGATATTTTTCCGCAGTAAGTAAATATTCTTCCAACGCCATATTAAAAAACGGATCGGTGCTGCGATTCATAATATAAATCATTCTAGTTATCCCCCGTTTTTTCTTCCTTTATGCGAAGACTTTCCCGTTCCCGCGCTGCAAATTGTTCATGCATCCGTCGTTTATTGGTGTACATACGATCATCCGCAAGCCTTACCAATCCATCAATATCCTGCGCATCGTCGGGATACGTTGCCATTCCGACAGCCATGGAAACTTTTTGCGTTGGATAGCCGGGGAGATCCATTGAATAAAATGCTTCCTGCAGTTCGGCGGCCTTGGCCTCTACCGCCTTGCGATCCATATGTCGAAACACGATCGCAAATTCATCCCCACCCAATCTGGCCGGGACATCATTCTGGCGAATGTGAGCCCGTATTTGAATTCCTGCCAAACGCAACGCAGCATCACCGGCCTCGTGCCCAAAATAATCATTCAAATATTTCAACCGGTTCATGTCCAGCGAAATCACACCAAATCCGGTTCCATACCGGTTGGCCTCATAATAAATATCTTCTAACGCCTGGAAAAACAACCGCCGGTTTGGCAGCCCCGTTAAGCTGTCTTCATACGACAATTGGGTAATTTTTTCCCGGCTCTTGGCCTGATCAATGGCTAAAGAAGCAAACTGTTGAAAGACTGTCGCTTTTTCGATGTCTTCAATCGAAAGGGGTGTCGCCGGATCGAACAAATGGGCCAAAACGAACCCATGTGATTCCCCATCCACCATCAGAGGGATATACAAACTCTCGTTGATTTTATCTGCATAAGCCTGCAATTCCGATTCCGGATTCCCAAAGCCGAGCGATAACAACAACGATCCGATTCGCGGGATTACTTTCAGTTCTTTGCCGAACACTTTTAACGGATCGCGGATATACAAAATCCGGCCGATCGGAAATTTTTCAATATACCGGCCCCACGTATACTGCACTTCATATAAATCTTCGCTTTGCTTGCAATAAACGATAATCCTCTCCAGACGTGGAATGAGCTCCCGCAATTTTTTCATCTGGATCTCCAATATCTCGGGGATCGTATGTTGTCCTTGCAGCAAAGCCGCGCTCATCTTCGCCATTTCACTCAAGATGTAAAAATGCGTGACAATCCCAGCCATATATACAGCCTTAAACAAATAATAATAGGCAATGACTTTATAGAGATGTCCAAGTAAGTTATAAGCATCCCGATAATTTCCATACACCGTAAGAGCAACTTCCGAGCCAATCAAAAAGATCAGAAAACAGGTTATGTTGATTTGCACGCTTTCCTTAATCCATTTTTGCGGCCGCAAAAAGAAAAGTAAAATCAGACCGTATAGAAAAGTAACGCCATATTCCAGTTCTTTTTTTAGCGGAGTCATTCCTTGCCCGTCAATATACAACGGTGGAATCAACGACAGGTACGGTCCGGCTAATAACAAAGCAATACCAATCACAAGCAGATTGAGCGCCCAGGCCAATTGAGTCAAATACGGAGAGGAAAAAATCCCTTTCTTATAACGCATGATCGCATACAAAAAAAGGACAGCAAGCAAATACTTGGCCGCCAGCCATAAGACAATCGCTTTCTGAATACTGCTGGCCGTGATAAATTCCGGCATCCCGGGATATGACAATGCATGCAGCAGACCAAGGCCGCCTACTGCCAAAAAGCCTAGCCCGACAAACAATAAAAATTTTCCATGGTATTCTTTCAAACCATCCCGCATCAGCACCACCATGCTAAAAACAGAAAAGGCAATAAAGGCCGACACCAATTCCAGCAGTGTATGAATACCCAAATACTGTGTTGACTGATAGATAGTATTAAGCGAAGGCGCCATGCTGTTACTCAAAAAGAAGCCTGCAAAGACTATAACAATGGCAACAACAATATTTTGATTGATGCAAATCACATCCCTCTGCCATCCGATTATTTACCACGGGATCGTTTCCCTCAGAAGCAAAAATACACGTTATTGGTAAATTATCTTTTCGGCATCGAACGATAGTTTCCTGCCATTATGCCAGCGTAAAGGGTTAATTTTACAGAAAAATCTCTATTGTCTGCTTTTTAACCGATGACAGCGTCCATCACAAAGCCGGTCTTTCCATTCGCAATCAACACAGTTTTTTCTTCCCGCTTTAGTTTTTTAATCGCCGCTTCCCGTTTGCACGCTTCCGATACGGTCGGCTGGTATTCTGCATATACTAATCGGACCGGCCGCCGGGCGCGGGTATAGCGGGCTCCCTTGCCGCTATTGTGGGCCGCGAGCCGCAAAGACAAATCGGTAGTCCAGCCGGTGTAATAGGTCGAATCGGCACATTCCAGGATATATGTGTACGGCATAAAACAATCCGCCTTTCCAGAAAAAAAGCCAACCATGCAGCTGGTTGGCTTTTCAAAGATCGATCCTTGGTTAGAATGAGTAGTTCAAGCTGGCTTGGGTTTTTACCCGGTCTCTATTATCGCCGCCTAAAGTAGCGGCGTTAATGTTCGTATACATGCTGCGCGATACACTCAGCGTCGTATTTTTATTAATAACATGATTATAGGAAATTGTAACCCCTTGGGTATTGGCGTTCGGAGCAGTCGTCAAGCCACCCCAGTTTACGTCGTTGATATTCGCCAGGTCTTCAACACGATAACCGCTGATGGAAGCCTTGTTTTTGTCATCAAATGTATAGCCAAAAGTGCCAATATAAGCTTGGTTATCCGTATCAGCGTTCGATTGGGCGTATGCGGCGCCGAAAGAAAGTTTCGGATCAATTTGGTAAGAACCGCTCACTTCAATGAAGTTTTGGCTAGTGCCGTTTCCGGTCAGAATATAGGCGTTATCCGCACCGTATTTTACAGCAGTAAACATCGCTCCGACCGTGAATTTGTCGTTAACCGCATAATTGCCTTGCAGACCATAGAATTTATCATTGTCTACGCTGGACTGGTAATCTGTCCGTGCATAGAACGCCGTCAAATCGGTAGCACCAACCTTCTTGCTGACAACCGCAGAATACGGCAAAGATTGGTTGCCAATAAATCCGTTATCATAAATTAAACCGGAACCAATCGTTAATGACTGTTTACCAACAGCAACTTTGTAACCCGCATTGTTATATTTCAAACCGTATGCATCAATAACGCCAGTTGCGTGCGGATAAAGTTGGAATGTCGTACCCTCCAACTCATCGGTCAACCTTTGGTAAGTAAAACGGGCAAATGCGTCCAAGTTTTTAGCCACATTGACATTGCCATTTAAGGTCAATACAAAGTCGGCACCACTCTTGCTGACATCGAGTTTCGGATAATCAACCTCCCCAACCTGCAAATTAATGTTGCCGTCAAAAGTAACATCCCCCGGAGCCGCCATAGCTACGCCGCTTGACATGCTAACCATTGCAGCAAGAGCTACCGCCATTAAACCTTTTTTCATCGTCATCTCTCCTCTTTTTTGGTTTTGTTCCACTGCAATGATTATTTTCCCAAATAAGTATCCACGTTTCCTTACTCTATAGAAACAACCATAACAGCAAAATTATTTATTTGTACCCGCAAAGGGAATATATGCCAATAAAAGCGCTTTCTCTTCCCAATCCGGATAAAAATACAAAGCATCACTATATTCTACTGAAGCCGTTACAAAGAAAAAAATGATACCACTGCTAAAGAGCAAAGGCATCATTGCCATTAATTTGGGTTTATGATATCACAACAAAAATTGCTTGTCAATTTTTTTTACAAACCATTAACGAATTATGCAAAAATTGCTTTTATACAAGGACCGATACCTCGGCAACCTAACCTTCATAGCATAGAAATATACCCATTATGATAAAAACAACTCCGCGTTATCACTCCCAAGAACCAAACTACCCACGGCCGCTCTTACCAAAAATAGCCCCTGCGCAAGGAATATGTTTGTGTTTCCTATTCCAATCTACATGCAATTCATAGTTGCAAAAATTCGTTTCGCTTCTGAATTTTTTTCTTGACAACCGTTTTTCTTTCTGTTAAGCTTGCACCATAAACAAAACATTTTGGCAATGACGCCTTCGCAAATTTTGCGAGGGCGTTTTGTATATTTAAGACAATGGCGTCTTGGGGGTACCGGTCCCCCTGGACGCCTGTCTGTTTTTCAGCACTTATCTTACCCTGGCACCAAAAAATTTAAGAAAAAGGAAGGGATTTACGATGAAAAAACTATTCACCATCCTCAGCTTGTGTTTATTGATGATGATGCTTGTCATCCCGGTCGCTTTTGCTGATGGAACAACTCCTGAGCCGGCAAAAATTGATACCGGCGATACGACCTTCGTATTGATCAGCGCCGCATTAGTCATGATTATGACACCTGGTTTAGCTCTTTTCTACGGCGGAATGGTCCGAACCAAAAATGCGCTTACAACAATCATGC
>JAGFXW010000060.1 GCA_017861495.1 Bacillota bacterium
GGGGTAAATCGATTAATGGAGATGACCTCAGATAATGATACCAAGTAAAAATTGTCCGACTTGCGGGCAGGAATTTAGTTGTAGTTCTGTTGTGCCATTAGACACGGAAGAAAATATCAGACCTTGCACCCTGCAATTTATTTGTGAAGAGTGCAAAACTGCAATAGGATACAGAGTAAGAATAGAGGGGCCGGACTTTCACGAGAAGATGCGTGCGTGGTTGCGTGAAATGTGGCTTTAAGATAGATAGTACAGGGATTTTAGTTTGAAATCGTCAGGAAGGAGGCTTGATTTTGGCAAAGGCAAAGCGCCGACGGGATAACGGGGCTGGAACGATTAGCAAGCGGCCTGATGGCCGTTATATGGGCCAAATATCAATCGTGGTGAACGGCAGGCGAAAGCGGCCTACTGTTTATGGCTGGACGAAGAAAGAAGTTATGGAGAAAATGAACACATTGAAAAACCAAAAACAGACCGGCACCTATATTGAACCGGTGCGGATCACGGTGGCGCAATGGATGAATGGTTGGCTAGAAAACTATGTAAAGATCAATCTTGAGCAAAAATCGTATGACAAAATGGAATCCATGAGCCGTATTCATGTTATTCCTGGCATAGGCCAAGTTCTCTTACAACGGTTAACTTCCTCCCACATCCAGGCATTGTATAGCGAAAAGATGAACCCGACGGACGGCAGCAGGGCCTTAGCCTCATCCAGTGTTCGACAACTTCACATTCTTATCCATTCCGCGTTAGAGCAAGCGGTAGAGGAAGGAATACTGTCTAGAAACCCGGCTGATGCAGCAAGGCCGCCGAAGCAAAAGAACAAGGAAGGGCGGCCATTATCACGGGAACAGGTAAAGATCTTTTTGACAACTGCAGAGAACGAACCATGCTATGCTGCCTTTGTTGTGGCCTTCGGTACCGGCCTGCGCTGCGGTGAATTGCTGGGACTGCGATGGAAGGACGTAAACTTTAAGGCAAAGGTTATAACCGTTAACCAATCGGCTGTCGTGACGGCCAAAGCGGGGATCCTTTTAAAGGCGCCAAAGACGGCCAAAGGAAGGCGCACTGTCCTACTGCCGGAGGAAGCCATAAAGGAACTAAAAAAACACCGGCTTGCCCAGGCTAAGAGCCGCTTACGATGGGGCGAGGCATACCATGACAATGATCTTGTATTCCCGAATGATGATGGCAGTCCTATGAACCAAAGAAAGATAAATTATTCTTTTCATAGGATACTGAAAAAGGCGGGGCTGCCGTTGATACGCTTTCATGATATACGGCACACACACGCGACACTGCTTCTACAGGCCGGCGAAAATATGCGAGTGGTCGCGGATCGGCTTGGCCACGCTGCCGTAGGTACCACATTAAAAACCTATACGCATATCATGCCGGGGATGCAAGAAGGGGCAGCGGCTAAGATTGATGCAATATTGACAAATAAAGACGAGTGCTGAGGAGGATTTATGAATGGTAATAGCGACTAGCTTGGAATTAACCGGGAAAAAATGTGTAACGGCAGAGCGGGATGCAGGTATCATTATATTTTCAACGGATAGCAAGGCCATAGAGCTTTCCTATGATGAAGCCAATTTGCTTCTGGAATTTTTAATCAAAAAACGTGAAATGGAGGCAGGCAATGTTTGATTTTTTTAAGAAATTGTTCCCCGAGCGTCAGCCAGAGCGAACAGAATCAATAACAATGCTTTCTGGCAGTAATGGTCTGACATCAACATTCAGTGGCGATCTTCGTCAATCCGATGTATTTATTTCAGCCGTTCATGCAATAGCGATCCATGCAAGCAAAATGACAATATCCCATATTACTTTGATGGACGGAGCACGTGGCCCTGGTGATCCGCGCATGAATAGAATGTTAGGGCTCCAGCCAAATCCGATATGTTCGGCTGCTGAGTTTCTTTATAAATGTGCATCGCTATATTGGAGCGATAATAATTTATTTATCTTGCTAGAACGGGCGAGAAATGGTTCAGTCTTGGCAATGTGGCCGTTAAAACCATCATCGGGGCAATTTATTACTGATCCATCCAATACGCTATATATCAAGTTTCTGTTTACAGGTGGGCAAACCGTTATATTGCCTTATAGCGATGTGGTCCATATTCGGCGCATATTCCACGGCAACGATTTACTCGCAGATAACAACAATGCAATCATTCCAGCGGTTGGGTTATCCACGGCTCAGACTAACGGTCTTACACAAAACATCGAGAGCGCCGGAACAATTAGAGGTATTTTGAGGTTTCCTCAACAGATGCGACCAGAAGACCTTGAAGCGCAAAGACAAAAATTTATTGGGGCTTATTTAAAGCCAGGCGGGGCCACAATTGCAGCTTTATGTGCTAATTATGAGTATACGCCACTCGATCAACCATCAATTACAATACCTGCTGATGAAATTGAAGCGATTGGTAAAAAAATATTCAACTATCTAGGAGTTAATGCAAGTATCGTTGATGGATCTTTCTCTGAAGATATTTATTCAAGTTTTGTCGAAGCAAGTTTAGAACCATTCGCGAATACACTTTCTCAGGCGCTGACGGTCAAAATGTTTACTGATCGGGAAATCGCTTGGGGAAATCAAATCAGCGTAGATACTGCAGGACGAATGGCATTTGCCAGCCAGAAAACAAAAATCACAGCACTGAAAGAATTGATGCCATTGTCGCTCTTGACGCTTGACCAAGCTTTATCCGTTTTAGGTTTCCCGCCGGTTGGTGGGGAAGAAGGCAGCCGTCGTATTCAATCGCTGAATTATGTGGACCAGGCCAATGCGTTGGAATATCAGATGGCCAATGCTGGCGTAGACAATAAATTGAAGGGGGATAAAATCAATGAAGGAAATTAGAACTGCTGAACTAAGAACCGAGAATCCGGCAGGATCTTCGGAGTTAGTTTTAATCGGTCGGCCAATTGTGTTTGATGTGCCGACCACTATAGGCGGGGCGTTAGGAAGTTATACTGAAATCATCAAGCGAGGGGCTTTAGATGGTGCCGACTTATCGGATGTGAGGCTGTTATACGCCCACGATACTAGCAAGGTACCTCTCGCAAGAACGCCCAAGACGATGCAACTCAGCGTTACACCGGCAGGTCTTGAACTGAAAGCGTCGTTACCAAATACGACTGATGGACAAAGCGTTTATACGGCAGTGCAGCGCGGCGATTTGTCAGGCATGAGTTTTGCGTTTAAGGTACCGGTGGCAGGCGATGCCTTCGATGCAAAGACAAATACCAGGACAATCAATAAAATTGAAAAAGTGTATGAAATTAGTGTAGTGACATTTCCTGCGTACCCGCAAACTTCAGTAGAAGCGCGGGACGCAATGACAGCAGCCAAAGAAAGAGCCGGGCAAATCGCCCTGGCGCAAGAGAAAATAAATCAAATTATGAAACGGAGTGTATAATATATGAAATTCGTAAACGTGCAGGAAGCTTTTAATTATTACCGGAGCCAAACGATCCAGCAGATTGAAACCAGAGCGGCAGCAATCGGGCAGGAAATCACTGATCCGAAAGCCGACATTGCAGGCTTGAATATCGAATTGGATGGTTTAAAAGAAGCTAAAACCAACATCGAGGAACGCGCCCAGGCGCAAAACAAGCTGAATGGATGGAATCCGGTTGCCGGCGGAAGCTTCAACACGGATCAGGGCCTAACTGATGAGAATGTTCTTGCAAGCAAAGAATATCGGTCCGCGTTCTTCAAAACAATGCTTGGCCAAAAACTGAACACAACCGAAGATAAAGCCTTCAAATTGGCTACTGAACGTCGCGAAAGTGCTTTTAATACGCTCAGCAGTGCAGCGGCTGTATTGCCAACCACAACGCTGAACGAAGTGATTAAGAAGGCACGAACAATAGGCGGCTTACTGCCAGCATGCCGTGGCTTTAACATTCCAACTAAGATCAGCGTGCCGGTCGGAACTCCATCTGCCAAAGCAGCATGGCATGTTGAAGGCGCTGCAGTTGACAGTGAAACCAATACTACGGCATCCGTTTCCTTTGGAGCTTATGAAATCCTGAAAGTATTCTCCATCAGTGCAGCGGCTCAAAAAATGAGCATTGATGCTTTTGAGGCTTACATTGTGGATGAGTTGAACAATTGCGTAATGGAGTGCCTTGCTGATGCGATCGTTAACGGCGTTGGTACCACTCAAGGCACTGGGCTTGAAATCATCTCTTGGGTGAAAGATACTAACGCTCGTGAATATACAAAGGGCGCTATTCCGACCTATGCGAATTTTGTCAACACTCTTGCACTACTCAAACGCGGTTATGCAGCCGGTGCAAAATGGGCAATGAGCAATGCAACGTTGCTGACTCATGTGTATGGCGTTGTAGATGACATTAAACGGCCAATATTCATTACTGATCCTAAGCAGGAGAGTATTGGTTACATCCTTGGTCATGAAGTCATTATCGATGACAACATTGCCGATGGTGATATATACGTTGGTAACTTCGCTTACATGGGTTATAACATGCCGGATGGTATTGTGGTCGAAGTATCGCGTGAATCCAGCTTTAAGAGTGGCTTGATTGACTATCGCGCTATTGCGGTGGCCGATTGCAAACCAATTGTAACAGAAGCATTTGTTAAGCTATATGAAGCAGCAGTATAAATAAAGCAATAGAGAGCGTCCTTGTTGGGCGCTCTCTGCTTACATAAGGGGTGAGGATTATGAAAGTTACGGCGGCAAAGTTTATTCCTGCTGTATTCAGAGAGGAAGCAATCCAGGTCTATGCAAAGGCGCAGATTGATGGGGAATTATGGCTGCTAAACATGATTGTTAGGGTCGATGGTGATGGCACGCCAAAAGTACATTTCCCGGCGAAGGACACAAGAACAACAAATACTAAGCGTCGTGTTCATTATCATATTGAAGGGCAATTGCGCGAAGATATATTTGCTGCAGTAATTGAGCAATATGAATTGTATGTTAATTGTGAGCGACGCGTTACTGGTCAATCATGCGCCAATTAAGCCCAAAGGATCAAACAAAAGGAAAATATTTCGATGAAAGCCCCGCCCGGGGTGTCGAAACGGGCTCGTCAGACCCGGACCGGGGAGGGGGCTTCGAAGAATACGCAGGGCTTTTCCGTATGACCCCGGGTGTAAGCGTTACAAATGATAACATGCAAGGAGAAGGATAATTATGGCGTGGAGATATGAACGACAGCCGAGCGGAGTATTTCTGGCGGTAAATACCTGTAAGCTTTGCGGAACGGTATACAACAATGGCAATGTAGCATCCAGTCTATATTGTCCTGAGTGTGCCAAAAAGGTAAACCGGGAAAAGACGGCTGAGCGAGTAAGAAGGTATAGGGAAAAGCATAAAAAGAGAGGTGAAAAATAATTGGTAACAGTAGCAGAATTATTTGTTCGTATTGGCGGCGACAGTTCAGCATTACGAAAAGAAATTGCCGCGTCCCAGCGACAGTTAAAACGCGGGTTTAGCAGTGATGCGCTAAAAATATCCGGAGCTGCTGCCGGGTTATTTGCACATAAGTAAGATACACATCATTAGGGTGTGTCCTCTCCTATTTTTAGAGTGAATAAAAAGAGGTTTCCGGACATTGTTTTTTGTCAACTAAAGAGAAAAAATCTCTTTAGTTGACAAATTGGAAAGAAAAAGTTATGCTATTAATATACTTAAAGAGAATATTTCTCTTTAATGAAGGGGGCGAAATGATGCTTATTAATTTTACACTTAAAAACTGGATGTCTTTTAAAGAAGAAGCATCGTTTTCCATGGTGGCAAGTCGAGAACGTCAACATGGTGAACGACTTGCAAAAGTAAAGAAATATAAAATGAGAGTTCTTCCGATTGCGGTTCTTTATGGTGGCAATGCTTCTGGAAAAACGAATTTTTTTAAAGCCTTGAATTTTGTGAGAAAATTTGTGGTTTCAGGTACCAAGCCAGATAGTGCAATTTTGACAGAACCATTTAAACTTGATAACGAAAGTTCAAAGGAACCAACAAGTTTTTCTTTCGAACTACTGGTTAATGAAGATCAGGAAGAAAATATTTATGAATTTAGTTTTTCAGTAACTAGAAAATCCGTTATTGAGGAGAAATTAGTACTTATTTCTAGCACGAACGAGAGGACATTGTATCATCGTAAAGATGGTAAACCAAACTTTGATGAAAAGCTTGAAAAGGAACAGTTTTTACAATACGCTTTTCAGGGAACGAGAGACAATCAATTATTTTTGACAAATGCTGTGTCTCAAAAAGACAAGAGATTTATTTCTATATATAACTGGTTTAAAAATAAATTGATTATGATTGCTCCGGACACACGATTTGGTGGCTTCGATTTTTTTGATGAGAATGATAAACTGTATAATCAAATGAATAATATAATCCCTAATCTTGATACTGGGATTGAGAGTATAGGCATGGAGGCCGTCTCATTCAACAAAATTGATTTACCTGAAGACCTTAAAGAACAAATTAGAGAAGATATAAAAGAAGGGGAACAGGCCATAGTTATGGCCGAACCGGATGATGAACGTATTATTGTAAATATGAAGGGTGGGGAAATAACTGCACAAAAATTAATCGCATACCATCAAAAAATAGATGGTGAAAATATAAAATTTGACATGAAAGAAGAATCTGACGGATCCAGGAGGGTAATTAATCTTCTTCCTGCGTTTCTCTCAATGACCGAGAAAAATGCTGGTAGTATTTTTGTCATAGATGAACTAGATCGAAGCCTACATACACTTTTAACGAGGCAGCTTATTCAATCATTTTTGGATAGTTGTTTGCCGGAAAGTCGAGCTCAGTTATTGTTTACTACTCATGACGCATTGCTTATGGATCAAGAAATCTTTCGAAGAGATGAAATGTGGATTACTGAAAGACGAAATAATGCTTCGTTCATTAGATCATTCAGCGAGTATAAAGATGTAAGATATGATAAGGATATTCGTAAAAGCTATTTAGAAGGTAGGTTAGGAGGAACACCTCGTATTCAATTGGATGGAAAATTTATCAAATCATATTGTGCACGCGAACGGGGTGAGCATGATTAATGAAAGGATCCGACACGAAGAGAAGGTCTTTTAAACGACAGCTTGGAGAATTGCGTTACCATCGAAGGTTTATTGTTGCAACAGAAGGACGAATAACTGAACAAACTTATTTCAAAGGATTGGAAAGTAAAGCCAATCAAGTCATCGTTAAAGTTCATTGTTTGCAAGGCAAAGATGAAAGCGCACCAATTCACGTTCTTCGACGCATGAAAAAATATCTTCAGAAATATGGGCTGGAAGGCAATGATGAGGCGTGGTTGGTAGTCGACAAAGACAAATGGACTGATGAACAATTAAAAGAACTTTATGATTGGGCGCAGAACAACAAAAAATATGGATTTGTCTTGAGTAATCCCATGTTTGAATTTTGGTTACTTCTCCATTTCGATGACGGTCGAGGTGCTGCGGATCCGGCAACGTGTTTAAAGAGATTAGAAAAGTATCTTCCCCAATATGATAAAACAATAGACATGCGTAAAATATCAAAGGAAATGATAATAAAAGCGATTGAGTATGCAAAAAGGCGCGATCATCCTCCTTGTATTGATTGGCCAAGGCAAGCAGGAAAAACAACAGTATATCGTCTTGTAGAAAAGATATTAAATGACTAAGGAGGCTTTTGTGATGTTTATCATAAAACAAAAAAAGCCACCAAGCGGTTAGGCTTGGCGCTCGTTGCCTTATCTCATGAGTTCCCGCTCTTGAGATAAGAAAGTCCACCTCATTGCGCTGGATGAACTACTGTATCTTTATTAGTTTAGCATTGAAGTAAACTTTTTGCAATGAGCGTTTTAAGAAAGGAGCTCATTGTAAATGAATAATAAAGAAAAGCGAAATGCTGATGGTAAAACCGATTGGATATTCTGTAAAGAGTATACAAATCGATGGGGTCAACGCATGGTTGCAGCAGATTATGGATATCAATTTTGGCGTTTTCCAGTCAATTCAAAACGTAAGGGTTAAATAATTCAGATTTTCAAATGGTGAAGCGTTTCCAGCGCGCTTTGCCGTATAAATTAAATGTTGGGGGTTGTTATAATGGCAAAAACAGAATCAAGTGCAAGAGGTACCCAGCATAAAAAAATTGTTGTAGTTAAAGAATATACTAAGAAAGACGGAACTAAAGTCCCTGCACACAGACGATCTACTCCCAATTAATATTTTTATCGACCGCCTCTCGCCCGGGGCGGTTTTTTTATTTCACCAACAAAAATAACTGTGCCTGTTTGTCCGGAATATGTGCGGCTACGGTTCGTAGAGAAAATGAATACTCTATGTTAAAATGAGGCTATTTTATAAAAATAATCTTCAATGGCAGTAAAAATTGCAGTAAAAGGTGTTTTTGCTTCATATATATAGTATGTCTAAATAGGCGTATTTATTAGGCTAAAGGCATATTTACACCCATCAGTTTGTTGTTTACTGCAGAATAAAAACGACTGAACGCCGAAGGGGCAAGAACGCAGGGATTTCTGTGTTCTTGCCCCTTCGTGTATTTATGGGAGGTATGAAATATTTCCCGGGAAATCATGTGCGCAGCCCGAACCAAATTGCCGCAGCAGCGCACAATCCCATAATACCGCCAAACCAAAAGGGAGCGGGCGCGCCGAAAATATCCCAAAGAAAGCCGGCAATTATGGAGGCGGGCAATAAAGAGATCCCGACCGCCAGGGCGTGCAATCCATAGACCGAAGCCTTCTGTTCGGCGGGCGCGGTGTCGGCCAGGAAGGCCTTTTCGATGCCTTCCGTCATGCCAATATACAGGCCATAAAAGGCAAACAGGGCGATGATCGCTGTTTGGCTGCCGGCGGCCGCAAAGCCCAGGTATACAAACCCGTAAATGCTGTAGCCGGTCACGAGCAGGGCCCGGCGGCCGATCTGGTCAGATAGCTTGCCGGCCGGATAAGAAATGATAAAATAAGTGATATTCATTAACAAGTACAGCAGAATAATCTGCGCCGGCGTAAACCCGTACGTGCCGGCCCGGATGAGCAAAAATTGGTTCGATGAATTGCCCAGGTTAAAAAGGAAACTAACGATGATGAAGTAGCGCAGCCGCTTGTCCAGACCACTCCAGGCGAACGCCTGCTGGGTTATTTTTTCCACGCGCTGTTTTCCTGGTTCGTCAATCGTAAACAGGAGCACAACGCCGATCACGGCGGGGATCAAGGCAACCCAGAAAACATGAACATAGTCGCCCGTGTAGTGGGTAAAGAGCCAATAGGCGGAGAGGATTCCCACAACGGCGCCGGCTGTATCCATCATCCGGTGCAGTCCGAAGGATTTCCCGGTGTTGCCAGAAGGACTGGAATCGGCAATCAGCGCATCGCGCGGAGCGGTCCTGATCCCCTTGCCAAAGCGGTCGCTCATCCTGGCCCATAAAATACCTACCCAAGTCGCGGCAACAATAAACAGGAGCTTGCCAACCGCAGACAATCCGTACCCAACAATGGTTAGTGGTTTTCTCCGGTTCAGCTTATCGGAGATCCGGCCGGAAACAATTTTTAACAGGCTGGCCAGGCTTTCCGAGATCCCTTCAATGATTCCTAAGGCAGCAGGAGAAGCTCCCAGAACCATTGTGAGGTAGAGCGGAATGAGCGGATAAAGCATTTCGCTGGAGACATCGGTAAAAAAGCTAACCAAGCCCAAAATAATAATATTTTTTGGCATCGCGTTATCTCCTCGCTTTTTGATGGTCGACGCAATTTTGCGGCAAGATTGCCAAACATCCAGGAAGAGAAGTATGATTTAAGTATAGCAACGGTTGCGGGAACTAGCAATAAAGCCGGCTGTGGTGTCAGAAACAAAAAAATTTTAAAAGGGATTTTTCAATTTACAGCGAACAGTGAATCACAATAGTAATTTTCCGGGAATGGTTGCGGATTAAATGGCAAATGATAGGGAGGGAGCGCAGTGCTGGAAAGATCCTTGTCAATCATGGACGCTATCGGTTTTGCGGTGGAATTGGAAGCGCGGGGAGTTCTATTTTACCGGGAAGCTGCCAAACGCATGGCGAACGACGACCAACGTAATCTCATTTTGCTATTAATGGGGCAAACGAACCACCATCTGGAAGGTGTGAAAAAAATTTTACTGCATGTGCAGTCGAACCGTCAGGATATCGGCGCCTTGGATGAAGAAACCGCGCGCTATCTTGCGTCGCTGGGCCATAATCTGAGTTTTCCGTCCGAAGCAAAAGCGGCGGAACGGATTGCGGATTGCACGACGATTTCACAAATTCTAGAAATTGCCATACAAGGGGAAAAAGATTCATTATCTTTGTATAAAGAGATTGCCGATAAAGCGATTGATGCGGAAGTAAAAAAAGTATTTCGCGCGTTAAAGGCAGAGGAGCAAATCCATGTGGATAAATTGGGTGAAATGCTTTCCGGCTGGGGCTGATGCAACTGGTAGCGGGATGGTTTTACTAGACAAAATGCGAAAAGAATGGTTTAATATTTCGTGAAGTTGGCTTTGAGTCAGTATTGACTCTCCTGGAATACAGTCAGGAGAGTTTTTTCATACATAGGGAAATGGAAAAATGGGGGGCACAGGCTTGTGGGGAAAAAAGTATTTCAAACGGTTCGAATAGAAGAAAACCGGGCGATCAACCCGGGAGTGTTTCAATTAATCCTGCATTCAATTAATCCTGCATTCGCCGGAGATCGCAGCTTCCGCTGCGCCGGGACAATTTGTCATGTTGGAGGTATCCGCGTTTCGCGATCCTCTGTTGAAACGACCATACAGCATCGCCGGCACGGATAAAACGACCGGCCGGGTTATGATTATTTACCGCGTTGTTGGGCGCGGAACCGAATATTTGTCGCAGAAACAGCCGGGCGAAACCTTGGAAATTATCGGTCCGCTAGGCCACGGGTTTGAACTGGCGGGAAAAAAACCGCTGTTGGTGGGCGGCGGAATTGGTTTGGCGCCGTTGTTGTTTACTGCCCAGGCGATTTTCCCTGCTCCGGTTGAACTGGTGGCAGGAGGAAGAACCAAGACGGAGATGTTCTGGCAAGGCTTGTTTCAGCCGTTCTGCAGCAAGGTCCACATCGCGACCGATGACGGTTCGCTTGGGTCTTGCGGCACTTGTGTCGATATCTTGCCGCAAATTGTCAAGACCGGCCAGTTTGATTCTATCTTGACATGCGGTCCAATGCCGATGCTGCGCAGCGTAGCGGCCTGTGCGGCGGAATTCCAGATCCCTTGCCAAGTATCGTTAGAGCAGCATATGGCCTGTGGTTTTGGAGCGTGCCTGACTTGTACCTGTGCGACTAAAAACGGCGGGAACGCCCAAGTGTGCAAGCATGGTCCGGTCTTTAACGCCGAGGAGGTGGATTTGGGATGAGTAAGGAGGCTGCAAAATCCATGTTAGCCGTCGATATTGCCGGCATCAAAATGAAAACACCGGTTATCGCCGCATCCGGAACGTTTGGGTTTGGCGAGGAATATGAGGATTTTATCGATTGGTCCCAAGTGGGCGCCATTAGCGTGAAAGGGTTGACCCGGGAGCCCCGTTTGGGCAATCCGGGACGGCGGGTTGCGGAAACACCGGCGGGAATGTTGAATTCAGTCGGTTTGCAGAATCCCGGGATAGAAGCATTTGTACAGGAAATCATGCCGCGGATCCAGCCGTTTGCAGTTCCCATTATCGTCAATATTAACGGCAATACCGTAGAAGACTATGCCTGCATTACAGAACGACTTGAAGACATTCCCGTCGCCGCCATCGAAGTGAATATATCATGCCCGAATACGAAGCATGGCTGTATGGCCTTTGGCGTTGTCCCGGAGACGGCAGCCGAAGTAGTCCGGGAAGTAAAACGGCGGGCACAGGTGCCGGTTATTGTTAAATTATCGCCGAATGTGACTGATATTACTGCTATCGCTTGTGCCGTGGAAGCGGCAGGCGCCGATGCGATTTCGTTAATCAATACCCTGTTGGGCATGGCGATTGACACGAATACCTGGCAGCCCATGCTGGGAAATGTCACCGGCGGTCTGTCCGGTCCGGCAGTAAAGCCCGTTGCAGTGCGGATGGTTTGGCAAACGGCCCAGGCAGTAAAGATCCCCATCATTGGCATGGGCGGGATTACCGGTGTCCAGGATGCGGTGGAGTTCTTTTTAGCCGGTGCCAGCGCCGTGCAGGTCGGTACTGGGAATTTTCTCAATCCTCGCCTGATTAATGACATAACAGCGCAATTGCCGGCCTATTTAGCAGCCCATAAGCTGGATCATATCAGTCAAATGGTCGGACGGATGAAAACAGGAGGCTAATGAAAGCGGTTGAAAATGACCGTGCGCCAAAAAGCGTGTCCGTTGGACAAAAAGTAGTGGATACGAAACCTCCTGCAAAAGAGCCGGGCATCGAAATACGGTTCTTGGCTGCAGGAGGTTTTTTGCGTAACGAAGAAGTGCTTTTTGTAAAAAATCAATAGTGGTTTAATTGTAGGGATATGATAGAATGGATTAAAGGGTAAGCAGAGTCTGGAGGAACACGAATGCAGGAAAAACAAGATGCAGTTTATGTGATTGGCCATCGAAACCCGGATACGGATTCGATTTGCTCAGCAATTGGATATGCTCATCTCAAGCAGGTATTGGGTGAGCCGGCAATTCCGGCAAGAGCCGGAAAAATCAATGCCGAAACAAAATTCGTATTGGAATATTTCCAGGTGGAAGCGCCGGAGTTGCTTGCCGATCTTTACCCGCGGGTAAAAGATATTATGAGCAGCGGGATTGTCAGTGTTTCTCCGAACGATACGCTGCACGATTTAGGCCGCATTATGAAAAAGAATGGGATAAAATCGGTTCCGGTGCTGGGAGACAAACGGCAATTAGCCGGAATTGTCACGGTCGGCGATTTAGCGCAACTGTATTTTGATGAACTGGAGATGCAGGATTTAAGTTTGGCGGGGGTGGACTTTGCCGGATTGCTGCGGGCTCTTGACGGTACTTTGCTATGCGGAGAGGATTTGCAGCGAAAAGTTACCGGAAAAGTGCGGATTGCCGCCGGCAGCTCGCGAACCATTTGGCAAAAAATCCATCCTGGGGACGTCGTGCTGGTGAGCGATCGGCCGGATGCGCAATTCGCCTGCATTCAAAGAGCGATATCCTGTATGATTTTAACCGGGAATGATCAATTCGATCCGGAACTGCAGGCGGAAGCCGAAAGGCAAGGCGTCATCGTGATGACGGCTCCGTACGATACGTATACCTGTGCGCGCCTGATCAACCAGAGCATACCGGTTGAATCGGTCATGAAGGAGAAGGTCATTGCATTGAAGCCCACCGACTTGGTCAGTGATGTGAAGAATATTGTCGCCCGCGACAATTATCGTTTGTATCCGGTGGTCGAAAATGAAAAACTGGTCGGGGCTGTTTATCGCGATAAGTTGTACATGCAAGAGCGCGTGAAAGTCATCTTGGTGGATCATAACGAACGATCACAGGCGATTGAAGGCATTGAAGAGGCGCAAATTATGGAGATTATCGATCACCATCGCCTGGGAGGGCTTCAGACCGGAGAACCAATATTTATCCGTCATGATCCGGTTGGTTGTACGGCTACGATTGTCGCTCATATGCATTGGCATCGTGGATTTGATTTACCAAAGCCGATTGCCGGCCTTTTGCTGGCGGCGATTGTGTCGGACACCGCATTGTTCAAGTCACCAACCTGTACCGCGCGGGACCGTGATACCGCGGAAAAATTGGCGGTGCTTGCCGGACTGGATTTAGCGGCGTTTGGCCTTGAGGTACTCAAAGCGGGATCCAGTTTAAAAGGAATGTCGGTAGCGGACATTATCCGCAGTGATGTCAAGGAATTTGTCATTGGCGAGTACCGGGTGGCCGTGGCACAAATATCGATCATGGACGCCCAGGAAGCGTTAACGATCCGGCAACAATTACAGGCTGATATGGAAGATATGCGTAGGAAAGAAGACTATGATATGGTATTATTGATGGTAACCGATATCATGGCGGAAGGAACGCATTTATTTTACACTGGCCAGCCGGATATTTTGGTGCAGAAAGCATTTGGGATCAGCGGCGCAGACGGCGGGCTTTACCTGCCGGGTGTTCTGTCCAGGAAAAAGCAAGTGATTCCGCCTTTGATCGAAGCAGCGAAAAAACAATAAATGTTGGCAGCTTTCATAGAAGTTTGTTGACAGAGGGTATGTAGGAGGGTATTGTGCGTAGTCCATCAATTGTGTTTTTGGCGATGGTACTAGGAACCGAGGTTTTTATTAGTTGGCTTGTTTATCTTCTTTTAAACCGGCTTTTAGCGGTGTTTCAACAGCGCTGGGTTCGTAATGCCTACTGGATTATTACGGCCGTGATGACGATTGCAACCCTGGCCAGTTGGACGTTCTATGCGACCGGTGTTCCGGTCGTCGGATTTACCGTCGGCTTTGCCTGGATCTTGGGATTGATCTTCATGTTGCCGCTTCTATTGTTGGTTCAGGGGATTGTTTTTTGTAAAAAGCTCTGGAACAAGAAGAAAAAAACAGGTCAAGACGAGCCAGCCGGCGATACGATGACCCGGCGGGATTTCTTGCAACGCGCAGCCACTACGGTACCTGTTTTAGGTTTGGGTGTGAGTGTGAATGGCGTGTTTGACGCATCAGACATTGTTGTTCAGCGCCACAATCTTATGATGCCGGATTTTCCGGCCGGGATTGGCAAATTAAAAATAGCACAAATCAGCGATACCCATATCGGTCCGTTTTTTAGCATTGAAAAATTGGATCAGGTGCTATCGATGCTGCAGCGCGAGAAGCCCGACATGCTGGTCATCACCGGGGACCTGATCGATAATTTGGATGAATTGACGCCAACGATGGAACGGCTGGAAAAATTTCACTCCACATTGCCGAAGGGGTTATACTATTGCCTGGGTAATCACGAATATTTCCGGGATCTGGACCGCATTCGCCGGGTATGGAAAGATAGTCCAGCTACCTTGCTCGTAAACAACAGCCGGCAGATCGTTGCCGGCGAAAAGCCGATCTATTTGCTGGGCGTCGATTTTCCGTGGGTTCCCCGTGGGGCATCTTCCGATGGTAAACGACAGGATTATTTGCAACGGGCTTTGCAAAATGTGCCGAAAGGGGCCTTTTCCCTGCTGGCAAGCCACCATCCCGATTTTATTACGGATGCGTTTCAAGCCGGAATACGGTTAACCTTGACCGGCCATACGCACGGCGGACAGATCGGTTTGTTTGGCCAGTCGATATTGCCGTTGAAATATCAATATATGCGAGGCTTATACCGGCAGGAACAATCGTACGGGTATGTGAGCACCGGCACTGGGCAGTGGCTGCCGTTCCGCTTGGGCTGTCCGGCAGAAATTACGATTTTTACCCTGGCAAGCTGATCAGCTTGCCAGGGTGCCCGATTGGCAGGAAACTGCCAGGAAAGCCCGAATACTAATCATGTTGGAAAACCTGGCTTGCGGCGAGCTTTTAGGCGACGACGGAAGCCGCCGGCTGTATGTAAAAGTAAAAAATGCAGAGTGATTCGAGGCAACGTTTTTGCCGGAAAAGGGGTAGAATGAGTCAAACGAGAATTAAGCCGATGGCGGAGGGCGGGGTTTTAACCGCTGTTGCAATCCTTTTTGCCTTGATCAGCGCCTATTTACCGCTGTTAGGCGCTTTTGTGAGTTTAATTTGGCCAGTGCCGATTATTTTATTGGGAGCCCGGCATGGGTATAAATGGAGCATTATGGCTACGGTGGCTTCCGGTTTGCTGATTGCCATCCTGATGCATCCACTGCATGCAGTTGGGGTGGTTATCGGTTTTGGTTTGATCGGTATTGTTTTAGGACATTCTTTCCGTTCCGGATACAGTCCTGTACGGGCGATGATCGTCGGATCGGCAGCTTCGCTGGTGTCGAAAGTGGCAGTTTTGGGAATTGGTGCGCTGGTTATGGGCGTTAATCCTCTGGATGCGCAAACAGATGCCTTAGTACAATCGGTTGGCCAGGTGACTGAGATTTATCGTAACCTGGGTATGAAGGAAGAAGACTTGGAAAAACTCAGCACGACGATGCAGGAAATGATGAGTGTGCTCAAGATTATCCTGCCTGCTGGATTTATTGCCGCCGCGGTGTTTGACACGTATTTAAACTTTGTAGTTGCGAAATCCGTAATGAAAAAACTGGGACATACCGTTGCGCCATTTCCGCCGTTCAAACATTGGAATATGCCGTGGGTGGTGCTAGCCGGCTTTTTAGCTGCGTTGATTATGATATATTGGGGCCGGACACGGGAAATTTCCTGGTTGTTTGAAGTCGGGCTGAATTTGCAGGTCTTGGCCAGTATATTCCTTTTGGTACAGGGTTTGGCTCTGGTGTTCTTTTTGACGGACAAATATAAGGTATCCAAGTTTGTTAGAGGACTCATCCTCATTTTGGTGCTAAGCAATGGATTTCTCAGTCAGATCCTGATCCTTGTCGGGGCCGTAGATATTGCGATCGATTATCGCCGACTGAGAAAAATTGGTACGGATTAGCGGAGAGAGAGGGCTGCTGTGAAAAATTCATCTTTCTGGCTTGATATCCGGTTTTTTGTGGCAATTGCCGCTATGATGCTGATTGTAATTGTTTTTTATAATCAGGTTATGGCTGCGCTGGGGATCATCTTGTTAAGCATCGTATATTTCGATGGCCGCACACGTTATTTAAAGCGGCAAAAAGCGTTGACGGAGTATCTGGAATCGTTGACGAAGCATGTGGACCAAGCCTCTTGTCATGCTTTGCAGTATCTGCCGGTAGCAATGGCGATTGTCGATAATAGCGGAAAACTGTTTTGGATGAATAAACTGATGACTTCCTGGGGCAATGGGCAGTTGGTGGTTGGACAGCCTATTCAAATGCTTTGGCCTAATCTAGGGATAGAACCGATGATTGGGAAATCAGGCATGGAAATTCTTCATCATGGCGACCGCCACTACCAGGTGATTTATCGGCCGTTCGAGCAAAATAACCCGGAAGATAAGCGGGTGATTCTTTACGTTACCGATATTACGCCCAGTGAAACCGTTCAGCCGGAATGTCATGCGGCGATGCCGGCTTTGGCCTACATTCAAATTGACAATTATGGCGACGTGCTGCAGGGGCTGACAGAAAACCAGCGGACTGCGATAACGGCGGAAGTAAACCGGCACTTGATCGAATGGGTTTCTCTGCATGAAAGCTTTTTAAAAAAGTATACCGATGATATGTATCTGGCCATATTTTCCCGCCAGGCGCTGACGCAATTATTGGCTGAAAAGTTTGATATTCTTGACCAGATCCGCAATATTCACGGCGGGAATAAAATTCCGGTGACGTTGAGCATCGGGATTGCCGCGGATGAAGTTTCACCGGCGTTGTTGGGTCAACGCGCCCAGGCTGGATTGGATTTGGCTCTTAGTCGCGGCGGCGATCAGGTAGCCGTTAATTTGCAGGGTGAATTTCAATTTTATGGCGGCAAGGCAAAATCGGTGGAAAAAAGTACCCGGGTAAAAGCGCGGGTAGTGGCGCAGGCCATTCGCGAAAGCATTGAAAGCGCAAAACTCGTTGTGATCATGGGTCATGGCGGAGAAGATTTTGATAGTTTGGGCGCTGCGCTAGGCGTAGCCAAAATGGCGCGCTACTTAAACAAGCGCACGCATATTGTGGTAAGCCAGCCAGGGCTGGCAATGGAGAAGCTATTGGAAATTTTGCCGGAATATACGGAATATGCGGGCCTGTTTTTAAGTCCGGTGGAGGCGCGGGAGCTGCCGGTTGAAGAAACGCTTCTGTTTGTCCTCGACACACACCGGCCGGAATTGACAGCCGCGCCGGAATTGTTATCGCGCTTCGAGCGGATTATTATCATCGACCACCATCGGCGGGCGAAAACCTTTATTGAAAATAATCTGCTGGTCTATTTGGAACCGTCTGCTTCTTCAACCAGCGAGCTGGTGGCGGAGTTATTGATGTATTTCGATGATGCGCTGGATTTAAACCGGCTGGAAGCATCCGCCCTGTATGCCGGCATCGTTGTGGATACGAAAAACTTTGCGGTGCAGACCGGCGTACGGACCTTTGAAGCGGCTTCGTATTTACGGCGGATCGGTGCCGACCCGACCATGGTCCGGCAATTGTTCCGCGTTGATTTTGATATTGTCAAAGCGCGGGGAGAAATCATTCAAAATGCAGAAATGCTGCCCGGCGGCGCTCTGGTATCCATTTGTCCGGAGCATGTCAAAAATGCGCAAATTGTTGCTGCGCAGTCGGCGGATATGCTGCTGAATATTGAAGGCGTGGAAGCAAGTTTTGTCTTGTTTCCTATGGCCAGCGGGGTTGGTATCAGCGCCCGTTCCCAAGGCAATATTAATGTGCAGTTGATCATGGAAGAGCTGGGCGGCGGCGGCCACCAAACCGTAGCCGGAGCGCAACTGAAGGATATTGCCATGGAAGAAGCCAAGCAAATGGTAATTCGCTTGATTACAAAATACACCGAGGAGAGTGAACAATATGAAATTAATTCTACAGCAAGAAGTGAAAGGTCTTGGTAAAAAAGGAGACATTATCGAGGCTTCCGAAGGATACGCACGCAACTATTTATTGCCGCGCAAGCTGGCTATTGCCGCTACGACGGTTAATATTAATGCGGTAAACCAGCAAAAATCTGCTGCAGCCCGCAAGCAGCAGCAATTATTGGATGAAGTCAGGGTAATGTCGGCGCAGTTGGCGAAAGTGGTTGTTACCGTTGCCGTAAAGACCGGGGAAGGCGGCAAGCTGTTCGGCGCGGTTACCGGCAAGGATATTGCCGAAGCATTGGCCCGGGAACACGGGATCGAGATGGATAAACGGAAGATTGAATTGAAAGACACGATCAAGATGCTGGGTATTTATACTGCAGTCATTAAACTGCATCCGGAAGTGAGTACGCAAATTCAGGTAAAGGTGATCGAAGCGTAAGAAAAGCTTGATTACGAAGGAAGGAAAGTAGGCGGAACAAAGTTATGACGGATTTACAGTCACCGGGTTCAAATTTGGATCAGTTGGAACGGCAGGTAACGTCGTTGTATACCATTTTTTCCGGCATTATCGGTCCTGAAAAACTGGTTTTAAAGGCCGGTAAACTGGATGCCTTGGAATTGATCCGTTCCGGTAATTTGCCGGAGCGGGTATTGGCGTTGCAAAAAATGGTCTTAAGTGACCCGACGATTGACCGGTTACCCGCGTTGGAAGAAATTCCGGCCGCGTTAAATGAAATTGAAGACGAATTGGCCGATATGACGGCGCGGCGTACAGTCGAAGACAAAATTGAAAAAAAGATTAACGAAAAAATGGAAGAACGGCATCAGGAGTATGTGCAAGAAATCCGTCTCCAAGTGTTAAAAGAGGAGCAAAATGCCGAAAATCCAAATACGTTGAAAAAATATGATTTTTTGGAAAAGCTGGAGCAGAAAAAACTAACCCGTTCAGCCATGGAGTTATTGCGGCCGGCCACAATGGAAGAAATTGTTGGTCAAGAACGGGCGGTGGAAGCGCTGCGGGCCAAACTTGCGTCGCCCTATCCGCAGCACCTGATCTTGTACGGACCGCCGGGCGTGGGTAAAACCACAGCCGCCAGGCTGGTGCTGGAAGCGGCAAAAAAATTAAAATATACGCCATTTGCGGAAGA
>JAGFXW010000061.1 GCA_017861495.1 Bacillota bacterium
TTGCGCCCTGGATACGGTTGGGGCTGAATTCGTCAGAGATGTGGAACCGGGTGAAATGGTGATTGTCGATGAGCAGGGGCTCACGTCACTGCCGTTTAACACCGGTAAGAACCGCTCCCTCTGCGTTTTTGAGTATATTTACTTTGCCCGGTCGGATAGTGTCATTGACAATCAGAGCGTCTATGAAGCGCGGTTGGCGATGGGGCGCCAATTGGCGCGCGAAAGCGGTCTGAAAGCGGATATCGTCATTTCCGTACCGGATTCCGGAACCACGGCGGCACTTGGTTTCAGCAAGGAATCAGGCATCCCGTTTGCAGAAGGATTAATGAAAAACCGGTATATTGGCCGTACTTTCATTCAACCGGAACAAAAAAAGCGGGATTCCAGCGTACGGCTTAAATTGAACCCGATTCAAACTGTGGTAAAGGGAAAATCCGTTATCATGGTTGATGATTCGATTGTTCGCGGGACGACCAGCGGTAAAATTGTAAAAATGTTGAAAGAAGCCGGCGCTACCGCCGTTCATATGTGCGTGAGCTCACCGCCGATCAGTTATCCTTGTTATTACGGTATTGATACTTCGATTCGTAAAGAATTGATTGCTGCTACCAAGCAGGTTGAAGAAATCCGTCAGATGATTGGCGCCGATTCCTTATATTATCTTTCGTTGGAAGGATTGCAAAAATCGGTGGCAAATGTGAAACCGACGGATATGTGTTATGCCTGCTTCCATGGCCAATATCCGGCTCCGATCCCCGAACAAGAGGACTGCGAAGACAATAAGTACGTTTTCGAATTGGATGGACGGTATTGCAAAACTGAACGGTCATAGGAGGGGTAATCGTGGAAAACAAAGGGTTAACGTATAAAGATGCCGGCGTAGATATTGATGCCGGCAATCGGTCTGTGCAATTGATGAAGCAGCATGTTCGGGCGACATACCGGCCGGAGGTGTTGGGCGATATCGGCGGTTTTGGCGGATTATTCGCATTGAATTCCGGCAAATACCGTCAACCGGTGTTGGTATCGGGAACGGATGGTGTTGGGACAAAATTGCGGCTGGCTTTCATGATGGACCGTCATGATACCATTGGCCAGGACGCTGTCGCCATGTGTGTCAACGATATATTGGTGCAGGGAGCGGAACCGCTCTTTTTTCTGGATTATCTGGCCGTTGGGTCTTTGGATCCGGAAAAAGTGGCTACGATTGTCAGCGGAGTGGCCCGTGCCTGCAAGGAATCCGGCTGTTCCTTGATTGGCGGCGAAACGGCTGAAATGGCCGGTTTTTATCCGGATGGGGAATATGATATTGCCGGTTTTTCGGTTGGGATTGTGGAACGGGACCGTATTATCACCGGGGAAAAAGTTGCAGCCGGCGACGTGTTGATCGGCTTGCCTTCCAGCGGGATTCATTCCAACGGTTATTCATTGGTTCGTAAAATCTGTTTTGAGGCGCAGTCGTTTAAAGCAGAAGAGTATATCCCGGAATTGGGTTGTGCGTTAGGGGACGAATTATTGAAGCCGACCCGCTTGTACCCGAGTGTATGCCTGCCGCTTTTGGAGAAGTTTGAAATTCATGGCATGGTGCATATCACCGGCGGCGGTTTTTATGACAACATTCCCCGTATTTTGCCGGAAGATTGTGCTGTGACTGTCAATACCGAGGCATGGCCTCGCCCGGTAATTTTTGATTGCTTGCAGAAGTGGGGTAATGTAGCTTGGCCGGAAATGTACCGGACCTTTAATATGGGTATTGGGATGATTCTGGCTGTTTCAGCCGATCAGGCGCAAGCCCTGCAGGACGAATTGCAATCAAGAGGGGAAGCCTCATACCGAATTGGCCAGGTTATCCAGGGCAAACAAGAAGTTGTGCTTACTGGAGGTGTCTTTGGTGCGTAAAACGGTGTTGGGAGTACTGGTTTCCGGCCGGGGCAGCAATCTGCAGGCGATTATTGACGCAATCAGCGCCGATCGTTTGGATGCCAAGATTGGCTTGGTAATTAGTGACAATCCGGAAGCGCACGCATTGCAGCGGATAGCGGGATGGGATATCCCTGCAGTTGTGATTGACCGAAAAAAATGTTCTTCCCGTCAGGAATTTGAAGAACGTTTAGTTGCTGAATTTACACTTCATCACGTAGATTTAATTGTATTGGCTGGTTTCATGCGTATTTTGAGTTCCTATTTTATCAGCCGGTTCCCGGGCCGGATTATGAATATCCATCCGGCGCTGCTGCCGGCGTTTCCGGGTCTCGATGCGCAAAAACAGGCATTGGATTATGGCGCGAAAGTGGCAGGCTGCACTGTCCATTTTGTCGATGAAGGGATGGACAGCGGGCCGATTATCTTGCAGGAAGCAGTGCCGGTATTGGACACCGATACGGTAGAAACTTTATCGGAACGGATTTTGCACGTAGAACACCTGTTGTATCCGCGGGCTGTCAGCTTGTATTGCCAACAGAGATTAGTAGTTGATGGGCGGAGAGTGAAAATTTTACCGGGAAAGTCTAAGGAGGGAGCAAAAGTACAATGAAACGAGCGTTAATCAGTGTATCTGACAAAACCGGAATTATTGATTTTGCCAGACGACTTAGCGGTTTAGGGGTAGAAATCGTATCCACCGGCGGGACCATGAAGGCATTGCGTGAAGCAGGGATTCCTGTCACCTATGTTAGCGATATTACCGGTTTTCCAGAAATTATGGACGGGCGGGTAAAGACATTAAATCCACTCATTCACGGCGGAATCTTGGCGATCCGGGATAATCCCGAGCATGTCGCCCAGATGAAAGAACACGGCATTCAAGGGATTGACATGGTGGTCGTCAATTTATATCCGTTTAAAGCAACCATCGATAAACCCGGCGTGACGATGGAAGATGCCATTGAAAATATCGATATTGGCGGACCGACGATGATCCGTTCGGCAGCCAAAAACTTTAACTATGTTGCTGTTGTGGTAAATCCTCAACGGTATGCGGAAGTGTTACAGGAATTAGAAGATAAGAAGGAGCTTTCCGCCCGGACCCGGTTAAGCCTGGCGCGGGAAGCGTTTAACCACACAGCTACCTACGATTCTTTAATTGACGGTTATCTTGCCGGCCAATTGGGCGAGGGGAAATTCCCTAACACCATGCACATTGTGTTGGAAAAGGTCCAGGATTTGCGGTATGGGGAAAATCCGCATCAAAGCGCGGCTTTTTACCGGGAAAAATATTTTGCCGGGGCGGGGATTGCCAACGCGAAACAATTGCACGGCAAAGAACTGTCGTTTAATAATATTGTCGATTTGGAAGCGGCCTTTAAAATTGCGGCTGAATTTGATCAACCGGCAGCAACGATTATTAAGCATACCAATCCATGTGGAACCGGCATCGGCAGCACCTTGTCCGCAGCGTACAACAAAGCATACATGGCAGATCCTGTTTCCGCTTTTGGCGGTATTGTCGCGGTAAACCGTACGGTGGATGCCGAAACAGCCCGGCAAATTGGGGAGATATTCATCGAAGCTGTCATTGCCCCTGGTTTTGATCCTGACGCTTTGGACATATTGATCCAGAAGAAAAACATCCGTTTGCTGTCGGCGCAGATGGAACAGGATAACAGCAAACTTGGTTTTGATATGAAGCGGGTTACCGGCGGAATTTTAGTGCAGGATTATGATTTCCCGGCTAAAATGGAGTTGCAGGTAGTAACGAAAAGAACCCCGACCGCAGAAGAAATGGAGCAGTTGAAGTTTGCCTGGAAGGTTGTTAAGCATGTGAAGTCCAATGCGATCGTTGTCGCCGGCAAAGATCAAACTCTGGGAATTGGCGCGGGGCAAATGAACCGGGTTGGCTCGGCCGGAATTGCGCTCAATCAGGCTGGCGAGCAGGCAAAAGGCGCAGTACTGGCTTCCGATGCGTTTTTCCCGTTCCGGGATACAGTGGATGCAGCGGCAAAAGCCGGCATTACCGCGATTATTCAACCGGGCGGCTCGATGCGTGATGAAGAATCTATTCAAGCCGCTGATGAGCACGGAATTGCCATGGTGTTCACCGGCGTGCGGCACTTTAAACATTAAATTTCCTGCTTGAGATTGAGAAGAGGTGGAATTTTGCGGATATTAGTGATTGGCGGCGGCGGACGGGAACATGCCTTAGTATGGAAACTGAAGATGAGCAGCCGCGTGGATCAAATTTACTGTATTCCCGGCAATCCCGGCATCGCGGAATTGGCGGAATGTGTTCAACTCGATATCGGTGATAATGAAAAACTGGCTCAGTTTGCCTTAGAGCATCAGATTGACCTGACGGTAGTCGGGCCGGAAGTTCCGCTTACTAATGGGATTGTGGACTGCTTTGTAAGCCATGGCCTGAAAATTTTCGGACCGTCGCAAGCGGCTGCACAAATTGAGGGGTCGAAGGAATTTGCGAAGAACCTGATGCATAAGTATCAGGTGCCTACTGCCGGTTTTGTTGCCTTCACCGAATATGAAACGGCGCGTGAATATGTTCTCTCCCACGGCGCTCCATTGGTGATTAAAGCCGACGGCCTTGCGGCTGGTAAAGGCGTAGTCGTGGCGATGACTACGGAAGAAGCGTTTGCCGCCATCGAAGATATGATGTGCAGCCAGGTGTTCGGCAGTGCCGGCAATAAAGTTGTGATTGAAGAATTTCTCACCGGTGAAGAAGCTTCGCTGCTGGTGTTTACCGATGGCTATACGGTTGTACCGATGATTGCGGCCCAAGACCATAAACGGGTTTTTGACGGCGATATGGGGCCGAATACCGGCGGTATGGGGACTTACGCTCCGGCACCGGTGGTTACGCCTGCGATCAAAGACCGGGTGATGAAAGAAATCGTCCAGCCTGTCGTAGACGGAATGCGGGCTGAGGGATGTACTTATTCCGGTTGTCTGTATGCCGGACTCATGATCACGGCAGATGGGCCGAAAGTCATCGAGTTTAATGCCCGGTTTGGCGATCCGGAAACGCAAGTGGTATTGCCGCTGTTAAAAAGTGATTTAACCGTCGTCATGGAAGCATGTGTCGATCGGAAACTGGATACGGTTGCCGTAGAATGGGAAGACCAGGCGGCGGTTTGCGTCGTGATGGCCGCCGGCGGTTATCCGGGCAGTTATGCTAAGGGCGCTGTTATTGAGGGCTTGCCGGAGGCAAAAGAGGCCGGAGCGATTGTTTTCCATGCGGGAACCGGTGTGAACGCGGACGGCCATATTGTAACCAATGGCGGACGGGTTTTGGGCGTCACAGCTACCGCTGCCGATCTCAAAGCGGCCGTTGAAAAAGTGTACCAGGCCTTACAATGTATTCATTTTGACGGAATGCAGTATCGCAAAGATATTGCTTACCGAGCTTTGAAAAGAGAACAATAAAACAGAACAAAAAGAACGGTTTGCAAATGCAAACCGTTCTTTTTGTTCTGTTTACCAATTTTATACCAATCCAAGCCATTTCCAATAGGTGGCTCCTAGAAGAAGGATCAATAGATAAGCGATGATTGTCAGCGGGATCCCGGTTTTGATAAAGTCTCTGACTTCAAAGGTACCGGTTCCATAGGCAATCATGTTTTGCGGCGCATTTACCGGCAAGATGAAGCCGAAACTGATTACATACTGAAGGATCATCGTCATTCCGACAATATTGATTCCCGGGGTCTGTACGCTTTGCAGGACGGAAATAATAATCGGGATCATTGCAGCCGCTAACGCAGTGGCGCTGGCAAAACCGAGATGGATGATAATAAGGAACATCGCCAGCGTTGCCAAAATCAGCAGCGCCGGCAAGGTTTGCAGTCCGAAGCTGGCGACAATGACCCCGGCCAGCCAGGAAGCCGCTTTGGTCGACAAGAGCGCCGAGCCTAGGCTGATACCGACGCCAAATAGTACCAGCGTTCCCCAGGGTATGCGTTCTTGGGCTTCTTTCCAGTTCATGACACCGATGCCGGGCAACAACATAACGGCAATGGCGGCCAAAGTTGTGGAGGAGGTATCAAAATTATGGATGATTTTCTCTGTGGTCCAGAAAAACAGTAAAACCACGGAAATTGCCATCAATTTCTTTTCATCCGCTGTGGTTGGCCCCAGCTTTGCTAAAGACTGCATTACTGCTTCATGGCCTCCGGCAATTTCCTTGGTTTCCGGCGGCATGAGTTTGAGGAGGACATAATAGAGGGTTATGGACATAAGCAAGGCAAACGGAGCCGCGGCAATAAACCAGTTTAACCAGGTGATCGTCACACCCAATTGTTTTTCGATAAACCCCAACGCGATCATATTTTGGGCCGCTGCGGTCTTGATGCCGACGTTCCAGATGCTGTCTGCTTGCGCCGTAGCAATCATCATGACGGCGGCGAACCGGCTTTTTTTGTTCACGCCGAACGCGCCGATAATCCCTATGACGATTGGAACCAAACAGGATACACGGGCTGTCGTGCTGGGAACAAAAAAGCTGAGAACGAAGCCGACAAAAATTACGCCGGCAAGGACGCGATTGGTTTTGGCGCCGATTTTGGATAAGATAAACAGGGCAATTCGTTTGTCCAGCCCGGTTTTCATCATGGCAGCGGCGATGAATAAGGCGCCGCCTACCAGGGCCAGAGCGGTATTACTGAAGCCGCCCAGCGCGATGGTAAGGCCTTTCGTTGTTCCCAAGATTACTTTGGGATTGGCAACATCGGGCGACAGACCCAGTAAAAATGCCATAAGCGTGATAATGATGGCGGCACTGACCGGATACGTTACGGCTTCCGTCATCCATAAAATAATGGAGAAAACCAAAATTGCCAGCATACGGTGACCGGCGACTGTCAGGCCGGCCGGAGTGGGGAGCGCAATGACGGCAAATAACACCATACAGGCGAATATAAGGCCAAATCGTTTCATAAAGGGCATTATTCATCCTCCTTGTATACTAAATATTCTTCTGCTAGTAAGTTCTGTTTTCGTTCAGGATCTCCTTCTTGATGTTGGGCTTTGTATTTACTACAAAAAAAGAGCCACAGGTTTAGCCTATGGCTCTTTTGGCAGCGGTGAATTAATTATTTTTCGTTTCAGGACGGTAAGTCATTAAACTGATAACCACAAAAACCAGCAGGTTGATGACGAGGGCGACAAACCCGGCGTTCAGATGCTGACCCAAGAAGGGCACAGGATCCATCTTGCCTAAAACGAGGGTAAACACGAGAATTTCACCAACCAGCAATCCGCAGTAAGCGCCGATTTTGGTTGCTTTTTTCCAGAAAATACCCAACACCAGCATCGGGAAAAACTGCGTAACGCCGGAATAACCTGTCAACAGAAGGTTAACCAGCATGTTTGGCAAATAAATGGCGAGAATTAATGCAACCGAAGTCAAAACCAATACCATAATGCGGGCGATTTTTCCCATTGATTCCATACTGGTATTCTTTCCGATCGTGCGTCCGTACACATTCCGCGAGAACAGCATGGATGTGGACAGTAGCAAGTCGGCAGCCGGGATCATGCAGGCCAGCGCGCCGGCGCCGCCTACCAAACCCAGCGCCCAACCGGGAAAGGTTTGTTGTACGATCACCATGAACGCCATATCCGGGGTTTTTAAGGCCGGAACAAGAACTAACAAGGCAGCAAACCCGATTAACATCGGGAACAGCAGACAAATCTGATATAAGGGCAGGTAAACTGCATTGTGGCGAAGGACCTCCGCGTTTTTCGCACTGAAACTGTTGGCGGCGAAATGCGGCCACATGTAAAAGCCTAAGCTGGTCAGCATTAGCGTGGACATAACCCAACCCACATCCAGCGCTTTTGTGCCGCCCGGCAAGGCCAGAAAGCCCGGTTTTGCCGCTTCAATCGCTTCAAACATACCGCCTACACTGCCGAAATAGTGAATTGGCAAATAAAGGCCGAAAAATACGACGGCAATAATCATAACCACGTCTTTGATAACGGCGGTGGTAGCAACACCTTTTAATCCGCTGGTATACACAAAAACAGCAACCATGGTGAACGCCATCAGCATGGCGGGAACCCGGCCAATTTGGCCATACGAACAAGTTTCAATGATTAAACCCAGGCCGGTTAACTGTAATTGCAGATACGGAAGCAAAAAAGCAACTCCGATGACGGCAGTAAGAACGCCTAACGTTTTGCTTTTGTAAATATGTTCGACCAGGTCAGGCTGGGTCATTAAGCCGTATTTTCGGCCTAACGGGGCAAAAGCCGGTAATATATAGTACCCAACGAGGTAAGCCAGCGCTCCATAACCGAGAATGTAAAACGTTGGGCCGCCTCGGGCATAGGCCCAGCCGCTGGCGCCCAAAAAGGCGAAAGCCGTATAAATTTCACCGGCCAGAATAAACCAGTTTAACCATCTGCCAAAATTACGGCCGCCAACAGCCCATTCTTCTAAATTCATTTTTTTATTCATGCCGGGAACCATACCGACAATCGTAATGCCAACAACAAAAACAAAAATAATTGCCAAAGCCATAGCTTCACTGCTCATGTTTCATCACCCTTTCTCTTTCGCACACGGTATCATTGTGAATCTTGGTTGTTTTTGGAGTCTATGTGGTACAGACACTTAATGCATATGAAAGCGACAAAGATGCCGGCGATGAGCCAAAACGCTAAAAATGGCAAGCCGCATACGATGGGTTTTACCCGATTCACAAAAGGAATCATCCCTACCGTCCAAATAAACGGAATTAGAGTTAAGATCACTTTGATCGGATTCATTTTAGTTACCTCCCTTTTTTTAGAATTTTAATCCATCTCTTATAATAGTTGTTTTTCCTTTTACTTACAAGACTAGATTAAGATACTTTTCTCGTAAAAACCCGTTTTTATAACTTTTTAGGTGAAGTTGTAAGATTTTGAATTATAGTACGATCGAAACAGGCTTACATTGACAGGAAAAGATGGAGTTTTTATAATTATAAGGGAATGTTATACCGGAGGGTGAAAATGAGGACTACGCAAGCCGTTTCTTTGAATGATGTTTCCCGGACCAAGCGTCAGCAAATATTGGATGCCGCCTATGTGATTTTTTCCCGCAAAGGGTATCATCGGGCTACCGTGGACGAAATTATTGCTTTGGCCGATACGGGAAAGGGAACCGTATATAATTATTTTACGAATAAAGAAAGGTTATTTTACACGCTGGTCAAGGAAAGAAGCGCCCCGTTTGAGAGCGCGTTGCAAGAAGTGGCCCGGTCTCACGATCCTGTTTTGACCAAACTGGAAATCATGATCCGTTTGTTTCTGCAGTTTTATTTGGACAATGGCGGGCTATTAAGGGTATTAATGCATGAAATGCGTGGTTTTGGCAGCGAACAATATTCAACCTTGAGCCAGGATCAAAGGGAAAAACACCAAAATTCGTTCCGTGCCACGATTGACATACTCCAGCAGGCGTTGGAAGAAGGGATTCAGGCCGGAGTGATCAAAGAATGCGATGCGCAAAAATCGGCCTATGCTCTCTTTAGTGTCATCGTAACGATGGTTTTCCAAAATTTCGTAGAAGAAAATTTGGACGAGACAGCGCATTTAATTGCTGATGTATTTTTTTACGGAATCGCAAAAGAGAGATTGGCAAAGTAAATTGTTGATGGACGAATAAAGCAAAGAAAAAAGCGGAATTCATTTTCCGCTTTTTTCTTTGCTTTATATTGGGTTTTACCAGGCGGTCAGCATAAGACCTTTAAAACGATCCTGGATGAATTGTTTTACTTCGTGGGAATGATAGGCGTTCAAGAATTTTTGGATCGCCGGATTTTCTGCATCTTTTTTTCGGCCGACAATCACGTTGACGTAGGGTGAATCAACGCCTTCTGATAATAAAGCGTCTTTAGCAGGCGAAAGTCCGACTGTTGAAGCGTAATGAGCGTTCATAACCGCGATGCTGCCGTCAGTGAGCGAGCGGGGAATTTGCGCGATATCCATTTCGATGAGCATCAGTTTGTTTGGGTTCTGAATGATATCAGTTATCGCAGCGTTAGAGCCGGACCGTGGGTCTAGTACCAGCAGGCCGGCTCTTTCCAGTAACAGAAGAGCGCGGCTGGCATTGGCCGGGTCGTTGGGAATAACAATGGTAGAGCCGGGTGCCATAGCGGACAGGTTTTTGATTTTTTGCGAATAGATACCCATCGGGAAAATTACTGTTTTGGCGATCGGTATAATTTCATACTTACGGTCCTTTACGATGGTATCCAAATAGGGCTGGTTTTGAAAGCTGTTTAGATCAATATCGCCTTGATTGAGGGCTGCGTTCAACTGGGCGTAATCGTTCATTTCCACGATGACAACCGTCAGCCCGTCTTTCTCCGCCACTGTTTTTACAACCTTCATAATTTCAGAATGTGGTCCGGCTGGAACTCCGACTTTTAACACATTATTTGGTTTTGTTGTCATGCTGGCACTGCAGCCTGCGAAGGCGGCAGCTAATACGCAGACAAGCAGGATGATGGCAATCTGTACCGGTTTGTTCATGATCAGAGAAATAACTTCTCCTTTATAAGTAGTATTGGTTTCCCGACAACCACAGACTTATTTTCTGGGCTGCAATTTTTTCAGGCGTTCAACGGCTGCTTCCAATGTGGCAAACTGTTTGCAGAAGCAAAAGCGGATGTAGTTGCGGCCGTCCGGTATTTCATCACGATAAAAACTGGAGCCCGGAACAACAGCTACCCCGAT
>JAGFXW010000227.1 GCA_017861495.1 Bacillota bacterium
GGGAATTGCAAACATTTACGGCAGGGGAGTTGCAATAGTATGATTTTGGACGAAATTATCGCCTGTACTTGCCGTGATCTGGAAGCAAGAAAACGGCAAAAGCCGCTGGAGAATTTGTATAGGCAGACTGAAACCCTTGCCGGCACGCACGGTTTTAAAGAAGCCTTGTCCGGCGATGGGCCGGTCCGCATTATTTCTGAATTTAAACAGGCCTCGCCGTCGAAAGGCGTCATCCGGGCGGATTTATCGCCGAAGCAGGTGATCGCCGATTACGCGGCGAATGGAGCGGCAGCGATTTCGGTCTTGACAGAACAACGGTTTTTTCAGGGGAAACCGGAATTTTTATCAATTGCCCGTAAGGTAACGGATACGCCGCTGTTGCGCAAAGATTTTATCGTGGATGAATATCAACTGGTTGAGGCGCGCGCTCTGGGAGCGGATGCGGTATTGTTGATTGTGGCTGCATTGCCGCGGCAGATGTTGGCGGCGTTCCTGAAGAAGGCGGCGGAACTGCAGCTGGACTGTTTGGTGGAAGCGCATACGCGAGCCGAATTGGAAATCGCCCTCGAAAGCGGCGCGCAGGTGATTGGCATCAACAACCGCAACCTGTATACTTTTGAAACCAGTTTGAAAACCACGTTTGAATTGGCTCGCTACATTCCCCGCGACAAGGTGTTTGTCAGTGAAAGCGGGATCAATAGCCGGGCCGATATCGACAGGCTCGCGGATTACGGGGTAAACGCGGCGTTAGTGGGGGAAGTGTTGATGCGCAGCCCCAGTCCTGGCCTGAAATTGCGGGAATTGGCAGGTGGGCGAACTTGATCCGGATAAAAATTTGCGGCATCCAGGATATTGCGGCGGCGATGGCGGCGGCAGACGCGGGAGCGGATGCCATCGGCATGGTTTTTGCTCCCAGCCGCCGACAGGTCAGTCCGGATATTGCCCGGGAAATATGCCTGGCGTTGCCGCCGTTTATCAGCACAGTCGGCGTATTTGTCGATGAGGATGAACAGGAAGTCAAAAAGATCGCCGGTTATTGCGGCCTGGATGTTTTACAGTTTCATGGGCAGGAGACGCCGGAATATTGCTCCCGCTTTTCGCAGAAAGTGATCAAGGGCGTTTCGGTTCGCGACGAACAGTCGCTGTCAGGACTAGCAGATTATGCGCACTGCACGCTGCTGTTGGACAGTTACCATCCGACGGAAAAAGGCGGAACCGGGCATGTTCTTCCTTGGGAATTGGCCGTACAAGCGGGAATGGGCCGGCGGGTTATTTTAGCCGGCGGGTTGCACGCCGGTAATGTGCTGGCTGCGATCCAAACTGTGAAGCCTTTTGCCGTGGATGTAAGCAGCGGTGTAGAAAGCGATGGCAATAAAGATATTGATAAGATACAAACATTCATTACGACTATTCGGAGGTGGGAATATCATGGCTAATCAGAAAAAAGGACGGTATGGCGAATTTGGCGGCCGGTATGTTCCGGAAACGCTCATCCCGGCCTTGGATGAATTAGAGGCTTGTTATTATGAAGCAAAACAGGATCCGGAGTTCCAGCGGGAACTGGATTTCTATTTTAAACAGTATGTGGGCCGGCCATCCTTGTTGTATTTTGCCGAAAAGCTGACGAAATACGCCGGTGGCGCGAAAATTTATTTAAAACGGGAAGACTTAAACCATACCGGGGCCCACAAGATCAACAATACGATCGGCCAGGCGTTGTTGGCGCGGCGGATGGGGAAAAAAAGCATCATCGCGGAAACCGGCGCCGGTCAACACGGCGTTGCTACGGCGACGGTAGCGGCCTTGTTTGGTATGGAGTGCAAAGTCTTTATGGGCGAAGAGGATGTGCACCGGCAGGCGCTTAATGTATTTCGCATGAAGATGCTGGGCGCGGAAGTGGTGTCCGTCACCAGCGGCAGCCGTACGTTGAAAGATGCAACCAACGAGGCGCTGCGGTATTGGGTGGCGAATGTGCGGGATACGTTTTATGTTATCGGCTCGGTCGTAGGCCCGCACCCGTATCCGGAAATGGTCCGGGATTTTCAACGGGTCATCGGTGACGAAGCCCGTGCGCAGATGTTAGAAATGGAAGGCCGCCTGCCTGACAGCGTGGTGGCTTGTGTCGGCGGCGGCAGCAACTCGATGGGGATGTTTTATCCCTTTATAAAGGATAGCGGTGTGGAATTGCATGGCGTGGAAGCAGCGGGCAAAGGACTGGATACTGAAGAACATGCCGCAGTGTTGACGCTGGGCAGCAAAGGGGTTTTGCACGGGGCGCTGAGTTATCTGCTGCAGGACGGGGACGGCCAAATCAAGATTGCCCATTCCATTTCCGCCGGGCTGGATTATCCCGGTGTAGGACCGGAACATTCGTACTTGAAAGACGCAGGGCGAGTCAAGTATTCTGCCGTGACGGATGAAGAGGCATTGGAGGCATTTTATCTTCTCGCCCGCACGGAAGGAATTATTCCGGCCCTGGAAAGCGCCCATGCGCTGGCGTATGCCGTCAAATTGGCCGGCCGACTGCCGGCGGAGCATATTATGGCGGTATGCCTGTCCGGCCGGGGCGATAAAGACGTGGAGCAGGTAGCTGCGTATCAGGAGGGAAAATAAGATGGAACAACGGAGCAATGCGATCGGCAAGCAATTTGAAAAAATTAAGCAGGCGGGAGGAACCGCGCTGATCACGTATATATCGGCCGGGGATCCGGATGTAAATACGACGAAAGAACTGGTTCTGGCGATGGAAAAAAACGGCGCCGACATCATTGAATTAGGAATGCCGTATTCCGATCCGGTCGCCGATGGTCCGGTCATTCAACAGGCTTCGGTGCGGGCTTTGCAAAACGGGATTACGATTGACGCTGTGTTTGGGCTCGTGGCGACGCTTCGGAAGGAAACGGCAATTCCGTTAATTCTGATGGTGTATTATAATTCAATCCTCCAATACGGCGTACGACGTTTTATAGAACAATGCCGCCAGACAGGGGTTGACGGGTTGATTGTGCCGGATCTGCCGCTGGAAGAAAGCGACGAACTGCGCGCGGAAGCGGAACTTTGCAACATTGATGTGGTTATGCTGGTGGCGCCGACGACGCCGCCGGACCGGATTGCCCGGATTGCGCGATTATCAAAAGGGTTTTTGTATTGTGTATCCGTAACCGGCGTGACAGGGACGCAAAAAGAATTGGACAGCGGGTTGCAGGATTTTTTAAAAACGGTTCGCAGTTGCACGGACATTCCTTTGGCTGTGGGTTTTGGCATATCGACGCCGGAGCAAGCGGCCCAAGTGGCCCAAATGGCCGATGGGGTTATTGTCGGCAGCGCGGTCATCAAAACGATGGAACAGTACTTGGGCAAACCGGAACTGCCGGAACGGGTGGGACAGTTTGTCGGCCGGTTAAAAGCCGGAACGTTAACTGCGAAAGGATAAAATAAGGTTCTGGTTAAGGGACAAGAGGGGGGAACTACGAATGCTGGTCATTATGAAGCCGGAAGCTGTTCTGGAAGAAATAGACGAAGTGCAAACGATTTTGACGGCAATGGAAGTAGAGGTCACCCCTGTTAGGGGGGGGAAACAAGTAGTATTTGCGCTGGCAGGCGGGAGTGCCTTGCCGGAATTGAAACGGATCGGGAGTGCGGCTGCAGTTGAACAGGTGATATCCATTCGTACACCGTATAAATTGGCCAGCCGTTCATTCCAGTCTGCCGATACGGTGGTTGCGATTGGCGGCTGCAAAGTGGGTGGCGGGCATAAATTGGTGATTGCCGGGCCCTGCTCGGTGGAGAGTGAACAGCAGATGGTGGATACGGCCCTGCTTGTGAAGCAGTATGGCGCGGCCATGCTGCGGGGTGGAGCGTATAAACCGCGAACCTCGCCATACAGCTTTCAGGGCGCAGGCGAAGATGGACTGAAGATGCTGGCCAAAGCCAGGGAAGCCAGCGGTCTGCCATTTGTGACGGAAGTCATGAGCGAAGAAACCTTTGGCGTGGTAGAAGAATATGCCGATCTGATCCAAATTGGCGCCCGCAACATGCAAAATTTTTCTCTG
>JAGFXW010000228.1 GCA_017861495.1 Bacillota bacterium
GGCGCGGATAATCAATTCGTCGGCTTTTACGCCGCAGGGACATTTGGCGGCGCAAGCTTTGCAGGATACGCACATGGACATCCGCTTGTCAAAACCGGCCGTGATTTCGCTGTTGCCGTTGAGTACCGCTTCGATTAAGGATAATTTGCCGCGAGCTACCGCTGATTCAGTGCGAAGCTCCTTGTAAATGGGGCAGACCTCCATGCAGTTGCCGCATTTCATACAGTTGGAAATTGCGTCGTTGATATCTTTTAAGAGTTCCTTATCTTGTAACATCATCAACCCTCCTTGATGCGGTGGATGGGATTTAAAATATTGTTGGGGTCGAAAGCCTGTTTAATTGCTTGCCGGGCATAGGTTTCCGCCTGTCCGGACTGGTCTTTTTGGAATTTGCTGCTGAATTTCCCGCCTAAGGTCAGGGTGAGGGCGGATATCGCATTGATTGCATTGGCAACCCGGGAGGTTTCGTTTCTGTCGGCAGCGTTGCATACTATGGTAGGATGTAGGGCACCGTCGCCTACGTGGCCGAAAGTTGCAATGGTAAGGTTGTTTTTAGCCGCGATCGAAGTGATTGCGCTGGCCATATCGGCGATTTTGCTGCGGGGAATGAGTACATCTGTCAGCCACATCATCGAGTTTTGTTTGGCTAAAGAGGGAAGAATGGCCCGGCGGGCAGCCCAAAGAGCGTTGCACTCTTCTTCCGTTTGCGCCGCAGCAATATGTCCTGCATTATGAGTCTGCAAGATTTCTATGATTTTGGCCGTATCATTCTCCACGACCGTTTGAATACCGTCAATTTCAATCAGCAAAACCGCTGCCGTATCTGTGGGCAGGCCGGGCAGAGCGTTATTCCCCAGCGCTTGGATTGTTGTCGCATCGAGTAATTCGAGCACCGAAGGGACGAGTTTGTTGCCAATAATATTTTCGACTGCTTTGCCGGCTTCGCCAAGGTTTTTGAACGTTGCCAGCAGGCATTTTTTTGTTTCCGGCGCCGGCATCAGTTTTACAATAATTTTAGTAAAAATACCAAGCGATCCTTCTGAGCCAACCATGAGTTTGGTAAGGTCGTAGCCGGCTACGTCTTTTACGTTTTTTCCGCCGGTCTTTAAAATTCTGCCATCGGCTAAAACAATTTCCAAGCCCATGATATAGTGTTTGGTAACGCCGTATTTGAGGCTGCGCATGCTTGTCGTATTTTGTGCGACCATCCCGCCGATTGTTGCGGTAGGCAGCGTTCCGGGATCGGGCGGGAAGATTAATCCGGATTTTTGTACTTCGTTGTTTAAGTCTGCCACGAATACGCCTGGTTCTACTGTGGCTGCCAGGTTTGCCGTATCGATTTCCAGGATCGTGTTCATTCGCTTAAGGAGAATGATGATTCCGCCTGCAAGAGGGGTCACGGTATGATATAAGTTAGAGCCGCAGCCGCGTGGATATACCGGGATTTTTTCCACATTGGCCAATGCCAGAACCCGGGATACTTCTGAAGTGTCGGCAGGTTCTATGATTGCATCCGGCTGCCGGATAGAACCGGGAGTCGCAGCATCCGCATATTCCAGCAATTTTTCTTCACTAGTCAGCACATGTTCCGCTCCGACAATTTTGGAAAAAGCATCAATGAGGTCTTGTCGCATGATCACAAGCTCCTTTTCATAAAATGATGGTAAAACGAACAGATGTGTTCATGAAAACTGTAACATATTTCCGGGACAGAGTAAAGAAGCGGCTATTTTCGCCCCCTTTTTTTCGCTTTGCTTTCCATTGACAGCTCTGGCTCGTTGTCCGGTCGCGGCTGGTTTTGGCGCATGCCGCACCAGATAAACAGGGCAAGCCCGATCACAATGACGGTAAGGCTGGTCAATTGGGCCGATTTTAAACCGAATAGCAGCGTTCCGTAATCGCCGCGCAGATATTCGAGAAAGAACCGGGCTATGGAGTAGAGGACGGCATAAAGAATGAAGACTTGTCCTTTGGCATGGTTGGTTGTGCGGAAAATCAGCAGCAAAACAAAAATAACCGTATCAATTTGGCCTTCCCAGACTTCCGCCGGCCACAGCGGTTGGTTGCCGTACGTTTGATAGGCAAGTGTAGTGATGGGGTAAATAATCCCGTAAGCGCCGCCTGTTGGATGCCCGAACGCGTCGCCGTTGAGCAGGTTGGCCATGCGGCCAATGGCTTGTCCCATAATGATGGCTGGAGCGACGATGTCAGCGAAGGACCAGGTGTCGATATTATGGCGTTTTGTATAAATGTAACCTGCAAGGGCGCCGAAGAGTACACCGCCTTGAATAGCCATCCCGCCTTGCCAAACAAAGGGGATTTCCAGCAAATGATGTTGATAGTAGCCCCAATCAAAAAAGAAAACGTCCCAGAGGCGGGCGCCAACAATGCCGGCTAAGCCGCAGTATAAGCCCATATCCGGTACATGATGATGCCAGCGGCCATCTTGTTTGGCCAAAAAATAAGCCGTTCCTGTAGCTAAAATTATGCTCATGCAGAGTACCAGGCCATAGGCGCGGATGGGAAAGTCACCGATGAAAAACAGATATTGATGCATGGTTAAGCCTCCCGATGATTGAACTGATGAACATTTTTCTGGAAGAATAAGGCTAGCCGTAGAAAAGACGGCAGCAGGATGATAAAATGATAGAAGCAAATCAAATGGATGACTAGATCCGATAGGAGGAAGCAAAATGTCCAAACGCGCGAGTATCGTATTGCTTATATTGGTTGTCTTTCTCACCGGTTTTGGAACCTGGTATCTCATGAGTCCGTCGCCGCAGCCGGCAGCGAATAAAAGCAATCCTGTTATTCCGAACGTGGAGACAGGAGCCGTTGTCGGGAAAGCGTTACCGTCGATCACATTGAGCGATCTGGCCGGCAAGAGCGTACAGGTTAATGGAAACGATAAAATTACGGTTGTGAATTTTTGGGCTACGTGGTGTCCTCCCTGTCGGCAAGAGATGCCGGATCTAAACCGGTTTGCCGCGAAACATCAAAATGATGTAGCTTTTTATGCGATTAATATTCAAGAATCGGCCGGCAAAGTATCCGATTTTGTGACACAGAACAATTATACCCGGATGGAAGTGCTGCTGGATAAAGACGGCGCAGTAGCAAAGCGGTTTCAAGTCAGTGCGATACCGACAACCATCGTAGTGGACAAAAATGGCGTGATCCGTTTCCGCAAGGCCGGGGGCATGACGATATCCGAGTTGGAAGGCATTATCAACGGGTTATAGGAGGTTGCTGTGGAAAGTATTGATGTTTCCTTCCTGACGGTTTTTGCTGCCGGGCTGCTGTCCTTTTTTTCACCTTGTGTTCTGCCGATGCTGCCTGTCTTTGTCGCTTTATTGGGCGGCAGCGCAGATGGCTCTGTAGAAAAAGGCGAAGGAGGACGCTGGCGGTTTTTTAGTAATCTTTTCTTTTTTTTGAGCGGCTTCGCGCTTGTTTTTATTGCTATGGGAGCAACGGCTTCCTACCTTGGACAGTTTTTTATGGAATATCAAGAGATTGTCCGTAAGGTCGGCGCTGTTTTCATTGCCCTGATGGGCCTTCACTTGCTGGGATTTTTACAGGTGGCTGGGCTGTATCGAGAGTACAGGCCGTTTCTCCATCGAACCTTTCAAGGCCCTTTGGGCGCTTTTGTTCTTGGGGTTGCCTTTACAGCCGGTTGGACGCCTTGTACAGGGCCGATTTTGGCAGCCATACTCATGTATGCCGGGACTACCGCTACAGTGAGTCAAGGAATTTGGCTGTTGTTCATTTTTACGGTGGGTTTTTCGCTGCCGTTTTGGCTGGCGGCTTTGTTTTTGCACCGTGTTTTGCCTTGGTTGCGTCACATCTATCGGTGGCTGCCCCTGCTGCAAAGCGCGGCGGGATTCATATTGCTGTTGACCGGAGTTATTCTTTACTTTGATTTGATGCAGCGGATATTGGGCTTTTTATCTCGTTAACAGCCTGTAATACCCACAGGGCACAGGGACCCCGCCCTCTTAGGTCGGGGATCAACAGGCTATAACACTCGAACTAAGTTCGCT
>JAGFXW010000229.1 GCA_017861495.1 Bacillota bacterium
CGCTACCCGTTTAAAACAATCCAACGAATTTTCAAGTCGCTGGTATATTTCTTTTTTCTTCAATATAGTTACAACATCCGTTTCAACGGCAAAGAGATGAAGCATAGATTCCGAATACGTACAATCCCCGGCCTTTTCCAATTCATCGATCTCGGCAATCAATCCCGTTATATTTTTCGTTGACGTTGCTTTATATTCTTTAAAAGTAACCATTAGATCGTAAAGGCGTTCACAAGATAAAACCATAACTTCAACAAAACGTTCCATATATTCGTCTGTTTCTTCAACCCTCATGATATAAATATGATTGGCAACCGATTCTATGCTATGTTGAATCTTTTCAATTCCTTTTAAAATTTCGATAATATCTCTTTGATCAATCGGTGTGATAAATGCATCCTCGACGATCTTCATAGACTCGTTAACATGTTTGTTCCCTAAACCTTTAATTTCCTTGACGCGGAAAAGTTCTTCCTTTTTGATCGACTCACCATCAATCGCTTTTTGTAAACTTTTGGCCGCGTCCAGTGAAATGTCTACACCCTCAATAAATATAGCAAAATAATCGATTTTCTCATGAATAAACTTACCCATGACGCGCTGGATTAGATTTTGTCCTTCCTCACCAGGCTGTATGGTTTTTTTATCCTGACAATCCATGAGCCAGTACACCTCCAATGTAACGGTTCAATAAACTCTTCAAATTCTTCGAACTATTGTTGAAAAAACATAACCAAATGCCAGGCATACAGGAAATGTCAATAACCAGGCAAAAATCATCTCTTTGGCAACAGACCAATTGACCCTGTTCAGTCCTTTTGAAGCGCCGGCGCCCATCATTGCCGCCCCTTTTAAATTAGTACTGCTCATCGGAATACCCAATAAAGTAGAGGCAATCATACTGCCGGCAGCAACCATTTCGACGGCAAAACCCTGATATTTTTCAAGTTGAACCATTTCCATCCCCATTTTTTTTATAATACGATAGCCGCCGAACGAGATCCCGATAGACATGAGAATTGCGCAAAACACCATAACCCATAGAGGGATTTCAATATTCCCTGAAGTTACTTCGGGGTAAACGCCTCCGACAACCAAAGCAAAATAAAGAATACCCATAAATTTCTGGCCATCCTGCGCACCGTTACTGAGCGCCAATAAAGACACACTCACGATCTGTCCATACGAAAAATATCGGTTTGCCGTTCGGCGTTTCATATTTTCACCAAAAAACTCAATCAGTTTCGTCGTTAAAAAACTCAACATAAAGCCTGCAAAAGAAGAAATGAACAACCCTAATAAAACTTTATAAATAGAATTACCGTTTAAAGCATTGAACCCATCATATGAAATTCCTGCTCCCATCAAAGCAGCGATCATTGCATGAGTTCCACTGGTGGGTATGCCGTATCGCCAAGCTGTTGACGACCAAATAATCACCGAAAGCTGTACAACTCCCAGTGCAACAAGCGCTTCTCTTCCCGTTCCAATTGCAGCAATATTCGCCATCGTAGCCGCTACCGCAGAACCCAAGAGAAACACCCCGAACAGATTAAACAGTAATCCTACAGCAATTGCCGCCTTGGGATTCAGCACTCGTGTGGATATAACCGTCGCAGTAGTATTCGGGGCATCAGTCCAACTGGTAATGAGAATGGACATCCCGACAATGAGCACAACCACAGCAAGAATGACAGACATATCGGTTTTCACTTCCCAATAGAAAGATTTCAGCGAAAGAACAATAAAAACACAAAAACCGGCCTTATCAGGCCGGTCATATCAAAACAATAAATTTGGAAAATAAAATATTCTCCACTGCGAGTTCATAGCTAGCAACTCCCATTTTTTTCTATCTTATTATAATTATATCATGCCATTTGGGCTATAAAAATAAATTTCGCAATCTAACATCTATTTTCCTGTTTTATTTACAAATTTGTTACAAATGATTGCTTCTTTTTACTATATACTAGTATTAACAAATACACGGAGGAATAGCTTATGAGTACGCAAACGATCCTTATTGTTGATGATGAAGATAAAATCCGTAATATCCTCGCCCTCTATCTTACAAAAGAAGGCTTCCAGGTTGAACAGGCAGTTGACGGCGTCGAAGCGATCCGAAAAGTAGACCAAGTCAAACCGGATGTGATTATTTTAGATATTATGATGCCTGTTCTGGATGGCGTTGAAGTTTGTCGTCAAATTCGTAAATTTTCCCGTGTTCCTATTATTATGCTTTCGGCCCGTGCCGAAGAAGAAGACCGGATCATGGGTCTGGAATTGGGAGCCGACGATTATATCGCCAAACCGTTCAATCCCCGCGAAGTAATCGCCAGGGTAAATGCGGTACTGCGCAGGGCACCCAATAATGAATTTACCGCCGCAGACCACCTTCATTTTCCCAATCTCGAAATCAACGCCACGGATTACAATATTACCACCAATGGAAAAACTATTCCATTAACCGTAAAAGAAATGGAATTACTCTTGTGTTTAGCCTCACGTCCAGGGCAAACATTTTCCCGCGAACTCTTGTTAGAAAAAATATGGGGCTATTCCTACAGCGGTGAAACCCGTACGATTGACAACCACATCCGCCGCCTGCGGCAAAAAATCGGCGCCAACGATACAACTCCCTGGGATATTAAAACAGTCTGGGGTGTAGGGTATCGGTTTGAGGTAAAAAAATGAGAAATTCATTACAATTTAAGTTGTTGATTGCTTTCATGCTTATCATCAGCCTGACATTAGGTAGCGTGATATTCGGTATCTCTCTTTTTATTAAAGATCAAGTAGTCGCTGACAAACAAAATGATTTGCTGCAAAAAGGAACCGAACTGGCCCAATCCATCCAATTTTTGCAAAATTTCCCCACCAATATGGACCGTCTGAATGATTTTTTGAGCCATGCCGATCAATACTTGGGCGCCCGCATCTGGATATTGGACAAGTCCCGTCAAGTCATTGCAATTTCAGGCGGGCGTATGGGAATGGGCAATATGCAAAACATGCATATGGGGAACATGGGATTAGGCATGGGAAATATGCGGTCGCTGATTGGACAGCTTGATCCCGTATACAGCGGACAAATCTTGACGAAAATTATGGAACAGCCTTACTATGGCGAAAAAATGGTTGTTGTGGCCGTTCCCATCAAACAAGCGGATGGATCTGTGATCGGCGCTGTTCTTCTCAATGCTCCCGTAACCGGCATTAATGATTTTATGCAGCGCATTTATTATTACATTGGCGCCGGCGGTATGATCGCCCTGCTTTTTGCTTTTTTGATAGCAAACCGCCTTACACAAACAATTGTGAAACCACTCAAAGAAATGGAGACGGCTACTGAAACTCTTGCCAAAGGCGACTACAATATTCGTATAAATCCGCACAGCAGCGATGAGGTTGGCCGTCTTGGCAGTGCGATCAATTCATTAGCGCAGGAACTATCCGACTATATGGGGGAACTGGAGAAAGCCGAACAATTACGCCGCGAATTTGTCGCCAACGTTTCCCACGAACTACGGACTCCACTTACCATTCTGCGAAGTTACACCGAAGCATTGCTGGACGGGATCATCACTGAGCCCAACCAGGTAAAAAAACACCTGCACGATATGCAGGAGGAGATTATCCGCTTGGAACATCTGGTGAAAGATCTTTTGGATTTAAGCCGCCTGCAAAACGAAGCAGCAGCCTGGCATACAGAACCCATTCCTTTACCCGAGCTTGCCGATGGCGCGCTGCACATGTTCAAGCAAAAAGCGATACAAAAAGGTATCAAAATCAACCTTGAGGCAAAAAATTCGGTTCCGCCGATTTTAGGGAATGGCGAACGATTAACCCAGCTTCTCTTCATCTTTCTGGACAACGCTCTTCAGCATACAGCATCCGGCGGCAGCATTACGGTGTCGATCAAACAAACCACTTCAGCAATTGAACTTGCTGTCGCCGATACAGGAACCGGCATTGCAAAAGAAGATCTTCCCCATATTTGGGAACGCTTTTAT
>JAGFXW010000230.1 GCA_017861495.1 Bacillota bacterium
TACATCATGAATTGTTATTGATTTTAAAAAGCAATAGCTGCGTGCAGAGTTAATATCAATAAAATATTTACACGTCGCGGAATGTTTCGACATTTATACAATCTCTCCTGTTCCTTTGTCATTATCTGGCGGCTCATACTTCTCTTTGGAAACATGAACGTTTCGTTACTAAGCCTCTTTGCGGGCTGCAAATGACTTTAACGTTATTTCTCCCTGATTGTTCTGTTCCTTGCGCCGAGCGTGTTCTCTCAGTTCGCCAAGCGTGCCTGCTTTGTCAAAAAACCAATCATTCGTTCCATCAAAACTAGGAAACTTATCCTGGTAGTCGCTACTCATTCGCAGGCCTCCTTTTTTTAATTCAGAGCTGCACTCATATTAACAATATAAAAACCAGGCTATTTGCCTGGCGACGCATCAACATCAACAAAAGAAGATGTGCAGCCTGGCAGTCATGGACGTACTCGTCTTTAGACCCAAAGCTTTGCGCCGCTATTTTTCAATAGGTTTGCCCAAATGTGCAATTATTTTTAATTGTCTGACTTATCTGTATTATATCGAAGTTTAAGCCAACAGTCAATATGGTAAAAAAATATTAAACTATCCTTTTGTCAGAAAAGCAGCCCACACCGAACTCCCCGTATCAATCTTTAGGACTAAAACATACTGATAATGTTACGCAGCCAATTAAGGTTTAGCCAACAAAAAAAGGCCCTGCGTTATAAACACAAGGTCTTCAGATTGCTATCGGCGGTTTATCCGGCCTTTTCCAGTTTGATGACGCACAGCCATCCATCCGTTAGAAGGCCAATTTTTCAGATCGAAATCAGCTGGGTTCGTTATGAACCGAAGCAGTGTCCGCCTCCGGATTGTTTTGCGTCAAATACGTCCAGCCCTCCCGCTGTTCCACCAAGCCGCTGCGGATTAAACGGCCCAACGCCCGTTTAAAGGCAGCCTTGCTGATACCGAATTTTTGACGGATAATCTCTGGATTCGTGTCATCGCTATACGGCATTTTACCGCCGCGTCCTTCCAGCAAAACCATAATCTTTTCCACATCCAGATCAATCGCTTCTTGTTTTAACGGCCGCATGGAAACATTAATCCGGCCATCCTCACGAACAAATGTAATTCGGGCCGTTACTTCTTCCCCAACTTTAGGCCGTTTCAGCATTTCATTCGTATGCATAAAAGCGATATACCGTTCCGTGGTCAGTAGGAACGCACCCTGGTCGGTAAAATTGTACACTGAGCCGGTAACCATATCACCGACTTTTGCGTCAGCAGCCGGTTTGGAAGCGCGGCGCATTTCATCCTCTACTTCCATGGTAACTGCCGGCCGACCGGATTTATCCCGGTACAGCTTTACCCAAACCATATCCCCGGCGCGAAGATTGCCGCGCATGCCGGAAAACGGCATGAACACGCCCCGTTCTGCGCCGATGTCGACAAAAGCGCCGTCGCGGGAAGTATTCAACACTTTCACGCGGGCAATTTGCCCTTCCCTCATTTTGGGGAGACGCATGCTGGCTGTCAAACGGCCTTTGGGGTCATTATACAGGTAAACCTCTACTTCATCGCCCACCGCTACAGGGTGGAGTTGCTGCGCTTTATGCAATAAAATATCATCCGCAGTACGACCGGTGCCGGCATCGAGAAAAGCGCCGAATTCACTGGACCGTACAACCTTCAATGTTACCACATCACCTGGTTTGAACGCAGATTTTTCCAACTCGGTCAAAATCATCACCTACGCCTCATATTTACGTGCCGGAGCATCACTCCACAAGCTTTCCAAATTATAAAAACTCCGGTCTTCTTCTACAAACACATGCGCTACGCAAGAGCCATAATCCAACAACACCCAGTGCGCCCCGCGGTACCCTTCCTTATGAAGCGGAAAAATGCCCTGTTCTTCTAACTTTTCTTCAATATTATCAACAATCGCCTGCACCTGGGTCGTTGAATTCCCGCTGCAGATAATAAAATAATCAGTCACCGGAGACACCGCCCGCATGTCTAAAGCCACAATATCCCGAGCTTTTTTTTCACTGGCCGCCGCCATAATAAGTTCCGGCAATTGAATCGTTTGTTCTGTCATACTTCTCCTCCTATGAATGAATCATCATTCATGTCAACCCCGTTGAAAGCTTGCGCCAGAAGCTCTACCGGCATAACCGCCGCATTTGCCTCTTGCTGCAGTCGTTCCGTAATCCGTTCGAGTTGTTCTTGGTTGGGGACCCAGTAACTGACCCCGCCGATAGTAGAAAACGAACCTGGAAGCATCACGGTTTGCACTTCACCCGCCCATACCGCTCTTAATCCGCGCCCAGCTTGGAAATAAGACCAGAATGTCATATCGGTTTTTACGTGCTGTTTCACAGCGCTCACCAAGGCCGGCAATTTCAGGATGGTTCCCGGTTGTACAAACTGGCCGCTAATTACTTTTAAGAAGCGCTGTTGCCGCTGCACCCTACCAACATCCCCAAGTTCATCACTGCGAAACCGGACATATTCTCCGGCTTTTTGTCCATCCAAATGTTGATACCCTTTCAAAAGGTGAATATGCAAATCCGCATACGGATCATCATAATTCATGTCCCGCTCGACGTAGAGATTAACCCCGCCGAGAATATCCACCACTTTGATAAATGCCTGCCAATCTATCACCACAAAATAATTCACCGGCACATTGAGCAGTTCTTCCACCGTTTTGGCTGCTAATTCAGACCCGCCGTAATAATAGGCATGGGCAATTTTTTCCTGTCCTTTTTGGCCTGGGATTGCCACCCGGGTATCCCGCGGGATTGACAGCAGGGTAACTGCGCCGGTATCCTGCCTGATGCTGGCAAGCACCATCGCATCGGAACGCTGAGGCGCCCCAGGATGCTCATTATCACCTTCATCAAGCCCCAACAAAAGAATATTGATCTGCTTCGCCTGTGACGGCGCTTGTCTGGCAGGTGGTGAAACTTCTGCAGTTTTGAAGGAAACAAATGTTTTATAGGCATAGATCCCAGCCCAGGTCAAAGCTCCAATCAATGCGATTAAAAAAATCAATAACAGAAATACCCGGCCCCAACGTACTTTTCGTCGCCGCCGGGGTCGACGAGTTCGACCTTCACTCATCTATCGATCCCTCGCCTTCTTGTCCTTGCCGGTTTTGCATGACCAGCTCATTACGGCCGGTCACAGTATCCGGATGCAACAAGCCACCTTTGTGCAAAATATAGACTACACTCTGGTTATATGCCGCTAATAAAGCTTTATCCAGACCTTCTTCCGCCAGCATCCGCAATTCTTCCACCCCGGGAAAAGAACGCATCGGTTCAATAAAATCCGCTAAATAAATAATTTTATCCAGTAGTGTCATCTTCGATCCACCGGTCGTGTGGAAAGCAATCGCCCGGCAAATCTCCTTGTCATCCACCCCGTATTCGGAAACTGCCAACAAAGACCCCAGTTTCGCATGAAGCAACACCGGAGTATGACGTTCTACCGGATCAATCGCAAGACCTACTTCTTCCGCGCGCGAAAGCAATCGATCTTCCGGAAAATTGCGCGCGCAATCATGCAGCACCCCTGCCAAAGCAGCCTTTTGCAAATCTGCGCCAAACCGTCGGGCCAATTGGACCGCCGTTTGACTGACTCCCAGCGAATGTATATACCGTTTTTCGGATAACTGCATACGTAATTTGGCAACAATTGCTTCGTATTCTATCATTCTATATCACCGTAAATTAAAATTCGCCGTCATGCCGGAATATCCTTTTTAGAAAGAATTCTGCTTATCCCAAGACAAAAGCCCCCGTTTTGGAGGCTTTGAATGTAACAAAGCATATTTAGTCCCGATAAAGACCTTCCTTACCAATATAGTTTTCTACGCTATCCGGAACAATATATTTAATTGAATTGCCGGTTTTCACCCGTTCACGAATATCGGTCGATGAAATTTCCAGTTCCGGCGTAGCTAAGCGATGGATTCGCTGTTGGCCAATCGGGCCAAAATGCCGGATGATATCATCAATTTTCCCACCGCAGCCGGGACGGGCAGCCGCAATAATCGAGCATAATTCCAACAACCGTTCCGCATTATTCCATGTAGGCAGGTCCTGCACAGAATCGGCGCCCATGATAAAAAACAATTCTGTCTGGTCACCAAACTGTTCCATCAATGCCAGGATTGTGTCCACGGTATACGAAGGCCCTGTCCGCTCCATTTCAATCGTAGACACATAAAAATACGGATTGGAATAGGTTGCCATGACCGTCATAATATAGCGGTGGATCGCCGACGTCACGGCTAAATTTTGTTTATGGGGCGGGGTACTCGCAGGAATAAAAAGTACTTGGTCCAGATTATATTCATTCCGCACTGCTTCTGCAATAACCAAATGACCTATATGGATTGGATCAAAAGTCCCACCCATGATGCCAATCTTCCTTTTTCTCTGTTCCATCCAAGCCTCTTTCCACTACACAAATAATTTCTGCCCCTAATTATAGCAGTATTGCTGAGGATAGTACAGAGTTGATCCTAATTTCTTGACAAGTTATCGATTGCGCATACACCTCAAAAAATCCATCTCAGCAAAAACAGAGTAACCAGAATCAACGCTGTTATGATCAATCCAGCCCGGAGATAGTCCATTATATCATGACGGCCTTTTTCCGTCCGGTAGTACATTTGCAGGCTTCGCCAATAAGCCTTGGCGATAGCAACCAAACTTCCATTATTCATGCCGCAGCGCTTCAATCGGATCAAGCAATGCGGCTTTTCGCGCCGGATATAAGCCAAAGAACAAACCAATCGCAACGGACACGCCGAACGCCAATAAAATAGAGGCCGGTGAAATCACCGTATTCCAGCCTGCAACCGTTGAAATGACATGAGCGCTGGCCACGCCCAGCAAAATCCCCAGTAATCCACCGGTTACGCCAAGCACGATGGCTTCGATTAAAAATTGTAATAAAATGTTACTATAAGTGGCCCCCAGTGCTTTGCGAATGCCAATTTCCCGTGTGCGTTCCGTTACGGATACCAACATAATGTTCATGATGCCGATGCCGCCCACAACCAGGGAGATTGCAGCAATACAACCCAACAAAGTCGTAATGGCGCCGGTCGTTTCCGCAGCGGTGGCCATGATTGCCGCCAGATTCCGCACCGTAAAATCGTCAGGAGCACCCGGCTGGATCCGGTGTCTAACACGCAATAAAGCGCTGATATCATTTTGGACTTGGTCAATTAGCTCGGCATTGGCCGCCTGGATATTAATGTTGCTAACGTAGGTAATCCCCATCAAACGATCCTGCGCGGTCGTCAAGGGAATAACGGCTACATCGTCTTGATCTTGTCCGGCTGCCGACTGACCCTTCGCTTCGAATACGCCAATCACCTTGAAAGGCGCCTTATTGATACGGATGGTCTGGCCGATAGGGTTAATATCGCCAAACAGATTAGTAACGAGCGTTTGGCCAATGACAACCACCCGGGCGCGGGCATCCAAATCCCGGCTGCTAAAAAAGGAGCCCGAAGCAATGTTCCAATTTCGCACTTCCAAAAACTCCGGCGTCGATCCCTGGACGCTGGTCTGCCAGTTTTGATTGCCAAAAACCAGTTGAAACTGGCGGCTGACAGCCGGTGCCACTGCATTAATATTATCAACTTCCCGCGCAATTGCCTGTGCATCCTTATTGGTTAACGTGATATTAGAGCCGGCCGCAAGGCGGATGCCGCCGGACGGCGAAGAAGCCCCCGGAACGACAATGAGCAGATTGCTGCCAAGCCCGGCAATTGAACTTTCTACTTTTTGCTGGACGCCAATACCAATAGCCACCATGGCAATGACAGCGCCGACGCCAATAATGATCCCCAGCATGGTAAGAACAGAGCGCAGCTTGTTTGCCTTTAAGCCTTCAAAAGCAATAATCACACTTTCCCAGAACATGCTTTTGCCCCCTGTCTGGCCTCATCCTTGACCAAAACCCCATCCCGGCGAGTATATTCCGCAATATCCGGTTCATGGGTTACCAGAACGATTGTCCGCCCCTCGTCATTTAACTTGCAGAAGATATCCATAATTTCATCGCCGGATTTCGTATCAAGGTTCCCGGTTGGCTCATCCGCCAGGATAATGGCCGGGTCGTTCACCAGAGCCCTGGCAATCGCTACACGCTGCCGTTGTCCACCGGATAATTCATTCGGCTGGTGGTCTTTGCGGTCCGCAAGCCCCACCGAAACCAAAGCCTGCAAAGCACGCTCCGTGCGGGTTTTTTTATCGATACCGGCATACACCATCGGCAAGGCGACATTTTGCAGCGCCGACATCCTTGCCAGCAAATTAAACGTTTGAAAAACAAAACCGATTTCCTTATTGCGTACCATTGCCAGTTCATTGTCAGCCAAATCAGCCACCTCGCGGCCGTTTAGACAATAAGAGCCGCTGGTCGGACGGTCAAGGCAGCCCAAAATATTCATTAAGGTAGACTTTCCTGAACCTGAAGGTCCCATGATCGCCGTCATTTCGCCATTGGCAATTTCCAAGCTCACTCCTGCCAGCGCATGTACGACATTATCGCCCATAACATAGTCCTTCGTTATATCTTTTAGCGAGATTGTCATGTTGTTCCCTCCAATTGCTAACGGCCTAATCCACGAAGAGGGTTTTGCGCACCGGGCGCTGTCTGGCCGGAAGTCCCCGCAGCTTTACCGGATGGCAGGAAAATCTGGTCACCCTCCCTGACTCCACTGAGCAGTTCTACTTTTTCATCATCAGCCAGACCGGTTTGGACCTTAACATTTTGCGGTTTTCCGTCCACCATGACTTGTACATATTTCTGTCCTTTGATCTCCTTAATGGCAGATAACTTCACCGTCAGCGCATTTTTGCTTTCACCAACTTTAATGGTGACCCTGGCAGTCATTGTCGGGAATAATAATCCTTGCGGCTCATCTACATCAACGTATACTGTGTAATACACTACATTCTGTTGGACAACTGCCTTTTCCGATACCAGCGTTACTGTTCCGGCAAAGGTTTTCCCCGGGTAAGCATCGACTGTAAAATCAACTTTCTGGCCTAGCTGCACCCTGCCAATATCTGTTTCATCCACCTGGACCTGAATTTGCATTTTCGACAAATCCGCAACCGTCAACAAGACCATCGGATTGGATATACCGGGAGCTACGGTCTGACCAGCCGGAATTGGTTTGCCGATCACCTGGCCGTCAACCGGCGCCGTGATCACCGTATACTCCAACTGGGTCATCACGTTATCATAAGCAGCTTGTGCAACTTCGTAATTTGTGCGATCCGTATCCAACTGTTGCTGCGGTTCCCCGCCAATTTCCGCCATTCTCTTACTGCGGGCATAAATCGCAGCTGCATTGGTCAATTGGGACTGGGCTTGCCGGAGCTGGCTTTTGAGGCTGCTGTCGTCCAGTTCAATCAAAACCTGTCCAGCCGTTACCCGGTCATTTTCTTTCACATGTACTCTGGTTATCAGACCGGTGATCCGTGAACTGACATCCACTGAATTTACTGCCGAAATGGTCCCGGTAGCAGAAACTGTAGCCAAAATGTCACCACGTTCAACTTGCATTGTAGTTCCCGTAGCAACCGGTTTATTGCTCTTGCTGTAATAATTGTAACCGCCCCAACCGGCTGCCACTACAAGCAATATCACAATGAACCAGATCTTACGCCGCCAAATCTTCCTGAAAATCTCCTGCATACCGCCACCTCCATGTTCGTTTCACCTTCAGTGTACATTCTTCCAGTACTCTAATCAATCCATGATTTGTGAAATAATTGTGATTTTTTTGCAAAAAAACATAGCGGCCGCAAGACCGCCC
>JAGFXW010000062.1 GCA_017861495.1 Bacillota bacterium
CGCGAAGCCGAAGTTTCCCTTTAGGGTTTCGAGTGTTATAGCCTGTTGATCCCCGACCTAAGAGGGCGGGATCTTACAGGCTGTTAACGAGATAAAAAACACAGTTCATGGCCATTTGCCGGCGATGAACTGTGTTTTTCACTATTCTTTCAATTCATTGACGAAACGCTTCGCCTCATTGCCAAATAAAGAATAGGCGCTGGTGATGAGGATGGACAAACCGGCAGCCAAATAGTCCTGCACCTCTTCCCCCGGCCGTACCACCGTACCGATCGGCTTACCAGTCTTTACCCCTTCCCGGACAAACTGCTGATAGGCCGCCTGCACCTTCGCATGCTTTCCCTGCCCCGGGACGCCAAGGGATTGCGAGAGGTCTGAAGTACCCAGAATGACGCCATCGATCCCGTCAACGGCCAGGATATCCGCCAAATTTTCGATGGCTGTGGTATTTTCAATAATCGCCAGCACAAGGGTCTCCCGGTTTGCATCCGCTACATACTCCGCTAGCGGTTTTTTCATGCCATAGTCGGAAGCCCTTACCGCGTTAAGACCGCGGCTTCCCTGCGGATAATATTTTACGGCCCGGACGGCTTGTTCCGCTTCCTCTTGCGTCGAAACCCCCGGCAGGATAATGCCCATCGCGCCAATATCCAAATAACGCAGGATGGTATCCGGCTCTGGGTTCGGCACCCGGATCAGCGGAACGGTATCACGAACTTCAGCCGCCCGCACCAAGCCTTCACAGTCGTTTGGCGAAAGGGCTCCATGCTCCGCATCAATAAAAATAAAATCAAACCCGGCAAGGCCGCAGATTTCCACAAAGGCCGGGAAAAAGCCTTGGATCATACAGCCCGCTACCGGCTCACGTTTTTGCATTTTTTCTTTCAATAAATTTTTGTACATAGGTTCTTCGATCTCCTTATTGTTTCTCGATTTCCGCTGCCATTTTTTCGCTAACTGCATAATAATTCCTCATCATTGTTCTATTTCCTTTAGCCAAAGTCCATTTCTTTATTTCTTCTCCTCTGCTGCAACATCGCATTGCAAGGAAAAGGAACCTGATGGTAAAATAGTGGCTGATGGGTTTTGCGGCAAACACCCAGATAACGCTGCAACATCAAACCATACGATGGGAGAGATTATAATTGGAACGGACTTTATCCGCCGCCGTACGGGTGGTTCTTTGCGGCGGGCTCGCGTTTTTTTGTTCCTTTGTAGACCGCTTATCCTGGCCGCCGGTAATCCCCATGGCCAGCAAAGAGCTTGGCCTTACAGCGGCGCAATCCGGTGGATTCATGAGCGCTTTTTTTCTGGGTTATCTATTGACCCAACTGCCGGGCGGAATTCTGGCTGACCGGTTGGGGACCCGGAAAGTACTGGTTGTTTCACTTTTCCTGATGGGTGTTTTCACGCTAAGCATCGCCTGGGTGCCCGGCTATTGGTCGGGGGTGTCTTTGCGGTTTATTGCCGGCATCGGCTCGGGAGCGGTACTGGCAGCTTCCGTCAAAGGGGTTTATGATTATTTCGGCCCAACCCGCCGGGCGACGGCTATGGGCTTTTTTATGGCCTCCTCTCCTTTGGGCTTGCTTGTGGCGAACATTCTGTCTCCCCTGGTCGCCGCCAGCCATGGCTGGCGCGCTTCCTTTCTGGCTGCCGGCTGCCTGACCCTGGCCGCTTGGATATTTTCCGGGCTGGTACTGCCTCGATCACAAGAATCGGACAATACGACAGTTAAAAAGCAGGGGACAGGGAAAAACATCCAACTGCTTTTTGCCAATCGGGCACTTATCTTGACGGCTGCAGCTGGTTTTTTTGCAATGTGGGGAACTTGGGGTACATTGACCTGGGCCAATGCCTACATGCATCAGAGCTTGGGGCTGTCCCTCAAACAATCGGGACAAATCATGGCCTTCTTCGGGCTTGGCGCGTTAATCGGCCAGCCTTTGGCCGGCTGGCTGTCCGACCGGTTTCCTGAGCGCCGCCGCCAGGTTGGTATGGCTATTTTGGCCTGCTTTGCGCTTCTGCTTTGGCTGTTCGGCACAAATCAGGATAGCCGGCAGCTCGTGTTTCTGGCCCCATTACTCGGCGCAGGGGCATTTATATTTGGCCCGGTGCTGAACACCTTTATCAGCGAATTGGTTGAACCGCATCAGGTTGGCACCGCCATCGGCTTGTGCAATGGCGTCTGGCAACTCGGTTCGGTAATCTCGCCGATAACGGCGGGATTGTTTCTCGACAAAACCGGCAGTTACCAGTGGGCGTTCGGTATACTGGCGGCCGGACCGGCATTGGCGGTGCTGTTGTTTGCCCTGGTAGAAACAAGCGGCATCAACGCCAACGAATAAGGAAACCAGTCCAATTCGTTTTTGAACACATGAGAATAGCTCATGACTGTCATGTAAGAAACAGGAACAGTCATGAGCTATTTTTAGTTCGCAATATCTTTCTACTACAATCAAGAAACCGTTTTAGCTTATTCTACTAATACTTATTACAGCAATTTTTTGTAAATGTCCCGCATATCGTCTTTGGTTACAGCTTTCGGATTGTTATCGAGCAGCCGGGTTACTTTTGCGGCAGCTTCGACCATGTCATCCAATGCCTCTTCGTTGATACCTTTTGCCTGCAAGTCGCATTTGACTTCCAGATCGCAGAGCATCGAATACAGGTTGTCAATCATTTTTTCCGCAGCTTCTCGCGGCGTGCAGCCTGCAACATCAAGACCCATGGCAACCGCAATCTCAGCGAATTTTTCTTCGCAAACATCCAAATTGAATTTCATGACATCCGGCAGCAGAATAGCGTTCGACAAACCATGAGGAATATGGTATTTTCCGCCCAACGGATAAGACAACGCATGAACAGCCGTCGTGCTGGAGGTTGCAATCGAGATTCCGCCGAACATGGCGCCCAGCAGCATGTCTTCCCGTGCCTTCAAGTCATGTCCGTTGTTATAGGCCTTGCGGATACTACGGGAAAGCAAGGTAATTGCTTTTAATGCGAACGTGTCACTGAGTGGATTGGCTTTTTTGGAAATATAGCATTCAATGGCATGGCACAGAGCATCCAAGCCAGTATTTGCGGTAATGTGCTTGGGTAAATTTATCGTCATTTCCGGATCCAAAATTACACTGTCTGCTACCATTTTTTCGTTGACAATCCCCACTTTGAGTTCTTCTTCCGGCACCAAGACAATCGCATTCGGCGTAGCCTCGGCACCGGTACCGGCAGTCGTCGGAATCATCAAGGTTGGAATGCCCGCACGCTTAATTTGCGCTTTTCCTTTGACCAAATCCCGTAACTCGATATCATTGGTGGACAATACGGATACAATTTTGGCAGTATCAATGGAACTGCCGCCACCGATGCCAATGATCATTTCACAGTCAAATGCCCTGGCCGTCTGGCAAATTGTATTGACTTGATCAACCGTCGGTTCCGGCGGAGTATCATTGATAACCTGTACGCGAATTCCCGCCGCTTCCAACAACGCTTTGGGTTTTTCTACCAGCCCGGAGTTCCAGACACCCTGATCGGTAATGATCACAATATTTTTCGCTTCATAACCGTTGACAATCTCGGTTATTTTTGCAATACTGCCGGCTCCGGCAACAATTTTCCGGATATTGATCAATGAATATGCATTACTCATCGTTAATCATCCCATAAATTTACAATCGTATTTTGCTTGCGGCGATAGGGCTCAGTTCCAATGGGGATATTCGTAGGCTTTCGGGTCACAAATATATTACTATTTCTGGCCGTTGATCACTGCGATAACACCCTCGGCAACCATCGCAGCTACACCGGAAGCGGCTTCTTTCTTTTGTCCTGCCATATCGGTGACACGATAACATTGTCATACTTAAGCAACGGTTCATCGGTCGTTACCGGTTCCGTAGCAAACACGTCCAGCCCGGCAGCATACAGTTCATTATTACCCAAGGCTTTAGCCAAGGCAGCTTCATCAACAATGCCACCGCGGGCCAGTTAATTAAAACAGCCGTTTTCTTCATTATTTTACTTGTACAATTCAAACACTTTCAGTAATTCTGCATCAATGGCAGGATCGGCGCAGTTGGAAGGTTCACGGGCAGGTCCTACGGGGTAGCCGAGCAAATTTACGGCCCGCTTCACGACAGAGTTGGGGTTTCCTTTTGCCATAACGTTACGGAACGGTCTGATTTTCTTCTGCGCTTCATTGGCCTCAACAATTTTCCCTTCGGACCACAGTTTATAAATGCTGACCATCAATTCAGGGAACACATTGGAACAACCGGCTACTGCCCCAGTACCGCCCGCCAACAAGGTCCACAAAATCAAGGAATCGTTGCCTGCCAATACGCTGAAACGGGGATCAGTATTCTCTATGTATTTTAACGTATTGTCAAAATTTCCGCTGCTGTCTTTAATCCCAACAATATTTTCATAGACTGCAAATTTTTTCATTGTATCCGGAGCAATGCTGTTGCCGGTTCTTGCCGGGATATTATAAAGCATGATCGGCAAATCCACAGCCTTGGCTACGCGGCTGAAATGACGGTACAAATCATCCTGCGATGCACTGACGAAATAGGGAGAAATAATCGATAACGCATCCACGCCAATTTCTTGGGCAATTTTCGATAATTCAACCGATTCCTGGGTCGTCACACAGCCGGTACCGGCATATACCGGAACCCGCCCGTTGACTTCTTCTACCGCAACTTCCATGATTTTTACTTTTTCTTCTTTTGTGAGAGCATAGAACTCACCGTTGGTTCCCAGCGCAAAAATACCGTTAACGCCGGCTTTGATCAACCGATTAATTTGGTTCCGCATTTCCTGTTCATTGAATTTTTCATCTTCAGTAAATGGGGTCAAAATTGGAGTAATAAGACCTTTGGGTTGAAACATAAAAATCTTCCTCTCTTTTTTGCATCCGATGGTTTCATATGCAATTTTATTTAAATTTTTATACTTTACTGTCAATTTAACTTGCAACAGGTCGTCAAGGCGTTCGTTTCAGCAGCTATCTCACGAAAGACAGAATTCCTGGTTTTACTGCGAAAGTTGCCTCCTTTCCTCTCGAAATCGAAAAGTTTTTCAAGCAAATCCCTCGCTCCAACTATCATTACAATGCTTGCGCAAAACAATACCGCATTTCTCGTAATGTTGTTATACGTAATATGTTGTATACAACATTCTTCTTGCTTGTATTGTAATCGCCCTATACTGTTTTGTCAATAACAAAATGTTCTAAACAATTCTGACAAAATTTCCATCCATGGCGTCAACCCGTATGTATCCTGCGCAGACGCGCAGCCAAATTAACCACAAAAAAAACAGCTGCCCGCCATTCATCCTGGCCAACAGCTGTCTCATTCTTTTATGGGATTTATGGGATTATGGTTATATTTTTTGCCGAATTTTTTATCAACATACATGGCCCGGTCCGCTTTATTCAGCAAATCTTCCACATTGCCGGCATCGGAAGGATATAAACTGATACCAATACTAGCGGTTATATTCACTGTTTTACCGCGCAAATCAAATTCGCCGTCGACGGCTTTGCGGATTTTTTGCCCGACATAATTTGCTTCGCTTAAATCACAAACAGTAGGCAAAATGACAATGAACTCATCCCCGCCGAAACGAGCGACGATATCGGTTTGCCTGACGGTTTGCTTTAACCGGACGGCAAATTCCTTCAGAAGAACGTCTCCCATGATATGTCCATACGTGTCATTAATTGCTTTAAAGCCATCCAAGTCAATGAACAGTACCGCCAGTTGACACCCTTCGCGGTTCGCCTTAGCCATCAAATATTCCAGATGGTCATAAAACAGATACCGGTTATACAAGCCGGTTAGAGGGTCATGCAATGCTTTATGCCTGGCACTTTCCTCTGCTTCTTTCACCGCCTGGACATTGATCTCCAGTTCCTTTATTAAATTCTGCAAACAACGAATCTGCCGATGCTGCACAGTAACATCGGTGATCTGGATTAGGGCAAAGGGTTCATCTTGGCAATAAACCGGCTCAATCTGCATATTTTGCCGTTTTGCTTCTTGCAAATTTTCCAAATCCCGGGGGATAACAAATGTCTTATGCAGTATTCCCGCAAAAAAACAATTTTGGCCGTTTACAATAGTATCCGTTAACCTATGCTGAAACTGCGGCTCTGCGAAACTGGAACATACTTGTGCCACCGGCTTCCCAATCGTTTCCGTCTTGGTCAGTCCGGTCAGACGTTCCATCCAGCCGTTCCAGACAACTACCCGTGACTCTTTCTCAACAAGAATTATGCCTTGCGCCAAACTGTCAAGCAAACAGTTAAAAAGTGACTGCATCATTTGACTCCACCATATCATCAATTTTTGCGATTAAGCGGGAAACGGAATCCATTCCCAAGGCGATCAGAATCGTCCCGCAGAATTGGGTATCGGCAATAGAAAACAATGTTTTTAACATCAGCGCATAGATATTTTTTTGCAATAAACCCGTTTGTTTGTCAGCAGAAACAAACAGCATTTCCACTTCCGGCAGCGAATAGATTAACTTTGTGGCGAGCAAATTTCCAAGTCCGCCGACTACCGGATTTAAAATGATATTGCCGATTTCCTTGACAACATCAAAATCTGTATCCAGCAGTTCATTCTTATCATACGCCGTAGCCCCGTCGCTTATCGTTTCGTTTAAACATAAACTGACCAACAGTTTCGCCTGTTCCGCCGGAAACAATAAAAACGCTTTGCCATTATATTCCTGGCCAAACTGCAAGGATGATGACATAATATGCCCGGAAGAACTGTCAATACAAGAGGAAAAATAAGAAGCAGTAATATCATCGGCAGACAATAAATCGATAGCCGGTACAGAAAGTTTTATTTTTCGTCCAACAACCTCTGATAAGATACTGGCAGCCCGTCCAACACAGATATTAAAAAATTCAGTAAGCGCGTCCCTTTGCATCTCACTTAGCATCATTAAACCGTTCCTCCACGATTTTTTTCATGAAAGCCAATTTATCCTGATCCAACGGTTTATTGATAAACGCGGCCAGATTAAATTCTGCCAACTCCGTTTTCGTTGATTGCTGAACATCAGCCGTTAATGCAAAAAGAGGAATATTTACATCTGTCTCACGAATTTTTCTGATGAGTTCCTGCCCGCTCATCTGCGGCATTAATAAATCAGTCACGATGATATCCGGATGTTCCTGCAAAAAACTTTCATAACCTGCCAGACCATTATCGGTCAAAATCAATTCTGCTGTTGGAAAGGCTTCAACAAATAAGCGGGTAGCAATTCTTTGGGAAAATTTTGAATCCTCCACAATTAAGATTTTCAAATGATAGCCCTCCCATACTTGAAATCACTGAATATCAAAAAAACACCAGGCGATCCTTTTTCAGAATACAACCTAGTCATTATGGCGAAACGTCCGTTACCAAGCCCATGGTTTGGAACCTCAGCTTTCAGCAAGGTTGCCTATTTCGAAATAGTGATTATTTGCTCATTAATTTTATTACAATAAATTGGAAATGTCAATCAGCGGTAAATTAAATTCGGGAAAAGAAATGTAGCCCGAATATTTTCAGGAGACCTATGCGCAACTTTGTCTGCTTTTCGTTAAGAATTTACGCGAAAGCGTGGCATTCCCAGCCTGTAATGTAGTATACTATGCATAGATTTTTGATCAAATTCCTAATGCTGTTACTATTAAAGAATGATGAGGGATAAAAATGAGTATTAAATCACTTACGCCGTTGGAAGGCCGGTACGGAACCATTACCCAGCCGTTGGGCGACTATTTTTCGGAATGGGCTTTAATAAAATATCGTATTCATGTAGAAGTGGAATGGCTCATTGCCATGGCAGACAACCCTGCGTTTGCTGAAATCCGCCAATTCACACCAGAAGAAATAAATTTCTTGCGCAACATTGTCAAAAATTTTGACGAAACAGCCGCTCTGCGGATCAAAGAAATTGAACGCACTACCAATCACGATGTAAAAGCGGTCGAATATTTCCTCCGCGAAACCTTAGGCGCCATGTCGCTGGCTGATGTACTGGAATTTATCCACTTCTCCTGTACTTCCGAAGATATTAACAATCTTTCGTATGCCTTGATGCTGAAGCACGGCATTGAGAATGTCTGGCTGCCGGCAGCGGAAAACCTGGCCCAGACCGTTACAGCGATGGCGGAAGACGAAATCGCCATTCCGATGCTGGCCCATACCCACGGCCAAGCCGCCTCTCCCACAACCGTCGGCAAGGAACTGGCCGTATTCGTCTACCGCTGGAACCGCCAGCTAAAACAAATCCGGTCCCAGGAATACCTCGGCAAATTCAACGGCGCCGTCGGCAACTTCAATGCGCACAGTATTGCCTATCCGGAAGTAGACTGGGAAGCTGTTTCCCGTTCGTTCGTGGAAAGCCTGGGTTTGACCTATAACCCACTGACAACACAAATCGAATCCCATGACTACGTGGCCGAATCGTTCCATGCGTTGACACGCTTCAACAATATCCTCCTTGATTTTGACCGCGACATGTGGCTGTATATTTCGCTCGGTTACTTCAAACAAAAAGCCATTGCCGGCGAAGTAGGTTCCTCCACCATGCCGCATAAAGTAAATCCGATCGACTTTGAAAATTCAGAAGCAAACCTGGGGCTGAGCAACGCAGTACTCGACCATCTGGCCAACAAGCTGCCGATCTCCCGTCTGCAGCGCGACCTCAGTGATTCTTCGGCGCAGCGGAATATTGGCACAGGGATCGCCCATTCCTATCTGGCAATTACTTATACGGTAAAAGGCCTCAAGAAAACCGTAGTGAACGAAGAAACCCTTGCCGCCGACCTGAACCATTCGTGGGAAGTTTTGGCCGAAGCTGTACAAACCGTAATGCGCAAACACAGCCATGCCAACTCTTACGATAAACTGAAAGCCATCACACGCGGCAAAGGCATCAGCGAAGAAGATATCAAGGCCTTTATCGACAGTGTTGGATTACCGGAAGCCGACAAAAACCGTCTTCTGGCCCTGACACCAGCGCAATATGTCGGCATAGCCGCATCCTTACTCAAACATATCCAACAATAATTGACAGAGAACCGGCTTCGCTTGAACCGGTTCTCTTTTTGTTATCTGCACCAAAAAGAAACAGCTATCCGCCGCTTCAGGCAATAGCTGCTCTCTTACGTGTTATGAAATTTATCCGCGCACCTGATTCTTGCCACGGCAACGGTCAATGCATGCCGGAAGCATAATCGTTGGGCGACCAGAGCCCATCCTCGACAGCGAAGCCGGCAATCAATACGTTGATATCAAACACATGCACTTTAATCCGGTCATCCGGCTCCCATAACGAAAGTTGCGCATTTAATTCTTCGTTCGACAAACTCGCCATTTGCACTATCTCGGCAGCGGCTTCCCGGACTAGATTGATGAGCGGTAGAGTAAGATTTTCATCGTATGGCTGCAAAACTGCGGTGGCTAAACCGCTCAAGAGGGCAACATACACTTGGTTGACTGCAATATTTTCCGGTTGCTGCAAGGCAAAGATGGAAAACCGCTCAACAGCACGGTAGACATCGCGAACGCCATGCAGTTCCATGAGTTCGTCCTGCAATTCCAGCGTTCTCTGCATTTTTTCTTCTATGGGAAATTCTTCATTATTACTGATTGTATGGTATTCCCATTGCTTCTTCGCAATTTTTTCAAGTTCCAACTCCGAAAATATGATGGATCACCGACCTTAGTTTTAATGATTTCAAGCGCCAAGCAAATTTAGCGTTATACAAAACGCAGGAAAAACCGGAAAGATCATCCTTCCGTTGGTGCCTCAGGCCCCTCCAAGGCGTGCTGGTAAAAACTCAAGTCAAGCCACCTGCCAAATTTATAGCCCGCCTTTTGAACGGTACCGCAATGGCTAAAACCTAATTTCGAGTGCATTAACAGGCTGCCTTCATTGCTGCTGTCGATCCCGGCAACCATGGTGGCGTAGCCTTTCTGGTTGGCAATCTTAATTAATTCTTGCAATAAAACGGTTCCAATGCGTTTGCCCCGATGGTCTTTATGAACATATACGGAGTGTTCTATCGTATATTTATACGCCGGAAACGCTCTAAACGATCCAAATGTTGCGAAACCAACGACGAGACCGTTTTCTTCAAACACTAAAACAGGATATCCTTCATCCAGCTTCTTTTCATACCAGGCTGTCCGGTCCTCAAGTGTGTGGGGCTTGTAATCATAAATAGCCGTCGTATTGATTATTGCGTCATTATAAATTTCCAGGATGGCAGGTAAATCATTAGTGTTTGCACAGCGGATCATGGCTTCACCTCTGAAATTCCAAATAGTCAGCACCACCCGTCTAACGGGTGGCTTGCTCTGCCCTATAAGGGCATGGTACCAGCGGAGTCTCAAGACTCTCTGAAAAGTTGCCAACCGCA
>JAGFXW010000231.1 GCA_017861495.1 Bacillota bacterium
TCCGCCTAATGCGCGCGCGCCGATATCATTTCCGCCAACATCCATCACTACATAACAGTTTTCATCTTTCAAAAGACGGTTAACGCCGCCTACCAGTGTGGGCGCATCAAAAAACTGTTCCTGATGATGAAAAACAATACCTAACTTTTCGATTTCATTTTGTACATCCCGAGAACGAAACAATGGTTTTGTCATATCCATATCAAAAAAATGTACGGGTTTTTCCTTTAGATCAACAAGATATTTGGCAAAATTGATGGCAATCTCGCTCTTGCCGCTCCCAGCTTCACCAATAAAGACAAAATTGGATGTATTCATGGCGAATTTTTTGTATATACTGTCCATAAACCGCCTCCTTGCGTTCAATTATTTCAGCGTATTAGGAAACGAAATAGAGTTTTTTCTCGGTGAAACAGAACCTACTATATTACAACATTTTTATCATAAAACGTGCAGTATTATTTGTCAACATTTTTTGTATAGAATAAACAAAATGTTTAACAAAATAGTAAAGTAGGGGACAGCATGAAGGTGTTGTTGACAATATTGTCAACAACACCTTCATGCTGTCCCCCCTGACACACTAGCAAATTTTCCCTTCAGCGAGCTTTATATCCGCTCCCGTAACCAACGCAGCAGACACTGCCGCTTCCAGACCCCGCACCACCATGTCCAGCGCCATGCTGGGCTGCCCGCCAAGCCGCGCCGCCTGTTCCGGCAAATAAGGGATATGGACAAAGCCCCCACGCCGCAAATTTCCTTCCTGCGCCAGCGTGTGCATAAGGCCATAAAATAAATGGTTACAAACAAAAGTACCCGCTGTATTGGAGACACTGGCGGGGATACCATTGGTGCGCAGGTGTTCCACGACAGCTTTAATCGGCAGCGTCGAATAATACGCAATCGGCCCGCCTGCCACAATAGGTTCATCCACCGGCTGGTTGCCGTCATTATCCGGAATACGGAAATCATCGATATTGACAGCTACCCGTTCCACAGTAATATCGCAGCGTCCGCCGGCCTGTCCTACCGCAAGAACCAGTTCCGGGTTATGCAGCTTCATCTCTCCAACGATAACGTCAATACAGCGTTTTTGTGCGACCGGCAGCGAACGGGCAATAATTTGGGCTCCATTCACGATTTTTCCCTCTAATAGCTTGATGGCTTCCAATGCTGGATTAACAGCTTCGCCGCCAAACGGTTCAAACCCTGTGACAAGTACTTTTTTCATATCGCCGATACACCTCTAATCCTATTTTTCCATTGCATTAAGTGAATGGTTGGCGTCATCAAGCAAACGGGTATGAAATTTTCCGTTCAAAAACACTTCATTGTTCAATAGGCTTTGATGGAAAGGGATCGTGGTAGACACCCCTTCAATGACAAATTCATCCAACACTCGCTTCATACGTTGTATAGCTTCCTGGCGATTTTGGCCCCAAACAATCACCTTGGCCACTAAGGAATCATAATGATGAGAAATCACACTCCCGGTGTAGGCGGAACTATCGATCCGCACGCCAAATCCCCCAGGCTGGAAATATCTCTCAATTACTCCCGGAGATGGTTGAAAGCCGCAGGCAGGATTTTCCGCATTAATGCGGCACTCCAAGGCACAACCATTCATTTTCACCGCCTCTTGGTTAAACGACAAAGGGCGTCCGGCCGCAACCGCAATTTGCTCCTGCACTAAATCAATTCCGGTAACCATCTCCGTGACCGGATGTTCTACCTGAATTCTAGTATTCATTTCCATAAAATAAAACCGGTCATGTTTATCCAGTAAGAATTCAACGGTTCCCGCACCATAATAACGGACAGCCTTAGCCGCCAAAACCGCCGCTTGCCCCATTTGACCACGCAGTGTCTCAGAGATCGTCGGTGAAGGCGCTTCTTCCACCAGTTTCTGGTGACGGCGTTGAATCGAACAGTCGCGTTCGCCAAGATGAACCACATTGCCCTGTTGATCTGCCATGATCTGAATTTCAATGTGCCGCGGGTCTTCCAAGTATTTTTCGATATACACACCGGGATTCCCAAACGCCAATTCAGCCTCGCGCTGGGCCTGACGGAGGGCCTTTTGCAGCCCCGCCCGATCCACGGCAACCCGCATGCCTTTTCCCCCGCCGCCCGCTGTGGCTTTGACGATCACCGGATAACCGATTCTGTCAGCAATGGCCACCGCCGCATCCGCATCGGTAATAATGCCTTCCGATCCTGGCACAATCGGCACCCCCGCCTGTTTCATCGTTTTACGGGCAATATCTTTTATCCCCATGGCGCGGATAGTTTGCGCGTCCGGACCAATGAAAACAAACCCGGCCGAATGGCAAATTTCAGCAAAATCACTGTTTTCCGCCAAAAAACCATACCCAGGATGTATCGCATCAACCATGGCCTGCTTTGCTACAGTCAAAATGGCCGGAATACTAAGATAGCTGTGTGCAGCTGGAGCGGCTCCAATACAATAGGCTTCGTCCGCCATTGTTACGTGCAAAGCCTTCCGGTCCGCTGCAGAATATATTGCTACCGTGTTAATGCCCATCTCCCGGCAGGCCCGGATAACCCGTACCGCAATTTCACCCCGGTTGGCAACCAATACTTTTTTAAATTTCAACATAATCCATCTCCATTAAAATACCAAGAAATACATTAAAAAGATATTTACGCAAAGCAACAGCAATGCTGTCGGTACCTGCGCTTTGATAACGCCGTTTTTATCCGGTAAATCCAGCAGTGCAGCCGGTACGATATTAAAATTTGCTGCCATCGGCGTCATCAATGTACCGCAATACCCGGAAAACATCCCAATCGCAGCCAATACGGCCGGATTTCCGCCATGCATATGAATAACCAGCGGCAGGCCAATTCCCGCCGTCATGACCGGGAACGCAGCAAACGCATTGCCCATGATCATCGTAAACAGCGCCATGCCAACCCCATACGCAAAAACCACCATGAATTTGCTGTCAACAGGAATAGCCGCGCTGACTAAGTTGGAAACAACGTCTCCGACGCCGGCAGCTGCGAACAGCGCGCCAAGGGTTGCCAACATTTGCGGCAACACCGCTGCCCAGCCAATGGCATCAAACAGACGACGAGATTCCTTCAAGGGCTGAAACACTTTGTCTTTGGTCAAACCCATACCGGCAACCAGCGCCAATACGCAGGCAACGCCCAGGCTGACCAGCGTAATATTTGCTTTTTCCAACAATTGCAAACCACCGATAGTCAACTCTTTCATCCCGATTGTACCAATTACCGTGATAACCGGAATCAACAAGGCCGGCATAAACAGCCAGTTACCAAGCCGTCTGGCTTTTTCCGTACGTTCTTTAACCGGCGCTTCCTCATGTTTGCCCATGCGTACTCCGCCGCAGCCGGCGATGACTGCCATGGCGATAGCTACTCCGCCCATGTACATAGGATTAATGTTATTGCCAAACAAGAACGTAATCGCGTACAATCCCCAGAAAGAGCCGGTAAGAAATCGTTTCGGGTTCCCTTTATCCAGAAACGACAACAACGCAACAACAGCAAGCAACGCTCCTAAAATAATATAAATATAATTCAAGCTAATTAGCATGCGTATTACACTCCTTTCCTGGCTTGTTTCCCACAGCTGCCTGTTCTACTTCCTTCTGTATCGTACGATCCAGTAAATACAAGCGGACACTGTGGATGATAAAAGCAGCAATAGCAGTTGGGATCCCCCATACAGCAATTTGCAATGGCTCTAAAATGATGCCGTTTTGTTCAAAAAAGCCTTTCATCAGCAAAATAGCCCCGAAGGCAATGAAGATATCTTCGCCAAAAAACAAACCCACGTTATCGGCCGATGCCGAAAAGGCCTTAATTTTATTCCGCGTATCTTCGGGTAATGGTCCGTACTTATTTTCCGCAGCCGCTTCGGCCATAGGCGCAATCATAGGACGTACCAATTGGGCGTGTCCGCCTAACGCG
>JAGFXW010000232.1 GCA_017861495.1 Bacillota bacterium
TTGCTGTTGATGCTATGGGTAGCGATTATGCGCCGCAGGAAATCGTGCTTGGTGCGATACAAGCAGTTAAGGAATATCGTTGTGAGGTTGTGCTCGTTGGTGATCAGGCGCAATTAGAGACTGAATTGAATCAACAAGGCAATTGGCAGCAATGGGGCATAACGATTCAGCATGCAAGCCAAGTGATTGAAATGCATGAACATCCAAGCGTAGCAGTGCGCAAAAAGAAAGATGCCTCTGTTGTTGTGGCAACTCGTTTGGTGAAGGAAGGCCAGTGTGACGCGGTAGTTTCCGCTGGCAGTACAGGTGCGGCAGTTGCGGCAGCTTTATTTGGTTTGGGCCGAATAAAAGGAATTGGCCGCCCGGCAATTGCAACCCCTATTCCGAATCTTAAAGGGACAACGATTTTATTGGATTCAGGCGCGAATGTAGACAGTAAACCCAAACATCTGGTACAAAATGCAATTATGGGATCCATTTTTGCTGAATACATATTAGGAATTTCACAACCGCGAGTTGGGTTGTTAAACATTGGTGAAGAGGAAAATAAAGGAAATGATCAATGTCTGGAAACATTACCTTTATTAAAACAAATGCAAACGATTCGCTTTATCGGCAATGTTGAGGGTAGAGATATTCCCAAAGGCACTGTGGATGTAGTCGTTTGCGACGGGTTTGTCGGCAATGTGGTTCTTAAGTTTGGAGAAGGGTTAGCCAGTGTAATTTTGCAACTGGTAAAAGATTCGATCAAACAAAGCGGATGGCTTACTAAATTGGCCTCTTTAATGATTTTGCCAGCTCTGAAAAAACTGAGGCGAAAATTGGATTATGCCGAGTATGGCGGAGCCCCCCTTCTAGGCGTCAATGGCGGTTTTATTATTTGTCACGGAAGTTCACGCTCTAAAGAAATAAAAAATGCAATTAGAGTCGCTTGTGAATTTTCGCAAAACCGGGTTGTTGAACACATTAGTGAAAACGTGATGAAGGAGGGATTTATCAGCAATGATTGAGAATAATATTTCCGTTGGAATACTCGGAATGGGTTCTTGCCTTCCGGATAAAATCATGACAAACTATGATTTGGAAAAATTTGTTGATACCAGCGATGAATGGATTATTGAGCGAACGGGGATCAAAGAACGGCGCATTGCAGATGACCAAACTGCAACGTCTGATATAGCGCTAAAGGCAGCAGAAAGCGCATTGGAAAAAGCTGGTATTTCGGCATCGGAACTTGATCTGATTATTGTAGGGACAGCAACTCCGGATATGATGTTCCCATCTACAGCATGTATCATTCAAGATCGTCTCAAAGCAGCAAATGCGGCTGCTTTTGACCTTGCTGCGGGCTGTTCTGGTTTTGTCTATGCGTTAATAACCGGCTGTCAGTTCATCCAAACGGGGTTATATAAAAAAGTATTAGTTATTGGGGCAGAAACATTATCCAAAATTTTGGATTGGCAAGATCGAAACACTTGTGTTTTATTCGGAGATGGTGCCGGAGCCGCCGTGTTGGGAGAAGTACCGGCTGGTTATGGTATACTTGGGTCTGATCTCGGTTGTGACGGGTCAGGCGGCGATTTGCTGAAATTGCCTGCCGGCGGTTCCAGACATCCTGCTTCCGTTGAAACGTTGACCGGACGTCTGCATTATGTTCATATGCAAGGCCGCGAGGTGTTTAAATTTGCTACAAAAGTTATGGGCGAAGCGGCGGTTAAAGCATTGGCAAAAGCAGGACTGGAGCCAAAGGATGTTGACTATTTGATTCCGCACCAGGCAAATATCCGGATAATCCATTCTGCTGCAAAACGGCTTAAAATGCCGCTCAATAAAGTTATGATTAATGTAGATAAATATGGTAACACATCGGCAGCTTCCATTCCGATCGCATTAAAAGAAGCGGTTGATCAAAACATCATTAAAGATGGCGATATTGTTGTTTTGGTGGGCTTTGGAGCAGGGTTAACATGGGCAGCCTGTGTTATGAAATGGTATGAGGGGGTTAAACCGATTGGTTAATAATAAACTTTGCCAATTATTAAACATCAAATATCCGATTATACAAGGAGGAATGGCTTGGGTAGCTACTGCAGAATTGGCAGCAGCAGTATCTAATGCCGGCGGCCTTGGTGTGATCGGCGCTGGACATATGCCGCCAGAGGCATTGCGAAACGAAATTCAAAAAGCAAAAACCTTGACAGAAAAACCATATGGCGTAAATATTATGTTGATGTCACCGTTTGTCAAGGAAGTCATGCAAGTTGTTATTGAGGAAAATGTTCCGGTAATTACCACGGGCGCCGGGAATCCGGGGGAATATATTCCGGCTTTACAAGCAAATGGGACAAAAGTTATTCCGGTTGTTGCTTCGGTTGCCTTGGCTAAACGCTTGGAGCGCATTGGTGTAGATGCATTGATTGCGGAAGGAATGGAATCGGGCGGCCATATTGGCGAGGTTACCACGATGGCATTGGTTCCCCAGGTGGTTGACGCAGTGAAAATTCCGGTTATTGCGGCCGGTGGTATTGGTGATGCGCGTGGGGTGGTAGCTGCTATTGCGCTAGGAGCTGCAGGGGTTCAAATTGGAACTCGTTTTGTAGCTTCTACGGAATGTACCGCGCATCCTAATTATAAAGAGGCGGTTTTACGGGCTAAAGAGCGTTCTACCGTTGTTTCCGGACTTTCTACCGGACATCCTGTACGTGTTATTGCCAATAAATTGACGCGTGAGTTCGAACAAATGGAACGCAGCGGCGCGTCTGGCGAGGAACTCGATCATTTAGGGGCTGGAAAATTGCGTATGGCGGTTCGCGAGGGCGATGTTGTTTACGGCTCGGTCATGATTGGTCAAGTAGCCGGGATGGTAACCTGTGTACAACCTGTTGCCCAAATTATTGAAGAAATTATGAATGATATACCGAAAGTTATGATGCAAGTACAACAATCACTACAGTAAATGTGAGGAGGGAATATTCAATGGGCAAAATTTCCTTTGTTTTCCCTGGCCAGGGTTCACAGGCCGTAGGTATGGGGAAAGAGTTGTTTGATCATTTTCCGACGGTGCAGGCTATTTTTAAACAGGCAGACGAAGCATTAGGTTTTTCTATTATGGATTTATGTTTTAACGGGCCGGAAGAGGAACTTCGGAAAACCTATAATACACAACCGGCTATTTTAACAATGAGTGTTGCATGCAATGCGGTACTGAAGGAGAAGGGAATTCGACCGGATATTGTAGCCGGGCACAGTTTGGGCGAATATTCTGCCTTAGTCGCAGCAGGAGCCATCGATTTTGCCGACGCGGTTCGCTTGGTTCGTAAAAGAGGTCAATTTATGCAGGAAGCTGTTCCTCTTGGTGAAGGGGGAATGGCGGCAATTTTAGGATTAGACAGGGAAAAGATTGTTCAAATTTGCAATGAAGTACAGGCGACAACTGGTGTTGTTCAAGCCGTTAACTTTAACTGTCCGGGACAAGTTGTGATTGCCGGCCGTACTGAAGCAGTCGCACGGGCTGCGGAACTTTTGAAAGCAGCCGGTGCAAAGCGGGCAGTTATGCTGCCGGTTAGCGCGCCATTCCATAGTACCTTGTTACAGCCTGCTGCGGAACGATTGGCGAAAGAATTGGACCTCATTGTAATCAAAGACCCTGCAGTACCGGTTGTAGCAAATGTATCCGGGAAATTGATAACGAATGCCAACGATATTAAAACGTCATTGGTTGAACAAGCAGCAAACCCCGTTTTATGGGAGGATTGCGTAGAACAAATGGCGGCATATCAGGCTAATATATTTGTTGAGGTTGGGCCTGGGAAAGTATTAACAGGTTTCACCAAAAAAATCATTAAGGATCCGGTTACGCTATTAAATGTCGAAGACAGCAGTTCTTTGGAAAAAACGCTTGATTATTTCAAGGAGGTCCGCTAAAATGCTTTTAGACGGCAAAGTTGCCTTAGT
>JAGFXW010000233.1 GCA_017861495.1 Bacillota bacterium
CGGCGGTAAGAACCACCCAGCACGCGGATGCACATGATCTTTTTAGCTCCAGTATTATCGCCTACATTTAAGATTGTCTGCTGTTGTATCATCTTTATCCCTCCCCTTTGAGGTTCTAAATCCAGACAGCCATTATGCCACCATCCAGAACCAGGATTTTATTTTGCTTTTTCGATAATCTCCACAACTCTCCAGCGCTTATCTTTCGAAAGCGGCCGAGTTTCCATGATTTTCACAGTATCGCCAATATGACTTTCGTTATTTTCGTCATGCGCTTTAAATTTCGTGGTTTGTTTTATCGATTTTTTATAAACGGGATGTTGCACCAGTTTTTCAACCGCTACTACAACGGTTTTTTCCATTTTATCACCGACGACCTTGCCGATACGGGTCTTGCGTTCATTTCTTTCAGTCACGTTCTATGAGCCTCCTTCCCCGTACAATCGTTTGAAAATTATGCTTCTTTGCTTTTCAGTTCGCGTTCCCGTTGAATAGTCTTAATGCGAGCAATTGTCTTTTTCACATCATGAATTCTCATTGGATTTTCCAATTGGCCAGTAGCAAGCTGAAATCTGAGGTTAAATAATTCATCTTTGAGGCTGGCTATTTTTTGATCCAACTCGCTATTGCTCATTTCGCGGATGTCTTTAACCTTCATCTACTTCACCACCCACTTCTTCTTGCGATGCAACGACTTCATCGCGTTTGATGAATTTTGTTTTAATCGGAAGTTTGTGAGCGGCTAAACGCATAGCTTCCCGAGCATCTTCTTCATTAACGCCATCCATTTCAAACATTACACGGCCCGGTTTTACAACCGCAACCCAGTATTCCGGTGATCCTTTTCCGCTACCCATACGGGTTTCGGCCGGTTTTGCCGTAATCGGCTTATCCGGGAAAATTTGGATCCAAACTTTACCACCACGTTTAATATAACGGGTCATAGCAATACGGGCGGCTTCAATCTGACGATTGGTAATCCATGCCGGTTCCAGAGCCACAAGACCAAAATCGCCATGTGCAAGAGTGTTGCCTCTTTGTGCTTTACCCTTCATGCGGCCCCGAAATTGCTTCCGGTGTTTCACTCTTTTTGGAATTAACATTATTTTTCGCTCCCTTCACTAACGGCAGCGGCCTTCTTTCCTTCAGGCAATACCTCACCTTTGTAGATCCATACTTTTACACCGATGCGTCCGTACGTCGTCCGGGCTTCCGCCGTTCCGTAGTCAATATCGGCCCGCAAAGTATGCAGAGGAATACTTCCTTCTCTATATCCTTCTGTACGTGCAATTTCAGCGCCGCCAAGACGGCCGCCGGCCATGACTTTGATCCCTTTTGCACCCATACGCATGGTACGAGTAACAGCTTGTTTCATAGCGCGCCGGAAAGCAATCCGTTTTTCCAACTGAGCTGCAATGCCTTCGGCTACCAATGTAGCATCCATTTCAGCTTGCTTAATTTCTGCGATATTGACATCAATGTTTTTATCCGTCAATTTTTTCAGATCGCGCTTTAAGTCTTCAATAATTGCGCCACCACGACCGATTACCATTCCAGGTTTCGCCGTATGGATTGTTACTTTAATGCGATTTGCCGCCCGTTCGATTTCAATTTGTGATAACCCAGCGGCATAGAGTTTTTCTTTAATAAACTTACGAATTTTTATATCTTCATGCAAAAACTTAGCATAATCTTTATCGGCATACCATTTCGCATCCCAGGTTTTGATGATACCGAGACGAAGACCATGCGGATGTACTTTTTGCCCCACTAGATTCCCCTCCTTCGCCTGTTATCTTTCTTTCACTTCAACCACAATATGACTGGTCCGTTTCAGGATCTTAAAGGCCTGCCCACGAGACCGAGGATGAATCCGTTTCAGAGTCGGCCCCTGATCGGCGTACGCAGTAGAAACGTACAATTTATCAGTATTCATTTCATAATTATGTTCAGCATTTGCAACCGCTGATTTTAATACTTTTTGAAGCACTTCAGATGCAACTTTTGGGGTATGCTTCAGAATAGCAAACGCCTCATTCACATTTTTGCCACGGATCAAATCAATCACAATGCGAACTTTACGAGGCGCAATGCGGATATGTCTGGCAACTGCTTTAGCTTCCATATACTAACCCCCTCTCGGTGACTATTTCAATGATGTCGATCTCTCCGAATGTGATGCATGCCCTTTGTAAGTACGGGTAGGTGCAAATTCACCCAGTTTATGGCCTACCATATCTTCCGTTACATATACAGGTACATGTTTACGTCCATCATGCACAGCAATCGTATGTCCTACAAAAATAGGAAGGATTGTTGAACTGCGAGACCAAGTTTTTACAACTTTCTTTTCGTTTTTCGCGTTCATAACCTGCACTTTTTTCAACAGGCTTTCCAAAATATAAGGTCCTTTTTTAACTGATCTGGACACCGTAGAGGCCTCCTTTCTCTTTCCCGATTTATACAGTTAAGAACTATTTCGTTCTTCTTTTTACGATAAATTTATCAGAAGGTTTGCTCGGACGGGTTTTGCCGCCATGCGCAGGCCGGCCCCAAGGAGTAACCGGATGCTTACGACCGACAGGAGAGCGACCTTCACCACCGCCGTGCGGATGGTCACAAGGGTTCATCGCCACGCCGCGGTTTGCCGGACGGATACCCATCCAACGTGAGCGGCCAGCTTTACCAATCGTAAGATTTTCATGTTCCAGGTTGCCAACTTGGCCAACTGTTGCTTTACAATTGATATGAACTTTACGCAGTTCGCCGGATGGCAGACGCAAGAGTGCATAATCGCCCTCTTTTGCCATTAATTGAGCCGAACCACCGGCTGAACGTACCAATTGGCCGCCTTTGCCGATTTTCAATTCAATATTATGGATTAGCGTACCAACCGGGATGTTTTTAATCGGCAATGCATTGCCAACTTTAATATCGGCTTCCGGTCCGCTGACGATTTTATCGCCTACTTTTAACCCATTTGGAGCCAAAATGTAACGTTTTTCTCCATCTACATAATGCAACAGCGCAATACGAGCGGAACGGTTCGGATCATATTCAACCGTAGCTACAAGAGCCGGAACGTTATCTTTATTGCGTTTGAAATCAATAATTCTGTATAAACGCTTATGTCCGCCACCTTGATGTCTGACTGTCCGACGCCCTTGTTGGTTACAACCGCCATGTTTTTGCAGACGCTCAACCAAAGAACGTTCCGGTTTATCGGTAGTGATTTCTTCAAAACCGGCAACAGTCATAAATCTGCGGCCCGGAGCATAAGGCTTGAAACTCTTAATTGCCATTGGTGCCCCTCCTTTTTACCACGATATTTTATACACCTTCAAAGAATTCAATCCGCTGACCAGGTGCCAATTTTACAATGGCTTTTTTGTAGTCAGGGCGTTTTCCTTCTGTTCTTCCCATCCGTTTGGTTTTTCCCATCACACGGATAGTATTAACAGCTAATACTTTCACTTTAAAAACATGTTCTACCGCTTGACGAATTTCCACTTTATTCGCTTTGAGAGGAACAACAAACGTATATTTATCCTCTTGCATGAAATCAGTGGCTTTCTCCGTAATGAGCGGACGAATCAGAATATCATGAAAATCCGACATTATGCCAGCACCTCCTCAATTTTGGAGATTGCCTCTTTTGTAATCAATAATTTGCCATGGTATAACAGGTCATACACATTTAAGCAATTTGAAACAATAGTCTTAACTCCTGGAATATTACGTGCGGATTTTTCCACAATTTCATCTTGTTGACCGGTGATGATCAATGCTTTCGTTTCAGCAACATTCAGTGCTGATAACATACCCACCACAAGCTTTGTCTTAGGTTCAGCAAAATTGATGCTATCGACAACAATCAAGTCGCCAGAACCTACTTTTGCGGACAAAGCGGATTTAATCGCCAGTCTTCTGACCCACCCATCGTACCAGGTTCACGATGCGATTTGGAGCCGTGTCCCATTGGTCCACGTGCGAAATTGTGACGTTTGATACCGCCGGCAAAGCCTTTTCCTTTAGCAGTCCCAACCACATCAACCAAATCACCTTCGGCAAAAATATCGACTGCAATTGCCTGACCGACTGTATACTCAGCAGCATCAGCCAAGCGAACTTCACGAATAAATTTCACCGGCTTCGCGCCAGCTTTTGTGAAGTGACCTTGCATCGGCTTAGTGACTTTTTTATCTTTAACAGTGCCAAAGCCTAATTGCACTGCATAATATCCGTCTGTCTCAATAGTCTTATTCTGCAGTACAACGCTAGGAGTAACCTCAATTACACTTACCGGAACAACAGTTCCTTCCGGTAAAAATATTTGCGTCATACCCAGTTTCTTACCCAAAATTGCTTTAGTCATTATTTCCACCTCCTCCTACAGCTTGATTTCAATGTCCACGCCAGCCGGCAGATCAAGACGCATTAATGCATCCACGGTCTTGGAAGTCGGCTCAAGAATATCAATAAGACGCTTGTGAGTTCTCATTTCGAATTGCTCGCGAGAGTCTTTATTGACATGTGGTGAACGTAAAATCGTAAAAATATTTTTTTCAGTAGGGAGCGGAATTGGCCCTGAAACCATTGCACCTGTGCGTTTTGCTGTATCAACGATTTTAGTAGCACTCTGATCAAGCGCCTTGTGGTCATATGCTTTCAAACGTATCCGAATTTTTTGTTGTTTAGCCATGATAATTCCTCCTTATCGCCCGGTTTCATGAACGGACATTCTCTGTGGAAATTCCCCCTAGTACTAGGGCAACCTTCCACATCATCGCTTCTAGCACACTCGATATTTCAGGCAGGAACGG
>JAGFXW010000234.1 GCA_017861495.1 Bacillota bacterium
ATACCCCATGCAAAAGCACCTTGTGCTTTTTCTCTAATTTTTGTCAGCATAGATCAGTCCTAAAAATTCAATTTTCGAAGCAAAAAAAAACCCCGAACCAGATGGTTCGGGGTTTTTAATTTGGCGGAGTGGACGGGGCTCGAACCCGCGACCACCGGCGTGACAGGCCGGTATTCTAACCAACTGAACTACCACTCCAAAGTCTGGTGGGTGCTGAGGGGTTCGAACCCCCGACCCTCGCCTTGTAAGGGCGATGCTCTCCCAGCTGAGCTAAGCACCCGACTAAAAACCCATTATACATTATTATTTAAATAATTACAAGCTATAATATAGGATTTTTGCTTTAGCGCTGGATTCAATACAATCCGACTAAAGGCGACTAGTTTACAGCATCTTTTAAAGATTTACCAGCCTTAAATGAAGGAATTTTTGCAGCTTTAATAGTAATTTCTTCTCCAGACTGTGGATTACGACCTTTACGCTCAGCTCTTTCTTTTACAGAGTAGGTGCCAAAACCCACTAAAGCAACAGAATCGCCTTTGCTCAACGCATTTGTCACCGCGCCAAGAAAGCCATCTAAAGCACGCCCGGCATCTGCTTTTGTTAAACCAGCAGACTCTGCCATAGCATCAATAAGTTCCGATTTATTCATTATTCCCCCTGAGGAAGTTATTTTTTGTGTATTATGAAAACCCCTATGTTTATTCTCATGCACGATCCACAGCAACACAAGAAACACAGGTATTTATATCAATAGCCGTGACATAGTGTCAAGCTTTAAAAGCCCTAGAGGCCATGTTATTTGCGGTTTTACACAATAGCCTGATAAAACCGCAAACCATTTCTAATGGGCAGTAAGACCCTGCTGTATAACTTTAACGGAGTCAGCTTCATTTTTACCTTGTTCTTCATCGGCTTTTTTATCAACAGGAACAGGCATGTATTGCAAAGCCACTGCCAATACCTCATCTATCCAATGAACCGGCCTGATGTCCAGGTTTTGTTTGATATTTTCAGGTATCTCAACCAGATCTTTTTCATTCTCGGCAGGAATTAAAACCGTAATTATGCCTCCGCGATGCGCTGCCAATAACTTTTCCTTTAAGCCACCGATAGGCAGCACTTCCCCGCGCAAGGTAATTTCACCGGTCATGGCTACATTTGCCCGGACGGGTATTTTGGTTAGTGCAGAAATGATGGCTGTACACATGCCGATACCTGCACTGGGTCCGTCTTTCGGCGTAGCCCCTTCTGGAACATGAATATGAATATCATTTTTCTGGAACAATTCATTATCTATCCCTAAAAGTTCTGAACGACTCCTGACGACCGTCATCGCTGCCTCACTCGATTCTTTCATCACTTCACCCAACTTACCTGTTGCCGAATGCTTTCCTTTTCCGGGAATTACCGCGGTCTCAATGGTTAATAATTCTCCACCTACTTCTGTCCATGCCAAGCCTGTAACCTGCCCAACCTGATCCTGCTCTTCTGCAAGCCCATAATTAAAACGTTTAACCCCCAAATAGCTATCGAGATTCTCAGGAGTTACCAAGATTTTAGTTTTTTCAGACTTCAACAAGAGATCTTTAACCACCTTACGACAAATTTTTGAAATATCCCGCTCAAGATTACGCACACCCGCCTCACGTGAATAATAACGTATCATGTCCCTGACAGCAGTTTCTGAAATTTCAATTTCGTGCTCTTCAAGACCGTTATTTTCAATCTGCTTGGGGATCAAATAACGGATAGCAATATTTATTTTCTCATCTTCTGTGTAGCCGGCAAGGCGTATAACCTCCATTCTGTCCAGTAATGCCGGTGGAATATTCATGGTATTTGCCGTAGCAACAAACATCACATCAGACAAATCAAAGTCAACTTCCAGATAATGATCTGAAAATGTATGATTCTGCTCAGGATCCAGCACTTCTAACAAGGCCGATGCCGGATCGCCTCGAAAATCAGCTGCCATTTTGTCAATCTCATCAAGTAAAAACATCGGATTTCGTGTTTTCGCTTTAGCCAGATTCTGCAAAATCTTACCCGGCATAGAGCCTATATAAGTGCGTCTATGTCCGCGAATTTCTGCTTCATCCCTGACACCGCCCAAAGCCATACGCACATATTTGCGATTGGTAGCCCTGGCTATAGACTCCCCTAATGATGTCTTACCGACCCCCGGCGGTCCAACGAGACATAAAATGGGGCCTTTAAGTTGTTTGACTCTCTGTTGCACAGCAAGATACTCTAGAATGCGCTCTTTTACCTTTTCCAAACCATAATGCTCAGCCTCCAGAACCTGCTCGGCAATTTTTAGATCATGCCGCACTTTGGTCTTTTTCTTCCAGGGCACATTGACCATCCAGTCAATATAATTACGTACCACAGTCGCTTCAGCGGACATAGGTGGCATTAATTTAAGCTTATTAAGCTCCGTGTCCGCTTTTGTTTTCGCTTCCTTTGACATTCCAGCATTGGCAATTTTCTTTTCCAGCTCTTCAATTTCATTGGGCACATCATCCATATCGCCCAGTTCTTTTTGAATCGCTTTCATCTGTTCATTCAGATAATATTCTCTTTGATTCTTCTCCATCTGCTGCTTAACGCGCACACGAATTTTTTTCTCCATTTCCAGAAGGTCGACCTCCCCTTCCATTAACGTCATTAAATCTTCCAAGCGTTTTTCAATATCTGCGGTTTCAAGAATAGCTTGTTTGTCACTAACCTTTAAGGTCATATGAGCTGCCATCGTATCAGCAAGTCGACTAGGATCATCGATACCTGACAAAGCATTTAAAACTTCTGGTGGAATTTTATTATTCAATTTGACATATTGATCAAATGAATTTATTACCGTCCGCTGCAGCACGTCCTGTCCTTGCGCGGATAAATTGAAAACATCATCAATTTTTTCTACCGCTGCCGAAAAAAAACCTCCTGTTTCTTGATAACGTAAAACCTTGCTTCGTTGCCCCCCTTCCACCAGAACCTTGACCGTCCCATCAGGTAACTTCAGCAACTGTAGAATATTAGCCAAGGTACCTACCTCATAAAGATCGGTAAAATCCGGCTCATCAACTTCAGCTTCCTTTTGTGCAACCAACAAAACCTGCTTATTGTCCTTCATAGCGGCATCCAGGGCATCAATAGAACGCTCTCTGCCGACAAATAAAGGAATAACCATGTGTGGATAAACCACTACATCTCTTAGCGGTAAAACCGGAATTAAGCTATCTTTTTGTTGTAACTCTTTCATTTTGCGCGTTTCCATAAGCGGAACCTTTAACAATTTCTTGGATTAGAAGATTATGGGGGCTCTAATTAAAATAGCAAGGAATAGAAATACGATTTATCGCTTCTCTACAAAAAATAAATAGAAATTATGAAGGGAACTGTCAGTCAGGATTATGACCATATTTTGATTTGTGCGCCTGCAAAGCCGGCGCCAAGAGAAGTTATCAGACAAGTTAAACAAAGAATTGAACGGGTCTCACGACCCGTATTCCGGCTTTAGTTCTTCATATAACCCCCCAGCTTGAATTTGAGCTGGTGGGGGTTTCGTCAATGAAACATCAAGATTCGGCAGAGGCCTTTTTCTTTTCGGTTTCATAAACCAAAAGGGGCTCAGACTGACCTAAAATAACACTTTCATCAACAACTACTTTGCTAATATTATCTGCTGACGGCAACTCATACATGGTATTGAGCAAGACATTTTCAACAATGGTTCTCAACCCTCTGGCACCGGTTTTTCTTTCCATGGCCTTGCGGGCAATTGCACTTAAGGAATCATCGCGAAATTCCAGTTCAGCACCTTCCATCTCAAATAAATGCTTGTACTGCTTAGTCAGTGCATTTTTTGGCTCAGTCAATATCTGCACCAACGCCTGCTCATCCAACTCTTCCAACGTCGCTATAATGGG
>JAGFXW010000235.1 GCA_017861495.1 Bacillota bacterium
TGATCCGCAGAGACAAATTCCCAGATAATATATTTCACTACGCTCAACATTGGAGAGGAGAGTGGTGTAGTTTTCGTAGTCCAGACACTTTTGGGCAATTTCGCTAAAATCTACCACCACTACATCTTCATACGCTTCGGTAAACAATTTGTCACGAATCGATTTCACTTGGTCTAGAGAAGCTCCGAGAATCGGAATCGTTTTCGCGGTAATGCCAGTATGCATACTGCCAGTGGCATCCATAATGTCGGCGCCCACAATCTCAGGGAACAGCCGGCCCAAACTGATGCCCAATACAGCGGAAGCATTGGCAATCAAGCCAACGGGCAGATCCTTGTTAATGATCATTGCAACTTTCATAGTCCATTTTCCTCCTGTCATACTATCTTCATACTATAGTAGACAGGTAATACTTAAAACGGATAGTAAAAAATTGATATTGATCGATTGTTTATTCAAGGAGCTGTTACAGTTTCTAACAGCAAAATATTTGAGTATAGTAAAAAAATAAAATATGTGGAGTGAGGGGCAGAGAGTGCTATAATTTAGTAGTGAATCGAGGGGAGTTTCAGCGTGATTGTATTACAAAGCGAACGAGAAATAAAAAAGATGCATGAAGCCGGGAAACTACTGGCTTCTTGCCACCAAGAAATAAAAAAGATGATCAATCCCGGTATCAGCACATGGGAAATTAATAAATTTGTTGAAAAATACTTGGCCAAGTGGGGCGCAACTCCTGCGCAAAAAGGATATCAAGGGTATCGATATGCTACCTGCGCTTCTGTTAACGATGAGATTTGTCATGGATTTCCCAATCGCAAAGCCTTGGTAGAGGGCGACATTGTAACCATTGATATGGTTGTTAACCTAGACGGCGGCCTTGCTGATTCGGCGTGGACTTATGCGGTTGGTGCTATTTCGGAAGAGATGAAACATTTGCTGGATATAACGAAACAATCTATGTACAAAGGGATTGAGCAGGCACAAGTTGGAAGCCGTTTAGGCGATATTGGGCATGCTATACAAGAATTTGTCGAAGCGGAAGGATTCTCTGTTGTTAGAGAGTTTACGGGACATGGAATAGGAAGAACGATACATGAGGAGCCTTCGGTTCTTCATTACGGCAAACCTGACAAAGGGCTTAAACTACGAGAAGGTATGGTCATCACCATTGAACCCATGGTGAATGTTGGCGCTTGGCAGTGCAAAATAGATCCGAATGGATGGACGGCGCGAACGATTGACGGCAAAAACTCTGCTCAGTATGAACATACAATTGCTATTGCACAGAACGGACCCCTAATCTTAACGGCACAAGACGAATAACGGGCGATGGATAAAAGCGGGAAGGATGGTAATCAACCAAACTCCCCGCTTTTTTTACTGCAAGATTTGATATTTTTCCGGCGTTACACCCGTATGACTTTTAAACACTTTGCAGAAATGGCTTTGGTCATAAAACCCTGATTCTAAAGCAATGTCAGTAATTGGCCGCTGTTTGCGCAGTTCTCTTTTTGCATAATTGATTCGCAACAATGTCTGAAAGGTATGGGGAGGGATCCGGTATTCCTCCTTGAATAAGCGAATAATCCTGTATTTATTGATTCCCGAAGCTGCCGACAAGTGATCCAGGGTGATTCTGTCCAAAAAGCAACTGGCTAAATATTCTCTGACGAAAGCAATATTGGAGTGTTCTTTGCTTTGCGCCCTGGGAGGTACTCTCTTTATATCATGAAAAACCTGCTCCATAAGCGTGACGAGATTCGCTTCCTTTTCAAGGGGGCTCACACTATCTGTCAAAGAGCTGATCAGGGTCTTGATTCCGCGCATTACTTCCATGTCCGGTTCATTATTTATGATCGGGCGGATCGGCTTTTGTCCGATATGGCTGTCGGCCAAGCCATGAACCCACGTGGGACTAACAAAAAGCATCGTGTAGCGCCACTGGCTTTTGACCAGAGGATTGCAGGAATGCACCACTTCCGGCGGGATGAAAACATAGGTCGGCGGGTACACTTCCGCAAATTTGCCGTCATACCAAAAGGAACTCTGGCCGTCATCCATAATTCCTAACGAGTATTCCTCGTGCGAGTGTTTTTTATAGGATAGATCAGTGGCATGACACGTTTTCAGCTCAAAGAACGGAACTTCCGCGTCACGATAAAATTGCACGCCATTCATAACCAGGCAAGCTCCTTCGTATAACTTGAATACCTTCATTGTAGACGATTAATTGGCATACTGCCATTGGATCAGGCTGATTCTGCAATAAAATTTATACTAACAAACAAGGGAGTGCGCTGTATAGTAAAAAATTGCATAACTCGTTTTAAACATGAAAAATATTCCAGTGCAGGCAGGAAATTGGAACAAAGAGGAAGAAAGAATTGTGTACTGTAATTAAAAGTCGAGAGGGGTAAAGGGAAAATGAAGAAGAATTTGTTTTGCGCCAAGCATACGCGACCGGCTTTGTTGCTGGTGATTATACTTATGGTCATGGTGATGACGGGCGGATGCGGTGGCGCGAAGGAACCGGCGGCTAAGTCTCCAACGACTCCGGTTGCGGCTACAGTTGCTAATGTTGCTTCTGCTTGGGTGGTCAATAGTGATCTGATGGATTCAGCAGTTTATCGAATCGATGTTGCCACCAACAAGCAGATTGCAAAAATTCCTTTTGAAGGGGCTCCAGGCGGAATTGCTGTCAGTCGGGAGGACGTTTGGGTTACTGATTTTGCCAATGATAAACTGGTGAGAATCAATCCAGCCAGTCATAAGACGATAGCTTCCATGAAAGTAGGACAAGGGCCGAAAGCAGTAGCGATAGGCGCTGGCGCTGTATGGGTGGGGAGCAGTACCGAAGGCACGGTTTCCAGGGTCGACATGGCGTCAAATAGCGTGACGGCAACGATCAAGGTAACGAATACCGCAATTAATGCTCTATGTTTTGCGGACAATGCCGTGTGGGTTACGACGGTTGACTTTGGTTTATCAAAAATTGACCCGGCGACTAATAAGGCTACGGCGCGCGTGAACGTGGAAACCATTCCGAGAGGCGTGGTTGCCGGCAGTGGAGCGATTTGGGTCGCGGCGCCAATGGCCAATCAGATTATCAAGGTGGACGCAGCAGCACTCAAAATTAGTGCAAACATCACAGCGGGCAACGCAATTGGGGTTGCGCTGGCAAGAGAATGGGTAGCGGTGGCAAACTACAAAGAGGGTACTGTTGCCCTGATCAAGGCTGCAGATAATAGCGCGGCAGGCGAAGTCGCGGTGGGCAAAAATCTGCAGTCGATTGCATATGGTAGGGGAAGTCTCTGGGTGACAAGCTATGACGATAATGCTCTTTATCGTATCGATCCTGCGGCAAAAAGCATCACAGCTACGATCTCCGTCAAGCGAGCGGGGGCGGTGGCGATTAGTCCGGAATAAAGTAAAAAAATACCCGACGTCGACGGTATTGCCGATGCCGGGTATTTTTTTACTTATTTATTATTGACCAAGGGAACAGTGAGGCTTCCCATGGGCATTAGCGTGATGCTCGGCGTCGTCCCTAGTTTGAAGTACGCAAGCTGCAACGCTTCTTCGATGTCCTTGGCCGGCGTAAACAGCAACAGGCGGGCGAGTTCGGGAGCCATAGAGGAAACCAAAATAAACTCGGCTTTTTTCATCAAGCGGGTGACAGCATAGGCTTTGTGCGCGCCGATCTGGAAATCCGCCCGAACGGAAGCTTCTACTTGTGCAGGCGTTGTATATTTCTGCATGGTCTTTTCATAGGTGGGGGAGCCGGAACCCTCCACACATTCACCCAGGATGATTACCACACCGCCATCGCGTACGGCACACCAGGCATTATCCATAGTTTTTTGCAGTTGATAAACGTTAATGTCTTTGGGGTAGCCGCCGCAGGAAGC
>JAGFXW010000236.1 GCA_017861495.1 Bacillota bacterium
TAAACGGACTCTATTTGTCCCAGGAAGTTAAATTTGTCCGGCCGGTAAAGATTGGCGATACGATTACGGTGTTGGGCACGGTTATCGAAAAAAATGATGCAAAACGCCGTGTTACCATTCAAACGGTTATTAAAAATCAACGGGAAGAGGTCGTGGTAGACGGGAAAGCGGTTGTAATGTGTATGAAAAAAGAGCAATAAAATGGTGAAACAGTTTATATATTTAAATTAGTATATTGATGATAAATTTACAATTCTGTATGTATAAAATAAACAAATGTACTAGTGAAATAAATAACTTTATATATAAAGAAGGATTTTTGTGTATTTACGCGAAGAATAATTAAGTTGTTTGTATCAAAAAACAATAGCGGCATAACCTCATTATGGAGCAATTTGAAAAAGAGGGAAGATAAGGACAATGGAAAAGCAGCAAGAGGGAATTGTGATTGAAACACGCGGCGATATGGCCCGAGTAAAGACGAGCCGGCACAACGATTGTGAAAATTGTGGAGCCTGCCCGGGCAACTCGGCTATTGTGTTGGACGCCCGCAATCCGTTAGACGCAAAGATCGGCCAGCGTGTTGTGATCGAAATTCAAGAAGTGAATATGCTGAAAGCTGCGTTCATTGTTTATGTGCTTCCTTTGCTTGCCGCTTTTGCCGGGGATGACAGGTGGTTGGTTGGCTGCCAAGACGGGGTACGAGGCTACATGGTTTCAATTAGTGGGTGGATTTATTTTTTTTGCATTTGCAGTCTTTTATATCAAAGTCTTTGACCGTGCATCCCGTTCTGATGTCGCAATGCAGCCTATAATTATCCGCATTTTGTCATGAGTTCCAGCAGACAAACTTATGGTATGTGATGTTTCGCATATCTCACTTCGTAGATAGAAGGGGTGAAAGTATGACAATGAGCTTTCGCGGGGGTGTACACCCAAACGATTGCAAAGGGTACTCGGCTGGTAAAGCAATAGAGACAGCGCCGGTACCAACAAAAGTAGTTATTCCGACAAGGCAGCACATTGGCGCTCCTTGCGCACCGGTAGTTAAGGTGGGCGATTTAGTCAAAAAGGGGCAGGTTATAGCAGAAACGCAAGCTTTTGTTTCCAGCCCGATTCATGCGTCTATTTCAGGAAAAGTAACGGAGATTGCAGATTATCCGCATCCGGTATTCGGCACCTGCCTGGCTGTTGTGATTGAAAGCGACGGCAACGATGAGTGGGTGGAAGGTCTGCCTCTGCAGCGTGATTGGAAGACGATTGAACCAGCCGAACTGAAAGACATCATCCGGCAAGCCGGGATGGTTGGCATGGGGGGAGCGACATTTCCCACCCACGTAAAAATGTCACCACCACCGGAAAAGAAAATCCATACCTTCATTTTGAATGCGGCGGAATGTGAACCGTACTTGACGGCGGACCATCGGGTTATGTTGGAAGAGGCGGAAACTGTTATTGCCGGCTGCTTAATCACGATGAAGGTTTTGGGAGTAACAAAAGGCATCATCGGCATTGAAGAGAACAAACCGGATGCCATTGCCGTGCTGCGCAAAGTGACTGCCGGCACCGGAATTGAAGTGATGCCATTACAAACCAAATATCCGCAAGGCGCGGAAAAAACGCTGATCCGGGTTACCACCGGCCAGGAAGTTCCTTCCGGCGGCTTGCCAATGGATGTAGGCGTAGTGGTGCAGAACGTAGGCACTGTAGTTGCCATTGCCAACGCGGTAGAAAAAGGAATTCCGTTGATTGAAAGAGTGACGACCGTAACCGGTGGCGCTGTTGCCGAGCCGAAAAACTTGCGTTTACGGATTGGTACAACGTTTGGCCAAGCGATTGAACTTTGCGGCGGGTTTAAAGAAACCCCGACGAAAGTCATCATGGGCGGACCGATGATGGGTATGGCGCAACGGACCTTGGATGTGCCGATCATCAAAGGTACTTCCGGTATTCTTTGTTTAACGGCAGCAGAAGCAGACATCGGACCGGAGCGTCCTTGTATTCGCTGCGGCCGCTGCGTAGCAGCATGTCCAATGGGATTAATTCCGAGCATGTTGAGCATTCTGGGTGAACGCAATGAATTCCAGGTTGCCAAAGAAGAATACGATTTGCTGGATTGCGTGGAGTGCGGCTCCTGTGTGTATACTTGTCCGGCAAAACGGAATATTGTTCATTATGTAAAATTATGTAAAGCACAAAATGCGGCTATGGCCGCCAAGAAATAGGAGGTGCGGCAGTGAGCGCAGAAAGCAAGTTGGAAATCGGAACTTTAGCGGTATCCGCGTCACCGCATATCCGATGTAATGAATCCATCGCTAAAATCATGTGGACTGTTAATGCCGTATTGGCGCCGGCAGCGCTTTTTTCCGTTTACCAGTTTGGAATGCCGGCATTGCGGACCTTGATACTTTGTATTGCAGTATCTATGGCAACGGAATATTTGATCCAAAAGTGGCAGAATAAGCCGATTACCGTGAACGACGGCAGTGCTTTCCTGACCGGGTTATTGTTGGCTATGAACATTCCGGCCAATATTCCCTGGTATATTCCTGTGATTGGTTCTGTTGCGGCGATCGGGATTGCCAAACATACGATGGGCGGCCTTGGGTATAATATTTTTAACCCAGCATTGATTGGAAGGGCGTTTTTACTGGCTTCGTGGCCAATCGCCATGACAACATGGCCGACACCGGCCGGTTGGGCCGGTAAAGTGGATGCAGTAACGGCGGCAACTCCGCTGGGAATTTTGAAACTGCAAGGTTACGATGCACTGGTTAAATTTTTCGGCGACAAGTCTGATATGTATATGTCGATGTTTCTTGGCACACGCGGCGGAAGCGCCGGTGAAACCTCCGCTGTCCTGCTCATTCTCGGAGGAGCATATTTAATTTATCGCGGTTATATCAATTGGCAGGTGCCGGTATTTATGATCGGTACGGTTGGAATTCTTACCTGGGCCTTTGGTGGAAACGCTGGTTTGTTTACCGGCGACCCTCTGCTTAACATGTTGTCTGGCGGCCTTATCCTGGGCGCATTCTTCATGGCGACCGATATGGTTACTATTCCTATTACGATCAAAGGGCAAATCATTTTTGCGGTCGGCGCAGGAGCATTAACGGTGTTGATTCGTTTGCTTGGCGGCTATCCGGAAGGTGTTTGTTACGCAATTTTGTTGATGAACTGCGTTACGCCGCTGATTGACCGTTTGGTGAAGCCAGTCAAATTCGGGGTAAGGAGGTAATCGGCATGTCACATGATGAAAACAGCAGTATTTTTAAAATAGGCATTAATTTAACGATCGCTTGTTTATTGTCCGGGCTTATTATTGCCGGGGTATACAGTGTTACCGCGCCGGTTGCCGCCAAAGAACGGGTTAACCTGAAAAACAAGGCGGCGGAGCAATCAAAATGGTAACGGCGGTTACTCCCGAAGGGAAAGCGATTGACTATAAAATTTTAGTCCATAATGAAACTCCGGGCTTAGGGGATAAAGCCGGTGACGATAAGTTCCGCAAGCAGTTCTCCGGTAAGGATGCCCATGCGATGGAAGTCGTAAAGGTTCCGACTGACAAAAATATTCAGGCGCTGACAGGGGCGACGATTACTTCACGGGCAGTCACAAAAGGCATCCGTGAAGCGGTCGAGGAAGTTGCCGCTTATGCCGCCAGTCAGAAGAAGTGAGGGGTGCGAATATGAAGAACTTATGGGAGATCTTTTACAAAGGGCTCTTCGAACAAAATCCCATCTTCCGCCTGGCATTAAGCTTATGTCCGGCGCTGGCGGTTACCTCGACGGCGACCAATGCTTTAGCGATGGGATTATCGGTATTGTTTGTTATTACCTGCAATAACGTAGTTGTTTCGTTGTTCCGCAAATGGGTAAATCCGAAGGTGCGGGTTCCGGTGTACATTACTTCGATCGCTACGATCGTAACAGTTGTTCAATTGGTGCTGGAAGCTTATTTCCCGGACTTGTTTAAAGCGTTGAGCATTTATTTGGCCCTGATCGTTGTATTTGCGATTATTTTGGCCCGGGCAGAAGTGTTTGCCGCCAAAAATACGATTATACCGTCATTTTTTGATGGCTTTGGTATGGGTTGCGGTTTTGCGCTGGCCATGGTTTCCATTGGAATTATCCGGGAACTGTTTGGCGCCGGCACGATATTCGGCATGCAAGTGATGGGAACTTCCTATGATCCCGCATTAATTATGATTTTACCGCCAGGCGGATTTATTCTCATTGGTTTGATGATTGGTGCGTTCAACTTGATTGGCGAATACCAGGATAAAGCCAAAGCGGAAAAACGCAAATTGGCGATACAAAGGGGTGAAGCGTAATGGCCGAATACTTTGCCTTGTTTATGGGTGCGGTAATCGTCAATAACTTTGTTTTGACCCGGTTCCTCGGCCTGTGTATTTTCTTTGGGGTGTCCAAAAACCTGAACGCTTCGATCGGGATGGGCATGGCCGTAACCTCAGTCATGACGATCAGTTCCTGTCTGGCTTGGGTTGTATACAATTATGTTTTGCATCCTTTTGGATTAACGTTCCTCACTACGGTTGTATTCGTTGTATTGATTGCCAGCTTTGTTCAATTATTGGAAATGATCATTAAAAAACATGCGCCGGCATTATATAACCTGTGGGGTATTTACCTTGTATTAATTGCTACAAACTGTATTGTTTTGGCTGTTCCTCTGCTAAATGCCGAATCCAATTATACATTCGCGAAGAGTGTCGTACATGCGATCGGCTCCGGTGCAGGTTTTGCGCTGGCGATTATCTTAATGGCCAGCTTACGTGAAAAACTGCAATACGCGGATGTCCCCAAGCCTTTGCAAGGTCTGGGCATTGCCTTTGTTTTGGCAGGTATGCTGGCGTTGGCCTTCTTTGGTTTTTCGGGCATGATCCCGCTATAATCTGGGAGCAAAGGAGAAAAAAAGATGAGTATTTCAGTATTAATTTTAATTGTGCTGACTACCTTGGGGCTTTTGTTCGGATTTATCCTGGCGTTTGCCAACAAAAAGTTCGCCATCGAAGTCAATCCACTCATTCATATTGTTGAAGATGTCTTGCCAAAAGGCCAGTGCGGCGCTTGCGGTTATGCAGGCTGCATGGCTTATGCGGAAGCGGTTGTCTTAAATCCGGATGTTCCGCCTAACCTTTGTATTCCGGGTAAAGAACCGGTAGCAAAGGCAGTAGCGGAAATCACCGGGAAAGCGGCTGCTGCGGTTGAACCGCGGATTGCGCAAGTGCGCTGCGCCGGTGTTACCGGTAAAGCGGTGAAAGGTTATGAATACCACGGAGTTGAGGACTGTGTTGCGGCGAACTTGTTGTTCGGCGGCCCGAAAGCCTGCAGTTACGGCTGCCTCGGGATGGGAACCTGCGTGAAAAAATGTCCGTTTGGGGCAATGACGATGAGCGAAGAGGGGCTGCCGGTTATTGATCCGGAGAAATGCACCGGCTGCGGCGTTTGCGAATCAGTATGTCCGAAGAAAGTCATCGCGATGATGCCGATCGGAGCACACGTCCGTGTCAACTGCAATTCGAAGGATAAAGGCGCGGTTGCCCGTAAAGTTTGCAGCGCAGCTTGTATTGCCTGTACGCTTTGCATGCGCGAGTGCCCGTATGGGGCAATAAAGATGGAAAACAACCTGGCAGTAGTCGATGCCCATATTTGCATTGAAAAATGTAATGATGCAAAATGTTTGGCAAAATGTCCGACGAAAGCTATCCGGCCGGCAGTACTGGGGATCGTTCCCGGTGCAGAAAGCCAGGAAGCGGTAGAAAAAGCTTGTTCTTCTTGCGCAAAGGCCAGCACGCCTTCCGCGTAATCCGATTTCATCCAATTCAAGGTTTGCTCCGTTCCGGTGACCATTGCAGCGTTGCCGGAGCGGAGTTTTTGTGTTGGTATTATCTTTTGACGGATGTTGCTTGTGTAATGTACAATAGAGAAGAACCCGGCAGCAAAGAAAATAGGTAAGGCAAAGGGGAAAGACTTGAAAATACTGACAAAAGCTGATATTTGGCTGATCATGTTTTTATTGTTGTTTGCGTTTGCCGGAATTGGCTTAGGTTTGAGCAGGCTTGCTACCTCCGGCTCCGGGACCCTTTCGGCACAAATCAGTTTGGGTGGGAAAATTGTACAGACTGTGCCGCTGCGCGAGGGCTACCGGCAAGAAATACAAGTAAAAAATGGTGATCACTACAATACTATTGAGATCAATAACGGAAAGGTTCATATCCGGGAGGCGGACTGCCCGGATCAAATTTGTGTACGAAGCGGATGGATCAGCGTTGCAACGCAACAAATTGTTTGCTTGCCGAACCGTGTTGTTATCAAAATAATGGCAACGGATAGTGATCTTGACGGTATTGCGCGATGATTGAGGATCGATGATGAATATACGAAGAATGGTATTATTGGCGTTGTTTGTTGCGGTTGCCTCTGTACTGCACGTCGTGGAGGCCTGGCTTCCATTGCCGTTCCCGGTGCCGGGGATTAAATTAGGTTTGGCGAATGTTGTATCTTTGCTGGCGATTGGTTTTTACGGATGGCGGGCTGCTATCATGGTGGCCGTGTTGCGGGTGATGATCGGTTCCTTGTTTGGCGGCACTCTTTTCGGGCCGGCATTTGCGATGAGTATGGGCGGAGCTTTGTTCAGCACAATGGGAATGGGTTATATGTACCAATATCACCGTCCTGCTTTTTCTGTTGTTGGTGTCAGTATTATCGGCGCTGTTATTCATAATGCTGCGCAGATTGTGATTGCTGCCCTGCTGGTTGTCAGTGCGGGATTATTATGGTATTTACCGTATTTGATTTTGTTTGCCGTGCTGAGCGGCGCCGGAACCGGTTTTACCGCTGCCTATATTTTGGCAAAAATGCCTCGCCATTTCATGGATCAATCGGTTGATATGGAAAGGTCATAGCCTGTTGTCGTTTGACTGGCAGGTTGTTTATTTAGATATAAGTGAGCCTTAGGTTCGGAGGGGGTTATTGCCCCCGCCGAACCCTTAGAGCGAACTTAAGACTGAGGCTCGAAATCTTTGATTTCGCGAAGCC
>JAGFXW010000237.1 GCA_017861495.1 Bacillota bacterium
GGGATTGATCATTCAAAAGATCAGTCGTATGCGTTGTATCATTTGACCCAAAAAACGCTTCGGCATTTTTTGATGCCTTTGGGCGACTACACAAAACAGCAAACGCGCCAGATGGCGCGCGATATGGGTTTGACAGTAGCGGAAAAACCGGATAGCCAGGAAATTTGTTTCGTGCCAGATGACGACTATAAGAATTTTCTCAGTCAGCGCGCCCCGGAGATCTTGAAGCCGGGCAATATTGTGGATGCGCAGGGCAAGATTCTTGGGCGGCATCAAGGCCTTCCTCTTTATACGATCGGCCAACGCAAAGGACTTGGCATTGTAGCGGCAAAGCCGTTGTATGTTATTGACCTTCGCATGGAAACGAATGAAGTAGTGGTTGGCACAGACCAGGAAGTTTATTCTGCGGAGTTAATCGCTGATGATTTCAACTATGTGTCAGGGGATCCGTTTGATAAACCGGTCCAGGTTAAGGCGAAGATACGCTATAACGCAATAGAAAAGGAAGCATGGGTCACACCGCTGGCGGATGGCAAGGTCCATGTCCGCTTTCTTGAACCGCAGCGAGCTATTACCGCCGGGCAATCGGTAGTGCTGTATGACCAGGACATGGTGCTGGGCGGCGGGATTATCTTGGGAAAATGATGCGCATTCCATAGAAAGCGTGGGGAACAGACTTGACTGTGTCAAGTCTGTTCTCTTTCACTAATTAGGTTTTCCAAAAAGAGCCATTTATTGACACTGAAAGATAAATTAGGTATAATTCCAAGAGATAGTGCCTTATTTGGAGTGGAGGTTGATGAAGTTGACAGGAAATGAACTGCGCAATAAATTTTTGCAGTTTTTTGCCAGTAAAGATCATTTGATATTACCCAGTTATCCGCTTATTCCGGAAAATGATCCCAGTTTATTATTGATCGGCGCAGGAATGGCGCCGTTTAAACCTTTTTTTACCGGTAAAATGACGCCGCCGCATCCTCGGATTGCAACCAGTCAACGGTGTGTTCGGACTGGTGATATTGAGAATGTTGGCCGTACTGCCAGACATCATACTTTTTTTGAGATGTTGGGAAATTTTTCGTTCGGCGATTATTTTAAGAAAGAGGCAATTTCCTGGGCCTGGGAATTTGTAACGAAGGAATTGCAATTGCCGGTTGATAAACTTTGGATCACAATTCATACCGGTGATGATGAAGCATTCGACATTTGGCATGATGTAATTGGTTTGCCTCCGGAACGGATTGTCCGTTTGGAAGATAATTTTTGGGAAATTGGCACAGGCCCATGCGGACCGTGTTCAGAAATTTATGTTGACCTTGGCGAAGAACGCGGCTGTGGAAGCCCGGATTGCGCCGTTGGTTGTGATTGTGACCGTTTTCTGGAGATCTGGAACCTGGTATTTACGCAATTCAACCGCGACGAAGACGGAAATTATACCCCGCTGGCCAAGAAAAATATTGATACAGGAGCTGGCCTGGAGCGGATCGCTTCTGTGTTGCAGAATAAACCGTCTAATTTTGAAACGGATTTATTATATCCGATTATTGAACATGCTTCTGCCCTTGCCTGCGTTCCCTATGGCCAATCGGCAAGCAGTGATGTGTCCTTAAAAGTAATTGCCGACCATGCCCGCAGTATGGTTGTTATGATTGCCGATGGCGTTTTGCCTTCCAACGAAGGACGCGGCTATGTATTGCGGCGGATTTTGCGGCGGGCGATACGGCATGGACGTTTGTTGGGGATTGAACAATTATTCCTTACCGGTATCGTTGATGTGGTGGGAGCCTTGTTTGCGGAACCGTATCCGTACATTACCGAAAAGAAAGACTATATTAAAAAAGTAATTGCTTTGGAAGAACAACGGTTTCATAATACGTTGGCCCAAGGAACTGATTTGCTGAACGGCCATATTCAGGAACTAAAAAAAGCCGGTCGGGAAATTCTTGATGGAGAAACAGCGTTTCAATTGTATGATACGTTTGGCTTTCCCTGGGAATTAACGCATGAAATATTGCTGGAACATGGTTTGCAACTGGACAAACAAGCTTTTGACCAGGCGATGCAGGAGCAGCGGGAACGAGCCAGAGCCGGCCGTCAGGAAAATGAAGCGAAAACCGTTGTACCGGATTTATCCGGCTATGATGTATCTAAACTATCGTATTCCGAGACGGTTGATTCGGCAAACATCTTTTTGCTGTTGCGCGATGGGCAGGTGACGGATGAAATCCATGACGGAGAAGAGGCAGCCGTTATTCTTGATGTTACTTCCTTCTATGCCGAAGGCGGCGGACAAGTGGGTGATTCCGGCTTCATCACCGGGCCGATGGGAAAAATGCAGGTAAATGTAACGCACAAATTGCCGGACGGTACCATTTATCATTTGGGGCAGGTGCTGGAAGGCTCTTTGAAAAGTGGAGAAACCGTTGTTGTTCAGCCTGATAATGAGAAAAAACGCGATACAGCCCGCAACCATACTGCGACACACTTATTGCAGGCTGCATTGCGGCAGGTATTGGGAACCCATGTAAACCAGTCCGGATCTTCCGTCGATTCTGACCGGCTGCGGTTCGATTTTTCCCATTTTTCCCCGGTTACCGAAGAACAATTGGCGGAAGTCGAACAAATTGTGAATCAAGCAATTTTGGATGGTTTGCCGATCAATATCGTTGAAACCTCGCAGGAAACAGCGCGGCAGATGGGTGCCATGGCGTTATTCGGCGAAAAATATGGCGATCGAGTAAGGGTTGTTACAGCCGGCGATTTCAGTAAAGAGCTGTGCGGCGGAAGTCATGTCAAGAACACTGCCGAAATTGGTTTGTTCACTGTTGTCAGCGAGGCCGGCATAGGGGCTGGATTGCGCCGGGTTGAAGCAGTTACCGGCCGCGGTGCGTATCGGCAGTTAAAGAAGATGAATGGCATTTTGGCTGCTTCCGCAGCAAAATTCAAAACCCGCGCTGAAGAATTGCCGGAAAAAATAGATGCGTTCTTTGTAAAGGAAAAGCAATTAGAGCAGGATTTGGCGGCCGCGAATAATAAACTGGATAAGGTGGTCGTGGAAGAACTGATTGCCAACCGGCAAATTGTTGGGGAAGTGAGCATTGTAGCTTCCCAGGCTACGGTAGCAGATACGAATGCATTACGGTCCTTGGCCGATAAAGTGAGAGACCGTTTGCAGTGCGGCGTAGTAATTTTGGGAGCCGTAAATCAAGATAAGGTTAATTTTGTCGCCATGGCGACTGCTAATGCTTTGGATAAAGGAGTCCATGCCGGAAATATCGTCAAAGAAATGGCCCGCGTGGCCGGCGGTGGTGGCGGTGGACGTCCTGATATGGCTCAAGCTGGTGGACGTGAACCACAGAAAATCGCGGACGCCATCCAGGCTGCTGTTACAGTAGCGATTAATCAGGTATCTGCCTGATTGCCAGATCTGATGTAAATTGGCTTGGTTTATGCGCAAAATTTCTTGTGTAGTAAACCGGGCCTTTTTCTTTTTCTTTTTTATCGACAGGAAATAGGGAATACAAAAGAGAAGTATAGACATAAGCAGTTGATGCACCATGAGGGTCAAGGAGGGTAAGCCATGACGAAGCCATCTGAACATACTGTTATGTTTCGGGTCGAAAATGAAGAAAAAAATAAAGCGGCAATGATTATTGATACGGTATACCAAGCCTTAAAAGAAAAAGGGTATAATCCGGTTGATCAATTTGTCGGCTATCTTTCTTCCGGGGATCCGACATACATCACAAGTTATAATGATGCCCGCAGTTTAATCCGTACCTTGGAACGTGATGAAATTTTAGAAGAATTGGTCCGGGCATATGTAAAGGGAAAATGATGCAATATCAACTGTTGGGAAATACAGATTTACGGGTATCCCGGC
>JAGFXW010000238.1 GCA_017861495.1 Bacillota bacterium
GGCTAACGGCAGGCAGGGCGCCTGACGGAATAGTGTAAATAGATTGGCGGTGTTGTCATTGACCAGTCGGCGTAAGCTGATCTTGGGATCCGTATTGTTGGTGTTGGCGACCTTTCTTTTGACTTCCGGAGCCTTTATTTATCTGTTGGGCTTAAAAACTCCGGATGCGGCGGGAACGATCAAATTGTTCCGGGCTATGCAACTGATCAAAACACGGTACGTGGAAGAAGTTCCGGCCGATCAGTTGATGGCGGGAGCGATCAAAGGGATGGTCAATTCGCTGGGTGATCCGCATTCAGTCTATATGGATGCCAATATGTACAAGGAATTTATGATCCAGACGGAAGGTTCGTTTGGCGGCGTGGGGATTGTGATCGGTGTAAAGGATAAGGTGTTGACCGTTATCGCGCCGGTGGAAGGAACGCCGGGTGAGAAGGCTGGGATCAAGAGCGGCGACCAGATCGTAAAAATTGATGGCCAGGAAACAAAAAATATGGCCCTCGATGAGGCGGTAGGGAAAATCCGCGGGCCGGAAGGAACACAGGTTGTCCTGACGATCCTGCGGGCGGGTTCGGAAGAGAAAGACTACCAGTTGACCCGTTCCAACATCCAAATTAAGACGGTGACCGGCAAAATGCTGGAAAACCAGGTCGGGTATATCCGCATTTCGATGTTTAACGAAAATACGGGCAATGACTTCATTCACAAATACCAGGAATTAGAGCAATCAGGGATGAAAGCGCTGATTTTGGACCTGCGGGATAATCCGGGCGGACTGCTGGAAGAAAGCGTGAAAGTGGCCGGCAAGTTGGTTCCGAAAGGACCGGTTGTCTCGGTGGTTACGCGGGATGGAAAACGCGACGTCCACTCTTCCACCCTGGAAAAGGTACCGTATCCGGCTGTGGTTTTGGTGAACGGCGGCAGCGCGAGCGCATCGGAGATTGTGGCCGGTGCGGTGCAGGATACCGGTTCCGGTACGCTGGTCGGTGTGAAAACATTTGGCAAGGGATCGGTGCAGACGTTGCTGCGGCTGGATATGAAGACGGCGATCAAGCTGACGATTGCCAAGTACTATACTCCGTCGGACCGGTCGATCAACGGGACTGGCATCATGCCGGATGTAGTGGTGGAAATGCCGGCAACTCAGCCGGGCCAGCCGGTTGGGCAGGATGTACAGTTGGATAAGGCGATTGAGATCATCAATACGAAGCTGTAAAGCATGAGGACGGCGGGCTAATGCCCGCCGTTCTTTTTATGGTACTTTCAATCAGGTGTATCCAACGCTTCGACTCTGTTCTTCCCAATCAAATGTTATCCAACGCTCCGACTCTGCCGCTTGACCTCCGCTTATGGATAACATTTGATTGTGGGACTGCGGCGCAAGTTCGTCATTTAGGGGTCAGGCTTGACTTATTTGAAAAGTTGACTTATTTTTAATTCGTTTATCCGGTTGAATGTTGCCAACGCTCCGACTCTGTTCTTCCCAATCAAATGTTATCTAATATTAATAATTTGCTGGTTTGTAGTTTGCTGCGTTGTGTGCTACTATTTTTGTAAGATCATATTGTTTGGGGAAAGAGGTGACAGGATGTTCCCCTGGTTGGAACTTATACAGTTGATTCTCCGCGGTACGCTGGAAGTCTTCTTTGAATCGTTTTATTGGATTATTTTAGCGGTGGTGGGGTACCAATATTGGCAGATGCGGAAATCGCAGCAACGGATGTTTGGCGTGTACGGCTATTCGTTGTTCCGCCAGATCGCCATTGCTGCCAGCTATGGAACCATTGGCGGCATTTTGGCCAGTTTCTTGCTGACGGTTGTCGGAGTTACGTTGAACCAGCTGGGGCTGACGTATATTTGGCCGGTCGCGCTGGCGTTGATGCTGATTAATATGCGGTTCCTCTGTTTTGCCTATGCCGGCGGGCTGGTTGCGATTGCAAATGTATTGTTTGGCTGGCCGGAGGTGAATGTGCCGCAGGTTCTTTCCCTCGTTGCCATTTTACATATTACGGAAAGTTTTTTGATTGCCATCAGCGGCCGCGCCAGTGCGGTTCCGTTGATTTTGAAGCGGCCGGACGGGCGGATCGTCGGGGCGTTCAGCCTGCAGAATTTTTGGCCGCTGCCGTTGGTGTTGCTGGCCGTGTTGTCGGTGCCGATGGCGCAACTGGAACAGGGTATGCTGTCGATGCCGGATTGGTGGCCGCTGTTGCCGTCCGGGGTTACCCCTAAGGCCGGTGAAGATTTGCTGCATTTGATGTTTCCGGTGGTTGCCGCCCTGGGCTACAGCGATATGGCGGTCTCCAGCCGCCCGGCCGAGCGCCGCCGTAAATCGGCGCTGCATCTGGCGCTGTACAGCGCAACCTTATTGGTACTGGCGTTATTATCGGTAAAATTTTCCTGGCTGCAGGCAGTGGCGGCCCTGCTTTCGCCGCTGGGCCATGAGTTTCTGATACAGATGGATAACCGGCGTGAAATGGGCGGGCAGCCGGTTTTTGTCCCGCCGCCGCGTGGACTCATGGTGTTGGATACGGTTCATGATGGACTCGCCCAGCGGGCCGGCGTTCGTTCCGGCGATGTTTTGCTGCGGTTGGGGGAGTATCCTATCAATACGAAAATGGATTTGGGGGCGGCTCTGTATTATGCGCCAGTCCGGGTTACTTTGGAATTTCAACGCGGTTCGCAGTCGTTGCGGACGGAGGTCGAATTCGCCGGCGGACGGCGGCAAATGGGCATCATCCCGGTTCCCGAAGGCGATGAACCGGTTTATATGGAATTGGCAGGAAGCCGGTTTGGCTTTTTCGACTGGGTAAAGGAAAAGCTGCGGCGGCGGTAAGCAAGGTATGAGAAGGATGGTAGTATGGGGAAGTTGGTAAAAACAGAAGGATTGTATCAGGATGGGGGCGTACCGTTCCGGGTGGTGTCGCCTTTTGGGCCGACCGGCGACCAGCCGGAGGCCATTGACAAGTTGGCCGCAGGGATTCAGGCCGGCCAGCGGTCCCAGGTGCTGCTGGGAGCTACAGGAACCGGCAAGACATTTGCGATTGCCAAGGTGATTGAAAAAGTGCAAAAACCAACGTTGGTGATTGCCCACAATAAAACGCTGGCGGCGCAGCTGGCAAGTGAATTCAAGGAGTTTTTCCCCAATAATGCGGTAGAGTATTTTGTCAGTTATTATGATTACTACCAACCGGAGGCGTATATCGCCCACACGGATACGTATATTGAAAAAGACGCGTCGATCAACGACGAAATCGATAAGCTGCGCCACTCGGCCACCAGCGCGCTGTTTGAACGCCGCGATGTGATCATTGTGGCCAGTGTGTCCTGCATTTACGGCTTGGGTTCGCCGGACGAATATCACGGCCTGGTGTTGTCGCTGCGGCAAGGCCAAATCCGGGACCGGGACGATATTTTGCGCAAACTGACGGCGATCCAATATGAGCGGAATGACATCAATTTCGTGCGCGGCAAGTTCCGGGTGCGGGGTGATGTGATTGAGATTTTTCCGGCGGCATACGGCGAAAAAGCGGTGCGGGTCGAGTTGTTCGGAGACGAAGTGGACCGGCTGCTGGAAATCGACACGCTGACCGGCGAGGTGTTGTCGGAGCGGAAACACATTGCCATTTATCCGGCCTCCCACTATGTTACGACGCGGGAAAACTTGTTGCGGGCGGTGGGAGATATTGAGGCGGAGCTGGAAGAACAGTTGGCCGTATTCAAGGCGCAGGGCCGGGTTCTGGAAGCGCAGCGCCTGGAACAGCGGACCCGCTATGATCTGGAAATGATGCAGGAAATGGGCTATTGTTCGGGAATTGAAAATTATTCCCGCCATTTGACGAACCGGAAAGCGGGCGAAGCGCCGTATACGCTGGTC
>JAGFXW010000063.1 GCA_017861495.1 Bacillota bacterium
CAACTCGCCGTTCAGGAAGAACGCCGTGTCATCAGAAACCCGCGCAGCCTGCTGCATATTATGGGTAACCATGATGATGGTATAGTTGTTTTTCAGTTCTGTAATTAATTCCTCAATCTTCATCGTGGAAATAGGATCCAGCGCAGAACAGGGTTCGTCCATCAGCAGCACTTCCGGTTCAACAGCCAGAAGCCGCGCAATACATAGCCGCTGCTGCTGCCCGCCGGACAGGCCCATGGCCGACTTATTCAACCGGTCTTTGACTTCATCCCATAACGCGGCGCCGGTTAAACTTTTTTCGACAATTTCACTAAGCTGGGCTTTATTCGTTATGCCGTGAACGCGCGGTCCATAGGCCACATTATCAAATATCGACATGGGAAACGGGTTGGGGCGCTGGAATACCATGCCGACCCGTTTGCGCAACATGACCACATCCGTATCCGGATGGTAGATATTCACCCCATCCAGCAATACTTCTCCTTCGATCTTCACGTTATCGATCAAATCATTCATGCGGTTAATCGTCCGCAGGCACGTCGATTTTCCGCAGCCCGAAGGCCCGATCAACGCCAATACGCTATTCGCGGGGACATTCAAGGAAATTTTCTTGAGCGCCAGTGATTCCCCGTAATACAATTTCAACTTATTGATCTGAATTTTGTGTTCCATGAAAAACCTCCTGCCAGCTTTGATATGAATATATCATACCCAATGGAATGTTATTGTTAAGTTCTTGTTAATTCTATGTTAAATGTTATCTTAACCGAAATAACTATATTTTTGCTGGTGCTGTTGTCATAGGATGCGATAAAATAAAAAAAACGGCTTACGCCGAGTTGCAACTTCGATAATGGAAATTACTGATTACATTCATGTCGATTTAACAAAATTTATTTTTTTCCGGAGGGATCGCTCATGCTTAAACAGCCAAAATGGCTTAACAGGCCGGTCGCGGTAATCGTATTCATTGGCGTATTGTTGGTCTCCATAGTATCACAGCCGCAATTCGTCTATGCAACTGCTGACGGTGGTTATGGCCAGAAAGCCAAATATGTCTTTCTTTTCATTGGTGACGGGATGGCCATGCCGCAAATCCGCGCTGCCGAACTATTTAAAAAGGGAACAACAAATACCAATGCCCTGCAGCATGGAAATTTAGCGTTAACATCCTTACCGTATCAAGGAACGCAAACCTCCCACTCAGCCAATGCATCGATAACCGACTCCGCAGCAGCCGGCACCGCCTTGGCAACAGGCCACAAAACAAATAATGGGGTTCTGGGCATGGATCCAACGAAAACCATGAACTACACGTCGATGGCAGAATTGGCAAAAGCAAACGGGATGAAAGTCGGCATCATTTCCAGTGTTTCCCTGGACAGCGCTACTCCGGCTTCCTTTTACGCCCATGAACCGACCCGCAAAAATTATTATGAAATCGCTGCTACAATGGTCCACACCAACTTTGATTATTTTGCCGGCGGCGGCTTATTAGCGCCTGCCGGCCCAAAAGAAGACCGTGAAAACATACTGGAACTAGCCCGCCAAAATGGCTTCCAAATCAGCCATTCGAACGAAGAAATTTTAAATTTACAGCCAAACGGCCAAAAAATTATCGCGATTTGCCCAAATTTAACTGCCGGGGCGACGATGGTTTACGAAATCGACCGTACGGATCAACTTTCACTGCAAGACCTTACCCGCAAAGGTATTGAAATGCTGAACAACCCTAATGGTTTTTTTCTGATGGTCGAAGGCGGAAAAATTGACTGGGCCTGTCATGCCAATGACGCCGGAACAGCCATCCATGATGTCCTGGCATTTGACAATGCGATCGCGGAAGCTCTCAGTTTCTATGCAAATCACCCAAATGAAACGCTCATCGTCATAACCGGCGACCATGAAACCGGCGGCATGGCCATTGATGGTTCTGCTGCCAGTCCGGAAGCAAACTTTATGGTTCTCCAATACCAACTGGTATCGTTTGAAGAATTTGATAAAGAAATTCAAGTTTACCGGCAGAATGTCGATCCGGAATACGCCAGTTTAAACGACTGGATACCTTTCCTAACTAATCAGATCGGCTTGACGGATTTGACCGATTACGATAAAAATCGTCTGGAAGCGGCTCTTGCAGCCAGCATGGTCGATCCGAAAAAACGCAGCAAAGACGAAAACAATAAATTACAGTATGGTCCTTACGAACCATTTTCTATTACTGCCAGCCATATTTTCAATCAAAAAGCCGGCATCAGTTGGACAACGTACGGACATACCTCCGCTGCTGTGCCGGTATTTGCCCAAGGCGTAGGCGGAGCTTCTTTTCAAGGGACCTATGATAACACCGATATTGCAAAAAAAGTAATGAATACCATGGATGTAGCGGGCAAGTAATGCAGCAATTGTTACGGGCTGTGAAATTTATAGCCTACCCCTCTTACCGTTTCGATAGACTCAGCCATTTCCGGCACTGCGGACAATTTCATCCGCAAATGCCTTACATGGACATCTACCGTCCGGGTATCCCCGTAATATTCATAGCCCCATACTTTATCCAGCAATTCTTCGCGCGTATAGGCCTTATCGATATTGGATACCAACAGTTTTAATAATTCATATTCTTTTGGGGTCAATTCCAGCTTCTCCTGATCCAGATACACTTCATAACTGTTTAAATTAAAATTCAGCCGGCCGGCAATTAACTGCCCCCCGGCAGGCGGCTCTTTCTGAACGCGCCGTAATACCGCTTTGATGCGCGCCATGAGTTCCCTGGGGCTAAACGGCTTCGTAAGATAATCGTCCGCACCCATTTCCAGCCCAAGAATTTTATCGATTTCCTCTTCTTTGGCAGTCAGCATAACGATCGCAATCCCAGATGTTTCCCGCTGGCTTTTTAAAACTCGGCATACTTCCAGTCCATCTTTTTCCGGCAGCATGAGATCAAGGACCATCAGATCAGGATGTTCCTTTCTGGCTAGATCCAGGGCGGAAATTCCATCTGCAGCTTCAAGCACCATATAGCCTTCTTTTTCCAAATTAAACCGAACCAAACTGCGAATATTCGCCTCGTCATCGACTATTACTATTTTTCCCGCCATATTGACCTCCTCAGACCTTCTGTTGCATACTCATTTCTTATTTTTGGGGATAATCTGCAAATAGATGCCATATTACGGTCCGCCTATTCACTTGGATTGTGGTTATTATGAGGCACCCATTCCATAAAGTTAGTGAAAAAACATCTGGTACAGCGATAAGATAATTTCAATCACGATGAGGATGATGATTGCCCATTCAAGCCGTGTGCCCCGTCTTGCATGTACCAGATCGGAAAACGATTCCGTGATATCCATGAGGGTTTCTGTCTTATGCCTAATTTTTTCATAACGGTCTTTGAGTTCAAATAAAAGCGACAGTCGATCGTATAAGGTTGCCGCTTCTTCATTTGTCCATGTAATGTCGGGGTTGTCCAGAAGCATGATATAGGAAATTGTGTTCAGCTTGAAGCTAATTATTTTTGCCATCATCTTTGCCAATTCTTCATCAGATACGCCCAATTCGCCGCGGTTCAGGTCATTGACGACATTTTCAATCCGATCCAATAAAGCATCCACTTCGATTTCATTCTTTTCTAAAGAAACCGATTTGGCTAACACGGTAGAAACAATTTCCAACTGATAATCATTTTTGACGTCCGCAATCATATAATCATTGTTCACGGCGGGCAGCTGTCCGGCATCGATTTCCAACCTGTAATCATCCGCGTAAGTAAACACGTCACTATCACTAATTTGCGGCTCCAGTTTTTTCATGTATTGCACAACATCCATAATTTCATGATGTTGAAAATTAATGAGCACCATACTGCCAAAATGGAATACATACACCAATTTATTATTGGCATCATTAACAATGCCTTTTAAATTGTCAGTTTGCAGCAACAAAAAATCTTCCCAGCGAAACTTGCGGACAATGCCGAAATGTTCGCCAATTTTATTGAGGTTCAATTCTTTGCACACAGAAATTGCTTTAAACTCAGCATACATGCCATGTCCCTCCGTCCATTATTGCTATAATCTGCATAATAAACAATAATACCCGTTGATAACAGCATACCATATTAATTCCTGCTGTTGTAATTACCAATAAATTTCTTTTTCTAGCAAACGCCATTATATTTCGAAAAGTAAATTATGGAATTTTGCAGGAATTCAGAATATTTGGGAGAATACAAACGATAAAAACTAGATAGTGATTGCTAAAAAGGGGGGTAACTAATGGCGGATTATGATTTTAAAACAGCGGCAGCCAAATTGCTGGCTCAACATTCCCTCACAGCAGAAAAACCTGTCCCAAAGCCTTTAGTCAACCAAAAAGATCCAGTTGTGCCGCCACCTGGCATAAGGCCAATTCACAAAGTGCAACCGGAACTGCAGCAAAACCGTCCGGAAACTGAGCAGGAACCTGTTGTCGAACCAATATGGGATGACCCGGTGGAAAAGGCGACAACAGATTTTTCCTATACCGATAAACCAAAACTTTCGCAAAACAAACTGAAAGTCTTCGTTATGGTCGGCCTCATTGTATTTTTTAGTGCAATCATGGTATTCCTCGTGCCACCCACCAGACTCGGCATTTTGGGAAATATCTTGTTAGGGGTTCTGGCGGGAGGCGGCTTCGGGTACATTATTAACCGGGAATTATAGGCGTTGCTTGTAATATTACGAAAGGAGGGCTTGTAAAAGCCGGATCATTATGATTACTATTTGCTTTGTAAACCAAAAAGGCGGCGTTGGCAAAACTACTTCGGTGATGAACATAGGCGCTTGCCTGGCAAAATTGTCGAAGCGGGTATTGATGATCGATCTGGATCCGCAGGAAAGCCTGAGCTATTGGCTTGGCATTACGGAACCGGATAAAACAATTTTTGACTTTTTTGACGGCAAGGCAAACTTGGAGTCGTGCATCACCCGGCATGCAGCTGGTTTCGACGTCGTTCCGTCGAAAGAAATGCTGGCAACCATCACGCCGGACGTCTATCAGCTTAAACAAGCTCTGGATAAGCTGAATTATGATTTCGTTTTGTTGGATTGTTCACCAACCCTTGGAATGACATCACTGGCCGCTCTGACGGCTGCGAACTGGGTTATTATTCCCTTGTGCCCGGACTTGCTTAGTATCAAAGGAATGAGCCAGTTGCTGGGAACGATTCAAACCATTCGCGAGCAAACCAATCCCGGTTTATTATTAAAAAATGTCCTCGCAACACGCTACGACGGCAACCAGAAAATGCACAGGGACGTTTTAGAGCAGCTTACTTCTTTTCTTGACAGTGTGCCCATTTTCACGGTGCGAGAAGATATTGCCGTTTCTGAAAGTCCGGTCGCTGGTATGAGTGTAGTGGATTATAAACCGGACAGCGCAGGGGCGCAGGATTACATGGCTATTTCTCAAGATTTAGCCAATAGTAAAGGGGATTACAAAACGGCAGTAGCGAGTGTGCTCGCTAAACATTCTTTTAAAGCAGAACAAAAAATACCAAATACCCTAATCGGCAGGGTTGAAGCGGCAATATCGCAGCCCCTCACTACTCCGAAACAAAAAGAAATGGATTTATTGCAAACGGTTTCGCCTGGAAAAGAGGAATCGTTACGATTACAGCCTCTCATAGCTCCGGCACAGCAAGAAACAGATAAACTGCCAATTCTTCCGCCTCAACAAGAGGAACCGGTCGCGTTACCGCCTCTTGTAACTCCGACACAGCAAGAAACAAAGCCGGTACCAAAATTTCCGTCGGAAGAGGATAACACCGAAGCATTACAATCTCCTGCTTCACCGGTCCATCAAAAAGTGGATACCCTGGAAATACCATCCAACGTTCAAGCTGAACCGTCAGCAGCAACACCAGCCATGCCAAGCCGGACTGAACGCTACAAGCTAAGCCAAATTTCTCCTAATCCAAAACGGGGCTTTTCACTGGGAATGAAGGCTTCGGTTATCCTTGGCTTGATCGTGGCAGCCACTGCAATCGCGGTATTCTTTGTCCAATCTTCTCCGTTGAAACTACACCTGCCAATGCAACGGTCATCGGCCGAGCAATCATCGGCAGCCCAATCACCAGCAGCAGAACAGCCTTCGGCACAACAATCAACACCATCCGCACAGCAGCCAACAACGCCAAAACCACCGGCAGCGCCGGAAGTCAAACCAGAGAAAGTAATATTAAAGGGAGTACAATTCGATTATGACAAGGATACCTTACAACCGCAATCGTACCCTATTTTAGACGATATCGTAAATTTGGCCAAACAGAATCCGCAATGGCAGTTCCGCTTAACCGGTCATACCGACAGCTGGGGCGATGACGCTTACAACTTGAACCTGTCTTTGCGCCGGGTGCAGGCCGTAAAATACTACTTAGTCAAGCAAGGTGTTCCCGACAACCGGCTTATCGTTGTCGGAAAAGGGAGGAGTGAACGCCTTACCACGAATGATACGGCGGAAGGACGAGCTCAAAACCGTCGCGTGGAAATGGAAATTATCCAGTAATATTCATCATCCAGAAGAAAAATATCAGTATAAGTAAGAAAACCCGGCTCATGCCATTGCTTTTTAAACTTGGTATAAGCCGGGTTTTCTTATTTTTCTCAATGCCTACACAAAGCAATGAGGCATAAAGTTGGCGTTCCTCTTATTGCCCCATCAAGCGGTATCCAATCCCCGATTCGGTAATAATATACTTCGGTTGAGCCGGATTTTTTTCTATTTTCCTCCTAATTTGTCCAATATAAACCCGGATATAATGCGTATCGACATCGTATGCATTGCCCCAAACCGCTTTCAACAATTGTTTGTGGGTCAATACCCGTCCGGCATGTTGAGCCAACAGCTTTACAATTTCATATTCGGTGGGAGTCAATTTGATTTCCTGCCCCTCAACCGTGACACGACGTTGCACCAAATCAACCGTCAGGTTTCCGCAATTTAATACCGGCTCACTTTCGCTTGCCGCCATGCGCCGTAAACAGACACGCATTCTTGCCATGAGTTCTCCCATGCTAAACGGTTTCGTTACGTAATCATCCGCTCCGGCATCCAATGCGTCAATTTTTCCCTGCTCTTGGTCACGCGCCGTCAAAACAATAATCGGCGAGTTCGACCATTGACGAATTTCGCGAATAATGTCCTTGCCATCCATATCCGGCAAGCCAAGATCAACAATCAGCAAGTCCGGTTTAAAAACAGTCGTTCGCTGAATACCTTCCCGTCCGGTTGCAACTTCTTCGGTCACAAAGCCGTGCGCACGCAAAGAGACACTGAGTAATTTACGGATTTGCGACTCATCATCGATAATTAAAATCCTAGCTCCTTTTTCCATTTTCATTTTCCTCCAGCGGCGGGATGATTGGGCTCTTCTCATGCACTGGCAGGGTAAACGTAATCACCGTGCCACCGGATGTCCGGTTTTCTGCCCATATTTGTCCACCGTGAGCCTCAATTATGCCCTTGCAAATGGCTAATCCTAAGCCTATTCCTTCTACTTTCCGTGCCTGTTTGACCCGATAAAATTTATCGAAAATATGCGGCAGATCTTCTTTAGGAATTCCTGCACCGTTATCCATTACGGCAACTTTTATCATTTCCTGTTCGCGGGCAGCGGTAATAGTAATTGTACTTCCTGTCGGAGAATATTTCATCGCATTATCAATAAGATTGATCAATACCTGTTCCAAAAGGACACAATCGGCGCGGAACAAGCCTAATCCGGCAGGAATCTCGGTTTTGACCACATACTTTGCAGTTGTTTCACCAAACCGTTGTAAAGCTGCACCGACAATATCTTCCAAATCACACCAATCATTTTTTAAATGGAGCATATCATTTTCTATTCGTGCCGTATCTAATAGATTCACAATGACCCGTTCCATTCTCCTTGATCCTTCTTGAATACTCTCCAATAACTCGTGGCGCGTCTTTTCATCATAACTAACGCCTGTTTCAAGCAGCATCGACGAAGCACCAACGATCGCCGCCAATGGAGTGCGTAATTCGTGGGAAATGGAATTTAATAATGCGGTCCGTAATTTATCCGCCTCTACCAATAAAGCGGCCTGTCTTGCTTGTTCCGTCAATTTTACTCTTTCTATGGCAATCGCCGCAAATCCTACCCAGGTATTGATCAGCTGGCGTTCCTCCGGCGTAACTTTTTGACGATTGAGTTTCACGCCAAAAACACCAATTCTATTATCCCCACTTAAAAGAGGAACATATAAATATTGGCCTCCAGGAAGCGTCTCCGTTGAACGCCCCGCAACTTGACCATTCCGGTATGCCCAGTCAGCTACTGCATATTCGGCTTCAGAAAATGGTTGTCCTCCAAAATCATCCTGTTCGATGTCGTAATAGCCCCGGATCGTCAGAATATCTTTGCCTTCGGGCAGCAATACTCTGGTGGCCCGCCCAAGATTTTCTCCCATGTGGACAGCCATTTCCTGAGCAATGCGATTTAAATCCACCACAGCGGCAATTTCGCGGCTAAAATCATAGAGAGCCCTGATATTTTTTTCTCGTTGCCGGGCAATTTTAGCTTCTAAGCGTAATTGTTCCGTCTGACCGCCAATAAAAAAGGATACGAGTAGAAAAATTATAAAACTCCAAACATAGCGGATGTCATAGACCGTAAACGTAAAAACCGGCGGAACGAATAAAAAATCATAAGCCAATACACAGACAAATGCGGTTGCATACGCCGGCAGCCTTCCCCACCAAAAAGCCGTAAAGAATACGGGCAATAAATAGAGTAAAGAAATATTCACAAGCTCAATCTGATTTTGAAACAACCAGCTAATGATTGTTATTCCTACAGCCATACTGACTCCGCCGACATACGGAAACAAAGGCACAGTTTGTGATGCCGGCAATGTGGTTGCAATACCTGTCTTCATAACCGTATCGTTACTTTTTTCTTCCGTATTTTGGATGACATATACATTGATCCCGCCGCTTTTTCGGATCAATGCGTCGACTACCGACCCATGAAAAAAATCCCACACCCGGCTGTGGCGAGGCTTTCCAATCACAATGGCAGAGACATTATTGGTCCGTGCTACCTCTAGAATTTCTTCCGTTAAATTTTTGCCAACAACGGAAATTGTTTTTCCGCCAAGTTCTTCCGCCAACCGCAAATTGCTGGCGATTCGATCCCGTTCTTTGTCACCCATTGGAAAACGGCATTGTGGAGTTTCAATATGGACTGCCAGCAACTCCGCATGCAAACCACTTGCTAAACGCCGCGCCGCCCGGACCAGCTGCGCGGAAAAAGGGCTGGCGCTGACACAAACCATCACTCTGCCGGAAGCAGGCCATGGTCCTTCAATCTTTTGCTGCTTCATGTATTCCACTAAATCCTGATCGACATGACTGGCTGTGAACCGCAGCGACAACTCCCTCAGTGCATTAATATTCCCGGTCCGAAAAAACTTTTTCAGCGCGTTCGTTGCCTGTTCGGGTACATATACTTTTCCTTCTTTTAATCGCTTAATGAGTTCTTCCGGCGGTATATCCACCAGTTGTATGCTGTCCGCTTGTTCCAATATAGAGTCTGGAACGGTTTCGCGCACAACAATGCCGGTAATTTTTGCGACGATATCGTTTAAGCTTTCGATGTGCTGAATATTCACGGTCGTATACACATGAATCCCATTCTCCAGCAATTCTTCGACATCCTGGAACCGCCGGACATGCCTTGATCCGGGTATATTGGTATGAGCCAACTCATCGACTAAAACGATTTCCGGTTTTTCCGCCAGAATTGCATCGATGTCCATTTCTTGCAGCATTTTTCCGCGGTACTCAATGGTTTGCGGTGCAAATCGCCGCAAACCGACTGCCAATTTTTCCGTTTCGGCCCGGCCATGCGTTTCCAGCCAACCGATGGCGACATTCAGCCCTTCGAGCAGGCGATCATGTGCGGCTTCCAACATGGCATAGGTTTTCCCTACACCGGCAGCAGCGCCTAAAAACACCGTGAGTTTGCCTTTTTCTTCTTTTTGGATTTTTTGCAGTAGTTCATCCGGATTAGGGCGTCCGTCTTCTTTTTCTTTTGCCATGACACACCTCGCCACAATGCGATTTTGTTTTTCGGTAATTA
>JAGFXW010000064.1 GCA_017861495.1 Bacillota bacterium
ACACTTGAAACCCGGGAAGAAGCTATTAACAAAATAACTTACGAAGCCATAGCAAACTACGTGAAAGCAATCAAGGAGGCGACCCGCAATACAAAAACTGACTAACATATTTTACTTTATATTTTGCACTCACCCAGGTCTGCTGGCGCTGATCGGCGCGAGTGTGTTGGTAGTAATACTAATAAAAAAGGGGTTTTTGCTGTGAAAGATATCATAAACTCGATTTTAGCCATTGTTCTAGTAGTAGCTGTACTGCTAGGAATTACATGGGTTATTCAAGGCAATGCGTTTTTTCTGTATAAAGTTTTTGCACCGGCAACAGAGCAAGTGCGGCGGGAAACATTCGAAGAATCAAAGGCGTATAACCAAGGAGTAGCACAGGACATTTCAAATTTTCAACAGCAATACGCACAGGCTACGGACAATCAAAAAGATGCTCTTGCCTCGATTATCATTCACAGATATGCGGACTACGACCTAAGTAAATTACAACCAGATCAGAGAAGTTTTATTGAAAAATTGCGGAGAGGTGTAAGGTAATGAAAAAGTTATTAATAATGGTGTTAATTATGGTTATGGGATTTGTAATTACGGGATGCGACAATACTCCATCTAGCAGAGAAACGGAGCAGCGGCAACAAGAACAACTTCAGCAGGAATCTATTGCTCAAACTGGTGTTCCTTCGATTAAAAACTTTAGAGAAAAAAAGCTACTCAAAGATATCTATGAGCTTCGTGACCAGGATGGATTAACCACTTATACATATATAGTCGCAGAAAACACTGGTAAACTGATATTCCTTGGTGAGTCTATTGGTTACGGCATACCTGCTGCTACCCAATATAATAATCCAGAGCAAGCATTAGGGTATTCTGAGCATAAATATACGCTACCACAGGCTGAACCAAACGGCTTATATACGCCAGCCGCCGCAGAAGGAACATGGGTTATGCTTAAAAATCCAAATAGTAAGGCAGTTAAGCCGGTATATGTAGAGCCTAGAATAATTGTTAGTCCATTTAAATTACCAGAAGATTAAGGGAGGCGGGACTATGGATTATGTTAAAACAAAAAGTCTTAGAGAGGGGTGATCAATATGCCAGTAAAGATTAACAGTCTTGAAATTGAAAACGTGAAACGTGTAAAAGCGGTAATGCTAGAACCTACGCAAAATGGTCTTACTGTAATTGGCGGAAAAAACGGTCAAGGGAAAACTTCAATTCTAGATGGGACAGCATGGGGATTAGGGGGCGATAAATTTAAACCATCGACTCCAGAGCGTGACGGATCCATGGTGCCACCAAAATTAAAGATTGTATTGAATAATGGCTTTATCGTTGAAAGAACGGGTAAAAACAGCAGCTTAAAGGTTACTGATCCCAAGGGCAATAAAGCTGGCCAGCAGTTGTTAAATGAATTCATTGAGCAAATGGCGCTAAATTTACCTAAATTTATAGCTGCTAACAGTAAGGAAAAAGCCAGTATTTTGCTGCAGATTATTGGTATTGAAGATCAGCTGCAAAAATTAGAGCATCAAGAAAATCAGTTATATAATCGGCGTACTGAAATTGGACGCATTGCGGATCAGAAAAAGAAGTTTGCGGCTGAAATGGTTAGTTATCCGGAAGCACCTAAAGAGCCGATCAGCGCGGCTGAGCTTATCAGAAAGCAGCAAGACATTTTGGCACGTAATGGCGAGAACGCCCGGAAGCGTCAGTATGCTGCAGAAATTAGGAAGAATGTTGATTTTTTGAAAGCTAAAGTTGAGCGATTAACCGAAGAATTACGCCAGGCATCCGATGCTTACCAACTGGCTACAAATGACTTAACTATTGCCAATAAGTCTGCTGAAGCCCTAATTGACGAAAGTACGGTTGAGCTTGAGCAAAATTTGGTCAACATTGAGGCCATTAATGTTAAGGTGCGGGCTAATTACGATAAAGAAAAAGCTGAAATTGATGCTGAGGATTATAGCAAACAATATAGCAGATTAACAGCAGAAATTGAAGAATTACGCCAAGCAAAGATGGATCTCTTGAAAAATGCAAATTTACCACTACCGGAATTGTCGGTTGAAAATGGCGAGTTGATCTATCGCGGCTACAAATGGGATAACATGAGCGGTTCAGAACAGTTAAAAGTTGCAACCGCCATTGTTCGAAAACTCAATCCGAATTGCGGTTTTGTTTTGATGGACAAGCTTGAGCAAATGGATGTTGAGTCAATGAAAGAATTTGGTGAATGGCTTGAAGTTGAAGGATTGCAGGTTATTGCAACAAGGGTTTCGACTGGTGATGAGTGCTCTATCATTATCGAAGATGGCTACATAAAGAATGAACCGCCTGCAGCCGAACCGCAAAAGCAACAAAATACATGGGAAAGGGGTAAGTTTTAATGGATACTAAATTAATTATAAAAAAAGATCCGTTCCTTTCCGAAGTTTACCCGAAACCACTAAAGGTGACAACAGATCTTCATGCAAGGGTAAAGGACATTGCTTATAAAACCAATGAACCGATTCACAAGATTGCTTGTATTCTTATACAGTTTGCTTTAGATCATGTGGAAATAGAGGAATAAGAAAGGAGTTATTTTAATGGCATTAAACATATCACGCGGCAAAGTTTGGAAGGCTCAAAAATGTGTAATTTATGGCCCTGAGGGTATAGGAAAATCAACATTTGCAGCACAGTTCCCAGAACCCTTGTTTATTGATACGGAAGGCAGCACCAATCTAATGGATGTGGCCAGACTGCCGCGGCCGAGCAGTTGGACTATGATGCTTAACATGATTAGGGAGATCAAAGAAACTCCGGGAGTATGTAAGACACTTGTTATTGATACCATTGACTGGGCTGAACAGCTTTGCATAGCTCATCTATGTGCTATATATGACAAAAAAGGTATTGAAGACTTTGGTTATGGCAAAGGGTATATCTATCTCAAGGAGGAGTTTGGGCGGTTGCTCAATCTCTTGACGGATGTTACAGAAGTAGGAATAAACATTGTATTAACGGCTCATTCGCAAATACGTAAATTCGAATTGCCGGATGAATGCGGGAGTTTTGACCGGTATGAATTAAAGCTTGGCAATAAAACTGGTGGCCAGACTTCGGCACTTGTAAAAGAATGGGCAGACATGGTACTTTTTGCAAACTATAAGCAGCATGTCGTAGAAATCGAAAAAAAGAAAAAGGCTCAGGGCGGTATACGTGTCATGTATACCCAGCATCATCCTTGCTGGGATGCAAAAAACAGGCATGATTTGGAACCGGAACTGAAATTTGATTTTGCCCAAATTGGCTATTGTATTCCGAATCATATCGATGGAGAGACACCGGTACAAGCCAACAAACCGGAGTCAACTATTCAACAAAAACCTGCGACCGAACCAAGTCCAACAAAAACGGAAAACGCTGTGTCCGTCGATGCGACCGTAGCGGAAACCACGAAGGAAGCGAAAACGGCCGACAATTCATCACCGCCTGCGGCTGCACCACAACAACTGAAAAAAGAAAGTCCAGCGCCTAAGGACCCGGATTTGCCGAAAGCATTGTCCGATCTATTGCAAGCCAATAATGTTACGCCGGGAGAAATCCAAGATGTAGTAGCTTTTAAAGGTTATTATCCCCAAGCCACCCCTATTAAAAATTATGATCCAGGATTTATCGATGGCGTGCTAATTGGGGCCTGGGACCAAGTGTTTGCAATGATTCAAGATCAAAGGCAAAACCCATTTTAATAAATAAAATTTAGGAGGAATTTATAATGGCTTATAACAACGAATTTGGTGGAACTGTATATGAAGGAACTGAATTAGATTGGGATGCAGAGATTGAAAAAGAATCCCCCGAGTATATTACCCTACCGGAAGGTGAATACGAATTCGAGGTTGTCAGTTTCGAGCGGGCTCGTTATGCCGGTGGAGACAAGCTGCCGCCATGCAATCAGGCAAAATTAAAATTGCAAATTACGGTACCGGAAGGCATTACTACCATTAACCACAATATGTTTTTGCATTCCAGATGCGAAGGAATGTTGAGTGCTTTCTTTAACTCAATCGGCCAAAAGAAACACGGTGAAAAATTAAAGATGGATTGGGGTAAGGTCATTGGCTCCAAAGGCCGTGCCAAAGTCGGTACTAAAATTTATAATGAAAAAACATTCAATGAAGTAAAGCGGTTCCTTGAACCTGAGGCATCCACTCAGCCAGCAGGTGGAAAAAACTTTAGACCGGGCTCCTTTTAATGGAGCTAAGGTCGTATCAACAGGAGGCTAGAGCAGCAATTCTCAGCGAGTGGGATAAAGGGAACAAGAAAACGCTACTGGTCCTTCCTACCGGATGCGGGAAAACGATTGTATTTGCTAAAGTGACGGAAGACTGCGTAAGGGCCGGTGACCGGGTGCTGATTGTAGCACACCGGGCCGAGCTCTTAGAGCAGGCAAGCGATAAAATTAACAAAGCTACCGGCCTTGTCAGTGCGGTAGAAAAAGCAGAACAAAGCTGTTTAGGAAGTTGGTACCGGGTCGTTGTTGGCTCGGTACAGACTTTAACTAGGGAAAAAAGACTGCAGCAATTTGATAAAAATTACTTTGACACCATCATTGTTGATGAAGCTCACCACTGTATATCGGACAGCTATCAAAATGTTTTACAGTATTTTGATGAAGCCAAAGTATTAGGAGTTACAGCGACGCCTGATCGGGGCGATATGAGAAATTTAGGACAATATTTCAACAGCTTGGCTTATGAATACACTCTGCCTAAAGCGATTAAAGAAGGCTATTTGAGCAAAATCAAAGCGCAAACCATACCTCTTCGGTTGGACCTTACCGGAGTTGGAATGCAAAGCGGTGATTTTAAAGCCGGTGATCTTGGAAACGCTCTTGATCCTTATTTATACCAAATCGCTCAGGAGATGGTGAAATACTGTGCCGATCGCAAAACTGTTGTATTTCTGCCTTTGGTGAAAACCAGTCAGAAATTCCGGGACATTTTAAATGAAGTCGGCTTTCGGGCGGCGGAGGTTAATGGTAACAGTGATGACCGGTCGGAAGTACTGCAAGATTTTGAACAAGGAAAATACAATGTACTTTGTAATTCGATGCTATTAACGGAAGGCTGGGATTGTCCCAGCGTGGATTGCGTTGTTGTCCTCCGACCGACTAAAGTACGCAGTCTATATTGCCAGATGGTAGGGCGTGGTACCCGGCTATCTCCAGGAAAAGAAGAATTGTTGTTGCTAGACTTTCTCTGGCATACGGAACGGCATGAACTTTGCCGCCCAGCACATCTTATTGCCACTAATGAAGAAGTGGCCCAAAAGATTACGGAAAAGATTGAGCAGTCTCCTTGCCCGCTGGATTTAGAAGTTGTGGAAAAGCAGGCTTCCGAAGATGTAGTGGCAGCCCGGGAAGAAGCGCTGGCCAAGAAACTTGCGGAAATGAAAAAAAGAAAACGGAAGCTAGTGGATCCGCTGCAGTTCGAAATGTCGATTCAAGCGGAAGATCTTTCCGGATATATACCGTCATTTGGATGGGAATGTGCGCCGCCGAGTGAAAAACAGGTTAAAACTCTTGAAAAGTTAGGCATCTTCCCGGATGAAATCGGAAATGCCGGCAAAGCTGCAAAACTGCTGGACAGACTAGATAAACGCAGAACAGAGGGGCTTACTACCCCTAAACAAATTCGCTTTTTAGAAAACCGCGGGTTCCAGCATGTCGGTACCTGGCAATTTGAAAATGCCAAAACATTAATTGACCGAATAGCTGCAAATGGCTGGCATATACCGCAAGGCATAACACCTAATGAGTATAGACCGGCGGCATATATAGAGCAATCTGGGAATTGGTAGATTAATTGAAAGGACTGTGTGAATTATGATCACAAATATAGATGTATCAAAAATTCATCCTCACTATGATAATCCGCGTAAAGACCTTGGCGATCTTACTGAGCTCGCTAATAGTATTAAAAGCAATGGGATTTTGCAAAACCTTACGGTTGTCCCATGGTTTTCGAAAATAACCGGCGTTGGCGCAGATGATCCAAAACAGCAGGAAGAAATGGGGTACATTGTTGTTATTGGCCACCGCCGACTGGCGGCCGCAAAACTCGCAGGGGTGACGGAAATTCCCTGTCATATATCCAACATGAGTTACCGTAAGCAAATTTCTACTATGCTACTTGAGAATATGCAACGAAATGACCTAACTATATATGAACAGGCGCAAGGTTTTCAAATGATGCTTGACCTCGGAGAATCAATTAATGATATCTCTCAGAATACCGGATTTTCGGAAACTACCGTTCGGCGCCGGGTGAAGCTCTTGGAGTTTGATAAAGAAAAATTTCGTCAATCAGTTGAACGTGGCGGCACATTAATGGACTATGCAGAGCTAGATAAAATTCAGGACATCAATATCAGAAACAGTGTTCTCGAGAAGATTGGAACATCAAATTTTAAGTGGGAGCTACAGAATGCTATTGAAAATGAAAAGCATGAAAAAAATAGAGTCCTAATAATTGCGGAGCTTGAAAAATTTGCGACACAGGTTGAAAGAAATAGTGGATTGCAGTATGTCAATTCGTATAGTCTATCGCAGAAAATTGAAGTTACTGCACCGGAGGATGCTGGTACCGTAGAATATTTTTTTCAAGCAAATAAACACAGTAGTTATATAACCCTATTTAAAAAATTTGATGGTAACAATTCAAAACAAACGGAACCAGCATGGCTTGAAAAACAAAGAGAGCAAGAAGAACGTCGGGCTGCTCTGAATGAAATATCAAAACGGGCGTATCAGCTTAGATGCAATTTTATAAAAGAGATATCAAACGCCAGCGCTAAAAAGAATACGGACGTCATAATTGAATATTTGTTGCGGGGAATGCTCAGCGACGATTATAGGTATCCTGATCTCGAAGAATTTGCCGAATTTCTCGACATTGAAATTGATGAAGAAGATGAAGAAAACTTTGACAACAATATTGCGGATCACGTTACAACTCAACCGGAACGTCATTTGTTGACCACAGCCTATTTACTGCTTGATTCAGTTCAAGAGAAATATTATGGCTGGAATAATCAGCATGACGACAATGAAACGCTAAACACAGTATATGACTTCATTGCAAAGCTTGGATATGAAATATCTGAAGAAGAACAATCTATGCGTGACGGCACACACGAGTTGTTTATTAGTGAAAATGAGGATAAGTAGATGGATAAGACAGAAATACTTTCTCTTCTCGAGTACATTGATCCGTCAAACCTTTCCTATCAGGAATGGGTTAATGTCGGCATGGCGCTCAAGCAGGAAGGGTATACGGCCAGTGACTGGGACAATTGGAGCAAGCGGGATCTAGCCAGATATCGCAGCGGTGAATGCTTCAAGAAATGGACTTCCTTTCAAGGAAGTCCTACCCCGGTAACTGCTGGCACCATTGTGGATATGGCTAAAGCCGGCGGTTGGGAACCATCCAGTAGAAAAGAAGATTATGAATTGGATTGGGATGATATGATCGGCAGTACTAAAGCCGAAAAAGTCGTTGTTGATAAAAATTGGCTGGAAGGCCGTGAGGTTGTTGAGCCTGAAAAATGGGATCCGGTCAAAGATATCGTCAAGTACCTGGAGACTCTTTTTGACAGTACCGAAAATGTTGGTTATGTGACAAGCGCATGGCAAAAAGAAGGCGAAAACAAGTATCTTCCCACGAAGGGGAACTGGGATCGGACAGTCGGCCAACTTATCGAAGAACTGAATATGTGTGAGGGTGACATTGGCCTTGTTTTTGGCGACTATAAGGAAGAATGCGGCGCGTGGATCCGCTTCAATCCATTAGACGGCAAAGGTGTAAAAAATGAGAATGTCACGGATTTTCGTTATGCACTGGTTGAATCTGACCGACTGGAAATTGACAAGCAAAATGAAATCATTCGAGCATTAGAGCTTCCGGTGGCTTGCCTGGTGCATTCCGGAGGGAAAAGCCTGCATGCGATTGTTCGCATCGATGCGGCAAACTATGATGAGTATCGCAAGCGTGTAGATTATCTTTATGCCGTATGCAAAAAGAACGGCTTAGAAATAGATACGCAAAACCGAAATCCGTCCCGGCTTTCCAGGATGCCTGGTGTGGTCCGTAACGGTCATAAACAGTGGCTGGTTGATACTAATATCGGAAAGGCCAATTTCCCCGAGTGGAAAGAATGGATTGAAAGCGTAAATGATGATTTGCCGGAACCGGAAAGCATGGCAGCCGCATGGGACAACTTACCGGAGCTGGCGCCATCCCTTATTGACGGTATTCTCCGGCAGGGCCATAAAATGCTCATTGCCGGGCCGTCAAAGGCCGGAAAATCGTTCGGGCTTATAGAGTTATGCTGCGCCATCGCCGAGGGGCAAAAATGGCTGAACTGGATTTGTGCCCAGGGGAAAGTATTATACGTCAACCTGGAGCTGGATCGGGCTAGCTGCTTGCATCGTTTCAAAGATGTATATCAGGCTCTGGGGTGGGCACCGAAGAACGTCAGCAATATTGATATCTGGAATCTGCGCGGTAAATCCATCCCTATGGATAAGTTGGCGCCTAAACTGATCCGGCGTGCTGCCAAGAAAAACTATATTGCCATCATTATTGACCCGATTTACAAGGTAATTACCGGGGATGAAAACAGCGCCGATCAGATGGCCAACTTTTGCAATCAATTTGACAAGGTATGTACGGAGCTTGGCTGCGCGGTGATCTACTGTCACCATCATAGTAAAGGAGCCCAGGGCGGTAAACGGTCTATGGACCGGGCGTCAGGATCTGGCGTATTCGCCCGGGATCCGGACGCACTGCTTGACCTGATCGAGCTGGATATGACAGACGAATTACTGAAGCAAGAAGAAAATAAGGCCGTATGTGCCGCCTGTGTGGCTTTCCTTGAGGCGAATTATCCTAGCTGGGAAGATGATGTTTCACAGGATGACCAATGCAGCGAGAGGGCTATGCTGGATTATAGCAAAAAAGTATTGTCGCAAGACATGCATCTGAAGCTTACGAATATTGTGTATTCGACTCGGCTGCGAGTTCGGCAGCGGACAGCCTGGCGTATTGAAGGGACGCTGCGGGAGTTCCCAAAATTCTCACCAATTAACCTCTGGTTTGATTATCCGGCACATTATGTAGACAAGATTGGTGTTCTCAAAGATGTGGGAGTAGATGGCGATCAGCCCTCTTGGAAGCGAAACTTCAAAAAGAAAAAGTCACCGGCAGAAAGCAAAAAAGAACGGGGGACATCACTGCAAACGGCATTTGAAGCGGCCGGTTTTAGTGGGCAGCCGACCGTAAAGGGAATGGCAGAATATATGGGTGTAACGGAAAAAACTGTAAAAAACCACGTAAGAGAACACGGTGGATTCATGGTTGATAATCAAGGAAACGTCGTTAAGAAGGAAAAGTGAAAGACGGAAAAACTCGAATTAGTTTCGAGAATTTCTGATTTGGAAAATATCGAAAAGTTGCGAGTTTTTCCGATATGGAAAGTTAAAAATCTTCGAGAATTTCCTAAGTGGAAAAAGTCGAAAAAACACCGAGTTTTTCCGATTCGGAAACGCGCCTATATATATAAATATATAATTTGCGTTTTCCGCCCTCACGGTCAAGGGGAAAAAATAGTCGGGGGCGTAGGAAGCCCCCCGACATACTTTTCCCTTTCCTTGACAAAAGAAAATTGCTTAAGCTGTTTATTTTAGATGGGAGAAAATGTAAAAATGAAAAAGAATAAGATGAGCAAGAATTTGGAAGCCGCAAGATGTATGCTGCCACTTAGGCATTCAATCCCAGGGCAAGATTTTGATATTAAAAACAGTGAAGCAATTCAGTGGCTGATTGAAAGTCCTGATATCTTGAATTATGTTTGGAATAATCTTAAAAACAGTGATTTTGTATTTTATAATCCCGAGACAGGCAAATGGCAAGGTGTAGATTATGAACCAGATGATGATTGAATTTTTTGTACCGATCATTCCGCCAACAGTTACACATCAGGAAAAGAAAGTCACTGTAGTAAAAGGTAAACCGGTATTTTATGAGCCGCCAGAGTTAGTCGATGCTCGGCAGAAACTGACTGCATATTTGGCATCTCATACACCCAAGGAAAAGTTTACTGGCCCATTGCAGCTTATTACCAAATGGCTTTATCCCAAAGGTAACCATGAAGATGGTGAATATAAAACTACCAAGCCAGATACGGATAACATGATAAAGCTTTTGAAGGATGTTATGACAGGACTGGGGTTTTGGAAAGATGATGCCCTGGTGGCCAGTGAGATTACAGAAAAATTCTATGGGGACAAACCGGGAATATATATTCGTATTAATAAACTTTAAGAGGCTATCGGAGGGATACGATGAGAAAACCATGGTTTTGTCAAGAATGTCGTGTAGTTATGAAATACGATGAAAAATATGATTTTCATAAGTGCCCAGAATGTGGGTTTGAAGCGTGGCCGCCTGATAAAGTGCAACCGGTTGATGAGATAACAAGCTTAATGAAAGATAAAGCTAAGGCACATAAACCAAGAGAAGTACCACCAGCAGGGGAAGCCATGTTAGGAGGTGGCGGTAGTAAGAATTCAGTAAAAAAACCGAAGTCAAAAAAACTATCATTGCATCAACTGAATTTAAAATTGCACAACGAAGTTTGACAAAATAGCATTCGGGTGTATAATATGGCCTGTGGATGTCCTATCCATAAAAAACCGCTCTCTAATTGAGGGCGGTTATATTTATTTGCGGCAAACAGAATAAAAGCGCATACTGTTTGCCGTTCTTGTTATTATCGCAATGCAGAGGCAGGGTTATTTAATCCTTTTGCCGAAAGATGTATAAAAATGGTAAAAGGATGGTGTTTTAAATGTTTGTGGTACAAAGCGAAAATGATCCTTGCCCGAAGTGTGGAGGTAAACTTAAACGAGATCAGCGTACTTTAAGGGAGAATGTGGT
>JAGFXW010000239.1 GCA_017861495.1 Bacillota bacterium
CGCCAAGCTCTCAGCGTTAAACCACAGGAGGTCGCGGAAACTGATCACGCAAGTCTCCCCCTCTTTGAACATAAGCCCCTTGGACATGGCCTCGTGTGTTTCTATGCTAGTGCGCAGATGCGCCCCATCCACCTCAATGAGATAATCTATCATAGCCCCCAGAAAACTGGCGCGCTTTACTATTCCTCTGAGGCCAGTTCCTGTCGGGGCAATCTGTACATCGGAGGGACGAAATCCCGCGACCCATTCGGCCGCGTCACCTTGGGGCGGCTCCCACGGAATGAGTTGTTCACCGCTACCCACCAGATAGGCCTCCCCAACGCGCCGCACCGGGACAAAATTCGCTATGCCCATGAAATTGAACACAAAAGGATCCGCCGGGCGCTCAAAAATCTCCCAGGGGTTACCGGTCTGACGTATCCTGCCAAACTCGTCCATGATAGCCAGACGGTCGGAGATAGCTAGGGCTACTTCCTGATCATGCGTAACATAGAGGACTGTTATATTCAGCTTGCGCTGCAACTCTTTGATCTCAAAACGCATTTCCTCGCGCAGATTGGCGTCAAGATTGGTTAATGGCTCATCCAGAAGCATCAGAGACGAATTGGCTACAAGAGCGCGGGCCAACGCCACACGCTGCTGTTGCCCGCCGGAAAGTTCCGATGGCAAACGGTTCTCAAGGCCCTTCATGCCGACCAGCTCTATCATTTCCATGACACGGTCCCGCAGCTCATTTTTCGGCCGTTTGGCAATTTTCAGGGGAAACCCGACATTATCAAATACCGAAAGATGCGGCCAAACCGCGTAATCCTGAAAAACTACGCCAAGTCCCCTGCTTTCAGGTGAAAAAAATATGCCCGCAGCCGGGTCCGCAACGACCTGATTATCAATGAATATTTTCCCCGCGTCGGGAGTCTCAAACCCCGCAATAAGTCTAAGCAGTACAGTCTTACCACAACCCGACGGCCCCAACAGGGTAAAACACTCGCCCCGCTCAATGGAGAGCGTGAGATCTTTGTGCACCTGATGTTTGCCGTAACTTTTCGAGATACCTTCTATCCGGATTATTTCCATACTCGACCCTCACTTACTCATCAAACTGAAAGACAAAAAAAACGGCGGAACGGAACGGTCCGTCCCGCCGAATTAAGCAGGTTGCGCCGCTTGAAATTACTTTTTCCCCTGCAGCGTATCAGTAAACTTTTTAATTGTCGTTTCCTTGGAAGCCATCATTTTAACGTAGTCTATCTTGATAGAGCGCTTCAAAGCCTCAGCCGCATCGGGCAGTTTCAATTTCTCGGGTGCCTTCACATCCGGTCGCACGGAAAGCGTACCCTCGCCGGCAATCAGCGTCTGAGCTTCCTTCCCGAGAAGATAGTCCACAAATTTCTTCGCAGCGTCAAGGTTGGTACTTCCCTTGAAGATAGCCACCGGGCTTGGAGCAATCAAAAGTTCTGGAGGGTAGTAAAGGGCAATATGCGCGCCTTTTTTAATCTTGTCGTAAGTTATGTAGTCAACGGCAAGGCTGGCGGCAAGTTCGCCAGAGGCGGTATCATCGACGACTTGACCAGACCCCTTGCCAATTCTGGCCTGATTGTCGTGCAGCTTATCAAAGAATTCCCAACCGAACTGCTTTTCGAGTAAAGCAACGCTCATGTAGGCCGTTCCCGATAGTGCGGGATCCGCTATGCCGAAGGCCTTTTTATATTCCGGTTTGAACAGGTCGGCCCACTGTGCGGGCGGCGTCTTGATTTTATCCGTGTTGATGGCGATACCGAGTGTTCCAAGGCGGGCTGCTGTAAAATATCCGTCATAGTCTTCAAAAGGATTTAAGACCTCTTTGAATATGGGAGTTTTGTATTGTTCCAAGATCCCCTCTTTCTTCATATTGTAGAAATCGGGAACTTCGCTTGTCCAGATAATATCGGCCAGAATTTTGCCGCTCTGCCGCTCCGCCGCGATCTTAGCCATTAGCTTGCCGGCGCCGGCGGACTGATAATCCACTTCGATGCCGGGGTTCTGCTTTTTAAATCCTTCCACTATCCCGCCGATGAGCGATTCCTTCATGGACGTATAAATGATAAGTTTCTTGCCTCCCGCGGCTGGCGCACCAGGCGCCGCCTTCTTATCGCCGCCACCGCACCCTGCGAACAGAAGACTGCACAACATGACGATTGCTAACATAAGAATGCTTTTTTTGCTCATTTTCCCGAAATCCTCCTTGTATTTAAACTATTAGTGTTTTTGTATAAGCCATTATCCTTCTTTCGCTTGTCTCAACAGCACGCTACAAATCGAAAAAACAACCTCCCTTCTGGATTTTCAGAAGAACAACGGCAATCCTTTTGATTAAAATATTTGTCACTCATAATATTATACACGAATATTGCGAATTTTTGCCAATATAATGTCAATCGCAATTTGCTATTATTCAGGGTCAATTTTTCAAGGGTGGCATTCGCCGCTGCATTCATACGCTCTTGTTGCATAGCCTGCAACGGCTTAAAAAGTATACTTTCGGATAGTATCTATTCCCAGGACTCTACCCTATACTAAATTCGAGGTATAACAAACTTTATAATTAGTTATACCTGCCGAATTTGGTTTGCAAACAGCAACGATAAGAAAATTAGAAAAGAGGAAGAACATGAGTAAAAAAGCACTTGGCATGCTGATTCTGGGAATGTTTCTACTGACTATGGTAGGTGGTTGTGGCGGAGGTGAAAAAGCTGCCGTTACCGCTCCAGCTCCGCAGCAGCCACAGGTGGCGCAGCCAAAAACGGTCGCCACAACTCCTGAGATGTATACTGTCGGCAATGGAAAAATCGGCTTATTTCATAATAAGTTAACGGTCGACGCGGCCCAAAAGCTCATTACCGAAACCTATGGCGGAAAGTTTAGCGAGGCTAAAGAACCTGCTGGTGAAGGAACCACAGCTCGCGTTATCAATGCATACTTTGACAAGTCCAACGATAAGCAGCTGTCGCTAAAAATCACCTTGGACAATGAGGGCAAAATTTATCAAATTGCAGCCTATTCCCCGGAATTTAAAACGGTTAAAGGACTTCACGTCGGTTCGACCTGGGCGGAGATTCGCAGTGCTTACCCGCAGGCAAAAGTCACGATTGAGAACATAGTTGGATTTTTTGCAGAGGATCGCGTAACCTGTAAATTGAGCACCAACGCCAGCCCGAATTGGCAAAAAGTAAAATCCGGTCAGGAGAATCCTCCCGCGGATTTGAAAATAATAAGCCTGTTTACTTATTAACGCGATTCTTCTCCCGTATGTCGGACATTTTCCGATGTCAGGCGTATGGCAATAAAAAAACCGCGAAATTCGCGGTTTTTTTATTGCCACGGAGGGAATAACCGCTTCTCGGCTCCCTTTCCTCGATAACCCCTACATAGTATCTTTAACAGCGCTTTTTGAGTTAACAAAAGGAACGGCCTCCTCGTAACGCCGAGCTGCTTCCGACACCAATTTAGGATCGAGATTAGTTGGTACAGCGATGATTTTATTTACTCGAGTAACAATGTCGTTTTTTTCCGCCAATGCCACCGAACCGGTTTTGGGGTTTTGGGTTCCCTGAGGTTGGCCCTTCGCTGTTTTTCGTTGTTTACCGCTGGCCAACTGGTTGGCCTGAATGTTGTATTTAGTCAAATCTTTCCCTAAAATCTTGCTGGCAGCAGCAGAATCCGCTTTTCCCAAAAGCTCTTTAAACGCCGTTTTATCTCCTTCCGGTAATTTTTTATATGCATCTATAAAAGAACTGCGTTCGGTGGACGGAAGTTGATCTCTAACCTGACGAATCACCTTGGGATAATCAAACAAT
>JAGFXW010000240.1 GCA_017861495.1 Bacillota bacterium
GAGAGATGTCCGAGCGGTTGAAGGAGCACGCCTGGAAAGCGTGTGTACGGGAAACTGTACCGAGGGTTCGAATCCCTCTCTCTCCGCCATTTTTATTTCTAATGGTGGTACGCGGGTTAGCTGCTTTTGTTTTCAATGTCGGACCGCAGCAATACCGGCTGGGTCTTACGCAATGGAAACTCATGAACCCCGTCAGGTCCGGAAGGAAGCAGCGGTAAGTGACAATTTCTATGTGCCGTAAGGTAGCCTGGTCGTGAGTGTTGTTGCGGCCCGACATTCAAAACAACGGTAGTTTTAATAGAAAAATATTTTTTAACAGCCTCAACAGGATAAATCTGACGATGGCTGTTTTTTACTATACGTACAAGCATGTTTGTTTGCAGTGAGAGGTGGAACGGGATGGCATACGTGGCATTATACCGGCAATGGCGGCCACAGGATTTTGACTCCCTGGTTGGCCAGGAACATATTCGAATTACGTTGCAAAATGCGGTTCGCTCCGGGCGGATTGGACACGCCTATTTGTTTTCCGGTCCCCGCGGTACAGGGAAAACCAGTACGGCAAAAATTTTGGCAAAGGCGTTGAATTGTGTGCATGGGCCTACGCCTCAGCCCTGCAATCAATGTTCCTGCTGTGAACGGATTACTGCTGGTAATTCCATGGATGTTCTGGAGATTGATGCGGCTTCAAATCGTGGGATTGACGAAATCAGGGACTTGCGGGAAACCATTAAATTCGCGCCGGTTGATGGGCGCTATAAGATATACATTATCGATGAAGTGCATATGCTTACGACCGAGGCATTTAATGCGTTGTTAAAAACTTTGGAAGAGCCGCCGGCTCATGTGGTTTTTATATTGGCGACAACGGAACCGCATAAAATACCGGCAACCATTCACTCCCGCTGCCAGCGGTATGACTTCCACCGCATTGAAGCAGCGGAAATCACAAAACGTCTGGCTGAGGTTGTGGCCCAGGATCAATTGCAGATCGAACCGGAAGCGTTGCGGGTGATTGCCGCCCATGCGGATGGAGGAATGCGTGATGCGCTCAGTATCCTGGATCAATGCGCGGCGTTGGATACGGAACGCGTGACTGCGGAGGAAGTCCGTAATTTGCTGGGTTTGATTGGTCATGAATGGGTATGGCGGTTGGCCGGCGCTTTGGCGAAACGGGATGCGGCGGAAACATTACTGGTATTGGCTGAATTGATCCGCATGGGACAGGATGTTCGCCAGATTTTGCTGGAATTGGCGCAGCATGGGCGGAGTCTGATGTTGTTTAAGGTTTTACCGGCCGGTTCTGCCGCGATGGAGACATACAATGCAGACCAAACGGTGCTGGCCGAGCAAAGCGCGCAATTTACGCATCGTGAATTGGTCGATATGATTCGCAGTTTGCATGAAGCGTGCAATGAAGTGAAATGGTCACCCGAACCGCGGATTACAGCGGAAATGGCGTTGCTGGCCATTTGCCGGCGGACGGTTGCTGATGATTTGGAAGCGCTGGTTGCCAGGATTAGCGCCTTGGAAGATAAATTGGCAGCCGGAGCGGTGCCGATTGCTGCCGGGTTGCCTGTTAAGACGGTTCCGCTCGAACAACCGGCCATGGTACAGCGACCGCCGGCACGACAGCCGGTGTATAAAGAACCTGCCGCGGGACCAATTTCTTCGGTGCCCCCTCCTCCGGAACCTTTGCCTTCCGCACAAAAAAAATCGGTTGCTGTAGCAAATGAAGATCCGGCGAAGATATGGGCGGCAGTTCTCAAAGAGCTGGTGACGGAAGGGAAACGTTCGGTTCATGCATGTATTTCGCAAGGGGAACTATATCAACTGGATGAATCACGGGCCATTGTGAGTTTTGCCGCGAAATTTTCGAAGGAAAGAAGTGAACGGGAGGATTTTCGTTCCATTGTCGAGAAAGTAATGGCACACGTGTGTGGTCGTCCCGTGCGGTTGCAATGCGTGCTGGGGCATCCGGAACCACTCTCGGCTTCTCCGGAAAAAGTGGCAAACCCTGTTTCTGCGGAGGCAGCAGAACCCAAAATGGAACCGGCATTGCAGGAAACTGCTGCGGCGGATCATCCAGCGGTTCGTAAAGCGTTACAGATGTTTGGCGGCAAGATTATCGAAGAATAAGATACAAGGGAGGAACCAATCATGTTTGGAAATATGGGAAATATGGCCGGAATGATGAAAAAGGTACAAAAACTTCAGGCCGATATGGCAAAAATGCAGGAAGAGCTAAAATTACGCACGATAGAAACGAGCGCCGGCGGCGGTGCGGTTACCGTTGTGATTAATGGAGACAAACAGTTTCAGTCGATTAAGATCGATCCTTCTGCGGTAGATCCTGAAGATGTAGAGATGCTGGAAGACCTTGTTTTGGCGGCAGTAAATGAAGCAATTAAAAAAGTGGATGACATGATGGCGCAAGAAATGGGCAAACTGACCGGCGGGTTGAATTTACCGCCAGGAATGTTTTAATTGCTATGCAATATATAGCGCCGCTCGCTAAAGTGATTGAGCAATTCCGACGCTTGCCCGGCATTGGTGCGAAAACGGCAACCCGCCTGGCGTACCATATTTTAGAGATGGATAAAGAACAAGTGCGTGGTTTGGCTCAGGCGATCCTGGAAGCGAAAGAAAAAATTGGCTATTGTTCTGTTTGCTTTAATTTGACGGACAGTGACCCCTGCCAGTATTGTCGGGATCAGGATCGGGACGGAAGCGTTATTTGTGTGGTGGAAGGGCCGCAAGATGTGGCTGCAATGGAACGGACCCGCGAATATCGGGGCCGTTACCATGTTTTACATGGTGCGCTATCGCCGTTGGATGGCATTGGGCCGGATGAATTGCGGTTTAAAGAATTATTAACCCGTTTGCAGAAAGATCATATTCGCGAAGTAATCATGGCGACGAATCCGGATGTTGAAGGCGAAGCCACCGCCATGTATGCGGCAAAACTGCTTCAACCGATGGGGATCAAGGTGACTAGGATTGCCCATGGATTACCGATTGGCGGAGAATTAGAGTACGCTGATGAAGTGACGTTGTCCAAGGCGTTGGAAAATCGCCGTGAGATGTAGCGTAACAATACTAAATAAAATCAGGGCCTCTGCCCTGATTTTATTTAGTATTGTTGGCAATCTGAAGAACGAAAGACCGGTATAAAGTGCGGCCTTTTGCAGGAAGACAGAAAAGAGGAGATATGTGTTATGCCGTTTGTTCCGGCTTCTATGGGAGACTTTAGTGTTATTCTTGCTTATTTGGCGGGAATTATTTTAATTTATTTTATTGGCCGTATGTTTTTGATGCCGATCCGTCTGGTGTTCCGCCTGATCTACAATGGATTGATTGGCGGCGTCATGCTGTGGATCTTAAATTATGTGGGAGCGTATTTCAGCTTTACGGTTCCCATAAACGCGTTTTCCGCCTTGGTGGCTGGTTTTCTTGGCTTGCCGGGAGTTGTGTTAGTCGTTTTGTATAAATTGTTCGCTTAGGTACTGGGAAAACAACTTTGAAATGGTTATTTAGGGACAATTGGCAGCAATCCGGAGGAACACGGCGTATTTAGCCCATAAACCGGGCTCTTGTAACGTAAGGACGGATAATGCCGCTTGAGAAGGCTGGCGATGTATGGTATATTACTAAAGGTCGCTCGGCCGACAGCTGGCTGAGAAGATCGAATGAAAGAAAATAAAAAAACAGGTTGACATAACATTACAGATGTGTTATTATTTGAAAGTCGCCGAAACGCGACGAACAAAAAAACTTGACAGACGGTAAAGCGTGTGTTAAGATAAAATTCCGTCACAGCGAAAGCGGT
>JAGFXW010000241.1 GCA_017861495.1 Bacillota bacterium
CCTAAGAGGGCGGGGTCCCTGTGCCCTGTGGGTATTACAGGCTGTTAACGAGATAAATAAAAAATACAGAAGGAATTTCACTATGTCAAATATTGCTCTTCTGTTGGTGCTATCTGCGGCATTTGCCCATGCTACGTGGAACTATTTGGCCAAAAGAGCGAGCGGCGGGACGCCGTTCGTTTGGTTGTTTGGCGCCATTTCGACCATCGTATATTTGCCGTTGGCCATTTGGATTTTGGTGTATCAACAACCGGTTATCGGCTCGGCACAGCTTGGTTTTATGATTGGCACGGCGGTATTGCATTGTGCTTATTTTTATTTACTCGACCGCGGCTACCAGATTGGCGATCTCTCGCTAATCTATCCTCTGGCGCGCAGTACGGGACCGCTGCTGGCAACCGTCGCTGCGGTATTTGTTTTGGGCGAGCAGCCTACTTTTGTAACCATTAGTGGCGGGTTGTTAATCCTTATAGGAGTATTCTTTTTGACAGGCAATCCTTTTTTGCTGCGGTCGCCGGGCGCAAGCAAGCCGGCAATGTTTGCTGTTTTATGTGGAATGGTGATCGCAACTTACACCGTTTGGGATAAAATGGCCGTGAGTACTTACTTGGTGCCGCCACTTCTATTGGATTGGTCATCGAATTTGGGCCGGACGTTATTATTGACGCCGTACGCGATGAAGCGCCGGGATAAGGTCCGTGAGCAATGGAAGTTGAATAAAAAGTTAGTGATTGGGGTCGGCATTTTGTGTCCATTGGCATACATCCTTATATTGACTGCGTTGGTATTCAGTCCTGTCAGTTACATAGCGCCGGCGAGGGAAATCAGCATTTTGGTTGGAACGGTGCTGGGGGCAAAATTGTTGTCTGAAGGGAATTTAACCTCCCGCTTGGCGGCGGCCGGCGCAATGGTGATCGGTCTGATCATCTTGTCGTTCGGCTAATGGAACGAAGCCGGCAGTGACATACGGTTGCTATGGAGCAATTGATCTTCAGAAAAAAGAGGTGGATAGAGAATGGAATTGGCGAAATATATTGACCATACTTTATTGAAAGCGGATGCAACGGTTGAGGATATCATTCGGTTATGTCAGGAAGCAGAAACCTATGGCTTTGCTGCCGTTTGCATCAATCCTTGTTATGTAGATTTGGCGGCGCATCTGTTAGCAGAGAGCGAAGTGAATGTTTGTACGGTGATCGGCTTTCCCTTAGGGGCGAATCTGACGGAAGTGAAGGTTCTGGAGACCAAGGAGGCTGTTTTGCGGAAAGCAAAAGAAGTGGATTTGGTGATGAATATCGGTGCGGCTAAATCCGGCCGCTGGGAAGCGGTCGTTGATGAAATTAAACAGGTTGTTGAAGCGGCTGATGGAGCAGTGGTGAAGGTGATTATTGAAACGGCCTTGCTGACAACGGAGGAAAAGAAACAGGCATGCCAGGCTGTAATCGATGGCGGCGCCCAATATGTTAAAACGTCAACCGGTTTTTCTTCCGGCGGCGCTACTGAAGAGGATGTCAGGCTGTTGAAAGAACTGGTGGGTGATCAGTTGAAAATCAAGGCGGCAGGCGGTATACGGACCCGCGAACAAGCGGAAACAATGATTGCCGCAGGTGCGGCAAGGATCGGAACCAGCGCCGGACCATCGTTGGTCGGGTAAATCGGCACTTGGAGCAAGTTTTCAGCAGGAGAAAAGTAAGGCAAAGCGAACCTTTTACTACGAAAACAAAATCCGGGGATCGGTTATTTTTTCCCTGTAAGGAGCAGTTATGCAGATACATGTATTGGCCAGTGGCAGTAGCGGAAACGCTACTTTATTTAAGTCTGAGGATGCAAATATTTTAGTGGATGCCGGCATCAGCGCCCGCCGCATCAAAAATGCGTTGGCGGAAGTGAATACGGCGGTAGAGGATCTGGACGGCATTTTGATTACCCATGAACATAGTGACCACATTAAAGGGCTTACGACGTTGATGAAAAAATACCGGCTGCCGGTTTATGCCCGGCCGGAGACTTGGCGTCAGATGTCATCGTACCGGCAGGCCGCCCCTGATTGTTGTCGTTATGTGTACCAATCTATGGATTTTGGGCCTGTAAAAGTTGAGGCTTTCAATACGTCACACGATGCGGCCGATCCGGTCGGTTATACCTTTTATGAAAAAGAGCGAAAATACAGTTTGGCTACGGATCTGGGTGTCGTTACGGATAGCGTTAAAAAGGCATTGGCCGGAAGCGCCGGATTGGTTTTGGAAACAAATCATGATTTGGATATGCTGCGTAATGGGAGCTACCCTTGGCACTTAAAGCGCCGGATATTGAGCGACCGCGGCCATCTGTCGAATATTGAAGCCGGAAAAACGCTGGCGGGCCTGGAGTTGGATGAGCAGTGTCAAGTTTTTTTGGCGCATATCAGCAAGGAAAATAATCGGCGGGATCTTGCCGAAAACACGGTTGTTCGGATCCTGAAAGATCAGGGCGTAGACATCGGCAAGGACCTTCAATTGCATGTCACCCTTCCTGATGTCATCACCAGTTGGCAGGAGTGAGAAAAACAAACGCAATTTCTAATAAGGATTAGAATTGGATAGCCGGAATAGCGAGGGGGAATTCGGATGGTTAAAAAATTTGCAGCGTATTTTTTCATTGCTGTTTTTGGCGCAGTGGTCGGCGGAGGCCTTGTTTTAGGGCTGGGCGACCGCTTTTTGGTAAAGCCGGCTCCGCAAATGATCGCAACTGTGCCTAACCTGCAGCAGCCGCCGGCGGCACAAGGACCGGTTTCTGATGCGCGCAACACGGCGATTGTCCGGGCCGCCCAAGCCGTAGGACCCAGTGTGATTGGGATTGCCAACAAGGCGTACAGCCGGGATTTGTTTAGCCGCAAGGTCCTGGTCGAACAAGGCGTTGGTTCCGGTGTAATCTTTGATTCGAATGGGTATATCGTTACGAATTTCCATGTTGTAGATGGGGCGCAGGAGTTGACGGTATCGTTTGCGGACGGACGCACCATGCCGGGAAAAGTTGTCGGGATGGATTCGGCTACTGACCTTGCGGTCGTTAAAGTGGATGCAACCGGGTTGCCGGCCGCGGTGTTCGGTGATTCTGATGCGTTGTTGGTTGGCGAGCCGGCGATTGCGATCGGCAATCCATTGGGTCTGGAATTTCGCGGCAGCGTTACGACCGGTGTGATCAGCGCATTGAACAGGTCATTGGAGATCGGTGAACGGAAATTCAAACTGATCCAGACCGATGCGGCGATTAACCCGGGTAATTCGGGTGGCGCTTTGGTCAATGCAGACGGCTATGTTGTCGGCATCAATAGTGCAAAGATCGCCGTAGCAGGAGTAGAGGGGATTGGTTTTTCTATTCCGATCAATATTGCCCGGCCGATTTTACAGGCGATCATTGAGAAGGGACATGTGGCCAGATCGTTTTTGGGCGTGGGGGTATTGGATAAGGGTTTAGCGGCAAATTATGGGTATGATTGGAATATTGACAAAGGCATCTATGTGGCGCAGGTAAGTGCTACAGGGCCGGCCAGTAAGGCAGGCTTGCGTGTGGGCGATATTATTTTGAGTGTAGCGGGAACAGCGACCAACAGCGTGGCTGATTTGCGGGCTGTGCTGGATGGGCAGGCGATCGGCAGCCGGGTAGATGTGGAGATTTTGCGCAATGGCAATAGTCGGACGGTTTCTGTTTTACTGGAAGAAATGCCGGTGCAGCAATAATGCATATTACAATTGTTGCTGTGGGGAAAATCAAAGAAAAATATTTGACTGCCGGGATTGATGAATTTCGCAAACGGTTAGG
>JAGFXW010000242.1 GCA_017861495.1 Bacillota bacterium
CAATTGCCGGGCGGCCAATTCCTTTTATTCGGCCCAAACCAAATAAAGCTGCCGCAACTGCCGCACCTGTACTGCCAGCAGAAACTACCGCAGCACACTGGCCTTCCTTCACCAAACGAGTGGCCACAACAACAGAGGCATCTTTCTTTTTGCGCACTGCTACGCTTGGATGTTCATGCATTTCAATTACTTGGCTTGCATGCTGAATCGTTATGCCCCATTGCTGCCAATTGCCTTGTTGGTTCAATTCAGTCTCTAATTGTGTCTGATCACCAACAAGCACAACCTCACAATGATATTCTTTAACTGCTTGTATCGCCCCAAGCACGATTTCCTGTGGCGCATAATCGCTACCCATAGCATCAACAGCAATTTTCATTAAGATTCTCCCCTTATTCCAGCGAAACCATGATAAATTTACCGCGGAAAACCTCTTGCGTCGCATTTCGTGTTTTTACCCACACGAAATATTTATTGCCACGCTTTTTTACTACTTCCGCTTTCGCAATCAATTTCTCGCCAACATGAATAGGCACCTTATATTTAATATTAGCCACTCCTGTTACGGCTGTCAACGCATCAATTACAGCCAGAGCCAGAGAATCGGCTTGCGCAAATATAAAATGACTGCGCGCCACACGGTTTTTTTCAAATACCATGTCGGGAGTAACAGTCATTACAGAGATACCTGACTTACCAAGCTCCAAATCAATCAAATCGCCAACCACTTCACCACTGCCAATTGACTTTAATTTGATTTGCGCCTCTTGAGCCATTTGCCTCGTCCGTTCCCGTAATTCGGGAATACCAAGTTCCAAACGGTCCAAACGGATCGTTTGGACACTTACCGACAACAATCCTGCCAAATCTTCATCGGTCAGAAACGGACTTTTCTGAAGTTTTTCCTTTAACGCATCCTGGCGTATTTTTTTTTGTAGTCGCGCCATATCATCACCTATTTTTAGTAGTAACTAATATGAGTAACTTGTATCAATCATTATAAGTAGTTACTGCTAAAATTGCAAGAAAAAATAATGAGCAATATAGAAAGTTTCATTAACTTTTGTATTGCTCATTATTTACAGTTTATTCTGCTTTAATAATTTCTTTGCCGTTATAATACCCACATTCAGGACATACACGATGCGGCATCTTCAATTCGTGGCATTGTGGACAAGCCACCAATTCAGGTACAGTTAATTTCCAGTTAGCCCGGCGTGAATCACGACGCGCTTTTGATGTTTTACGCTTTGGAACTGCCATTGTAAATCTCCACCTCCTTATTCCATACGGTTAAACCTGACTGCCTGCGCTATGGTTCAGTTTTCTTAACAAACTGCTGAAGAACCGCTAACCGCGGATCAACAATTCTTTCCAGGCAAGAACAGGATGTAAGATTTAAGTTAGTCCCGCAGTGCAGACATAACCCCTTGCAATCTTCTCGGCACAGAGCCTTTAACGGCTCCGCCAATAACAAAGATTCTCTCACAAGTTCAGTGATATCAATCTCATCACCCTGATAACAGGAAAAATCATTATCTTCTTCATTTGTTTCCAGCGTCATCGCCTGAAACTCTTCCGAAAAAGGAACCTCCAACGACGACGAATACTCTTCCAAACAGCGATTGCATACAAAACGGACTTGTTTCGCACGTATGATACCAGCAATTTCTAGTAAACGGCCTGTATTCACTACTTCGCCGTCAACATAAATTGTTGCGTCAAGCCACCCCTGCTCTTCAAGCAGTCCTACATCCCGAGCAGAACAGACAAAGGAAAAAGATTCTTTTCTGCCAATCTCTCTTTTTACTTGCGAGATATTGATTTTCATCATTTCCACCTCAGTCTTAATACATTATATAGATATCTGAAGCGGTTTGTCAAGAAATCCATTTAGAAATTCGTAGAAACCGTGGAAAGTCAAGGCCGGCAATTTTTTAACCCAAATGAGCAATTTTTTTCGTATCACGGGCAATAACCAATTCTTCATTGGTTGGAATAACGAAAATTTTAACTTTGGCGCCATCGACACTAATCTCTTGTTCCTTGCCGCGAACATCATTTTTTACAGTATCAATGCCCGTGCCAAGAAACTCTAATCCGCCGCAGATCAAATTACGCATGTATGCATCATTTTCACCTACACCGGCAGTAAATACAATTGCATCCACGCCGCCCATAGCTGCTACATAACTGCCAATAAACTTACGTACCCGATAAGCAAATACATCCAAAGCAAGCTGGCACAGTTCGTTGCCCGCATCCGCCCCTGCTTCAATATCCCGGAAATCGCTTGATACACCGGAAATCCCAAGAACTCCAGACTTTTTGTTCAAATAAGAATCTATTTCATCTGCCGTATAATTCAATTTTTTCATCAAAAATGGAATAACAGCCGGATCTACTTCTCCGGATCTTGTTCCCATAACCAACCCTTCCAGCGGCGTAAAACCCATGCTGGTATCAATAGATTTTCCACCTTTTACAGCGGCCAGGCTTGCTCCGTTTCCTAAATGGCACGTCACAATACTTAAACCGGCTATATCTTGCCCCATCATTTCAGCGCAACGCTGTGATACATATTTATGAGAAGTGCCATGGAAACCGTAACGGCGAACACCGTATTTTTTGTATGCATCGTACGGCAAACCATACAAAAACGCATGCTTTGGCATCGTTTGATGGAACGCAGTGTCAAACACTCCTACTTGCGGAACCCCCGGCATTAATTCTGCACAGGCATTGATGCCGATAATATTGGGTGGATTATGAAGAGGCGCCATTTCTACGCAATCTTCCAGGGCTTTCATAACGTCAGCGTTGATCAACACTGAATCGGCAAATTTTTCTCCGCCATGTACAACCCGATGGCCAACCGCTGCAATTTCTTTCATTGACGCAATGACTCCATGATCGCTGTCCGTCAACGCTTTTAATACCATTTGCACGCCGGTTTTATGACTGTCAATTTCTGCCTTAATTACAGTTTTCTCTTTTCCTGCCGGTTGATGGGTAAGAACAGATCCTTCCATTCCAATCCGTTCAACCAAGCCTTTTGCCAACAATGTTTCGTTCGTCATATCAATTAACTGATATTTAATTGACGAACTGCCACAATTCACAACCAAAACTTTCACATTAAATCCTCCCTATATCTTCATTTTTTACCTATTTTGTAATGGGCCTTTTAAGCAAGCCTGAATTTTAGCTTTCGACACCCATACCATGATCCCTTCTCTTTGTAGGAAAATTTTTATATTTTTTTGTTCTCAACCATCCATTGAATTATGATATGATTTGTTTAACACAATGAAAACCAGTTTACACCCAACCATATTTGTGACGATGCAAACCGCTTCATGATCGCGCAAAAGTGATTATATTTTGAAAAGGAGACTGCTTACAATATGAATGTCATAGGCATTGTCGCTGAATATAACCCTTTTCATAACGGACACCGTTGGCATCTTGAACAAGCCAAACGCCAGTCTGGATGTTCCCATGCTATAGTTGTAATGAGTGGAAATTTTGTACAACGCGGCGAACCGGCAATATTTGACAAATGGAGCCGGGCTGCCGCCGCAATTGCAGCCGGCGCGGATTTGGTTTTAGAAATGCCCGCCCTATCCGTTGTGCGCAGCGCGCAATATTTTGCCACTGGAGGCGTACGTTTATTGGAACGATTAGGCGTCATCAGCCATATCTCCTTCGGGATGGAGAGCATTGACCCTGATTTGCCGATTATCATCGAAGCAATCGAAGATGAAACCGTTAAACAATATTGCCGAACGTCTAAAAGAAGGGCAACCGTATGCGGCTGCTGTCGCGAATTCAATCGCTGCAAGATATAACATTGATTCACAAGTTCTTTCTTCCCCCAATAATATACTTGCCATTGAATATATGAGAGCTCTGCAAAAATACGCTCCTCAAATACAACCTCTACCCATTCTCCGCAAAGGTCCCGGCTTTCACGATACAACTCTTCAGGGTTGTTTTGCCAGCGCTTCTGCACTACGAGTCGCAATGCAAACCTATGGTTCCATGAATGACCAAGTTAAACTCGCCGTACCGGTTTTTGCCCAAAAGCTCTATCAAAACTTACTCCAATCAGGACGGGGGCCGGTGGATCTAAGTTGTCTGGAAAATATTATTCTAGCCAAACTTAGAACGATTAACCCGGAATTATTGACAAATCTCCCCGACATTTCCGAAGGTTTGGAACACAGATTTTTAGCCTCTTCGCAAAAATCAGGTAATATTGAAGAACTATTGCAGCTAATAAAAAGCAAACGATATCCGAAGACTCGTTTGCAGCGCATTCTTATTCAATTACTACTCGGAATTACTAAAAAACAAACAGATAATTTT
>JAGFXW010000065.1 GCA_017861495.1 Bacillota bacterium
ATTTTCGTTTTAAATAGGCGTGAGCTGCCGCTTTGTTCACCATTTTAGCCCCGTTTAATCGAATTTCTTTCATCTGTTTTCCCCCTAGTATAACCGTTTAAAAGTTTTATAGTGATCGTCCGTATAGAAAATAAGCCCGTCGTTGGAATAGATAATGCGCTTAGCGCCGCGATATCCTCCGTAAAATTCGATGTCGCACTCATAATATTGACGCCCGTTTGCTTTTGGCAATAGCCCTTCCATATTGCCAAAACGATCGCCGCCAATCGATTTTTGACTGGTTACCTGCCAAAGGTTCCCCTTCGAATTATCCCATCCCAGCTTTTGCGCCTCAGCCTTGGTGATATAGTTAGGCGGCAGCGTGTGAAATTCGAAAATATATGCCGCCACTTCGTCCCGTGTTGAATAACTTTCTCCCTTTTTTACTGGAACGGGATTGGCCGCTTGCTCCTTCGGACTAGATATATTCGAACCTGGTCTTTCCGACGGGCTGTTTATTGAAGTTGCTCCACACCCGGCCAGGCTTATAAAAAGAAAAACAGTCCATAGTATCAACAAGCATTTCTTCCAACCGCTAATTTTACGCATTTCTTTTCTCCCTAAATTATTTGTATCTTTCCTGCAGTGCATGCTTTCATCCCGCCTCGGTTTCCTATGCTCAATTGCAAATTAATAAATACTGCCGCCATAAGCCGACAGTATTTATTTCACGCTAAAACAAGGATCCATCCTCTCTCATCCCGTTAACTTAAGGACAAAAGCTATCTATGTTGCGCATTTACTATTGTTTTCAACAGTTCCATAACATCGTCTCTGATCCGCTCCGCGGCCGGCTTATCAATTACCCATCTGCCGGTAACAACGTCACCCTCTTTTGCCTCTTGGGGCAATTGGTTTCTGGGCATATGGAAAGTAGAGCAGTCTTCCCGTTCCAATATTGCAAAATCTTCTTCAAAACGATCGATCGTATATCTCTTTTCCAGGTTTTGATCTTCCTTCTCCGCGGCTGCAAGATAATGGAACGGAAACCCAATAAAAACAACAACCAAAATACCTATGGCGAATCCCAATGTTTTTTTCGAAAACATTCATCCTTCACCTCAATCCTTGCGGCCGCTTAACAATGACCATTTGTCCTTTGTAGTATTATCTTACCATTATCTCTCCCCGACTGTCAGTAAAAAATTGCAATTGTCAAATTATTCTGTTTTTATTGGTGCTTGTCACGGAAGTGGTTTCAGGGAGACGGCAGTTATTTTCTTTCTTGCCAATTCCTTTCATGCAGTGCTACACTTTTTACAGAGTATAAGTTCATTCCCATCAGAATTGGAGCAACAAAAATATGGCAACGATAACTCCTTCAACCCCTACCCCCGAAACCAATATTCATCTTAGCGGCACCGTGGAGCGCGTCACCTACCATAATTCCGATAACGGCTTCTGTGTCCTGCGGGTGAAAGCCAAAGGCCACCGCGATATAATCACCGTTGTGGGTCATGCGTCGGCAATCGCCAGCGGTGAGTTCATTGAGGCTACCGGCGCTTGGAAAAACGACACGCAATACGGCCTGCAATTGGCTGCCGCTTCGTTAAAGGTAACGCCGCCAACCAGTTTGGAGGGCATCCAGAAATATTTAGCCTCCGGCTTGATCAAAGGCATCGGACCCGTATATGGGGAACGCCTGGTTGCCGCGTTTGGTTTGGACGTATTTCATATCATTGAGAACGAACCGCGACGCTTGCAAGAAGTCGAAGGAATCGGGAAAGTGCGAAGAAATAAAATCGTAAAGGGCTGGGAAACGCAAAAAAAGATCAAGGAAATTATGCTTTTTCTGTATGCCAACGGCGTCGGCACCTCCAAAGCGGTGCGGATCTATAAAACATACAGGGACCAGGCGATCCCGCTGATTCAAGAAAATCCCTACCGGTTGGCCCAAGATATCTTCGGCATCGGATTTCTCACGGCCGATGCCATCGCGCAAAAAATGGGCATGGAAAAAGGTTCATTATTGCGCGCCAAAGCAGGCCTCCGCCATGCTTTATTTGAGGAAGTGGGCAACGGCAACTGCGGATACCCCAAAAACCAGTTGATCCCACAAGCAGCAGAACTATTGGATATCCCTGTAGAAATCATCGAAACAGCGATCGAGGAAGAACTTCGCCAGCAAGGCATCATCGTTGATACGATCGGAACAGAAGAATGTTTGTTTATCCCCAGCTTGTATTATTACGAAAAATCGATCGCCGAAAGAATTCATACGCTTTCGCAAGGAGCGCCTTCCTGGGGTGTTATCAACACCGACACCGCGATCCCTTGGGTGGAAAAGAAGTTGTCCATTAACTTGGCCGAAAATCAAAAAAAGGCCGTTACGGCGGCCCTCAGCTCGAAGTTCATGGTGATTACCGGTGGCCCGGGTGTAGGAAAAACGACCATTGTCAATTCCATTCTTACCATTTTAGCGGCCAAGAGGGTGCAGATCTTACTGGCTGCCCCGACCGGGCGGGCTGCGAAACGCTTGACGGAATCGACCGGCTTAGAGGCCAAAACACTGCACCGCCTGTTGGAATTCGATCCTATGGAGCGACGGTTTAAAAGGGATAGCAATAACCCGCTCGAGTGTAATTTACTCGTCATCGACGAAAGTTCGATGGTCGACGCCCAATTAATGTATTCCGTATCAAAAGCGGTTCCGATGGAAGCGTCCGTCATCTTAGTCGGGGATGTCAACCAATTGCCTTCTGTCGGCGCCGGACAGATACTCGCGGATATTATTAGCTCACAAACCATCCCGGTTGTCACCTTGACGGAGATCTTCCGGCAAGCGAAAACCAGCAAAATCATCACCAATGCCCACGCCATTAACAGTGGAGACATGCCCGACCTTTCCAACCAGCTTGATGGCGACTTCTTTTTTGTCCCTTCAGAAACACCGGAAGATGCAGTCCAAAAAATTGTCCATATTGTCAAAGACCGTATTCCCCGGCGCTGGCGCTATCATCCCATCCATGACATTCAAGTCCTCTGCCCGGCCAACATCGGCGGTATCGGGGCAAAATCATTAAATGTCGAACTGCAAAAAGCGCTCAATCCGTCTGCAGCAGAAAAAGTGGAGCGTTTCGGCACCACCTTTGCAACCGGCGATAAAGTGATGCAAGTGGAAAACAACTACGACAAAGAGGTCTTCAACGGCGATGTCGGTTTCATCAAAACCATCAGTTCCGACGACAAAGAACTGGTTATTTCCTTCGACGACAGGGATATTGTCTACGATTTCGATGATTTAGACGAGGTGGTTCTTGCTTACGCTTGCACAATCCATAAAAGCCAGGGCTCCGAATACACAGCCGTGGTCATTCCGGTCATGACGCAGCATTTTATGATGCTGCAGCGCAATCTCATCTATACCGGCGTAACCAGAGGTAAAAAATTGGTGATCCTCGTCGGGCAAAAGAAGGCCTTGAGCATTGCCGTCCAAGGCAAAAAACAAAACAAACCGCGTTTTTCCAAACTCAAAGAATGGCTTATGGCAACATAAAACGGGGGGCAGGCTTGACGTATTGCGTTATTTCGAAAATAACGCAATACGTCAAGCCTGCCCCCCGTTACCTACCTCAATCGTCATTGCCGGCCACTGATATTAATTGTTGCCAAGTTAATTGGCGCATCCGACAAACCTTGCTCGATATCAGGGATATACTCTTTAAATTCATCCGCCGCCGTATTATTCGCAAAACCAACTTTTACGTCCAGTTGGTTATCTCCGTACAAATGGAATACTATATCAACAATACCAATGTTTTCTGTCCCTACGCAAAACCGCATCCACGTTTCTTTTCCCTGTATCGCTCCGGTGGAATCTTCACGTTCGTCTTGACAATAAACATGTACATACGCCGGATAAGGCGTCTTGCCAGGCTCGAGATACAGAGGAAAAGCAAACGTTGCAACCGCATTTTCTTTCGGGGTAAACGAACCTTTAAGCGGTTCAAAATCATTCATCATCTCAGCAATCTTTCTGATCGTCTGAGCGCTCTCCTGCAACACTTTTTCCGGCAATATTTTCACGGCATCAGCCAGTTCAGCAACCTTACTATTGTTTTTTCCCATTACGGTGGTTTTTTCCAGCCGATCGACAAAAACCATTAATTCTTCGGCTCTTCCGCGCGGCGTTTCTCCTGTTGATGGTTGCGATTGCTTATCCGTCGTCATTGTCTGGACAACTTGCTGGATCTCTGGCGGTAATAAATCCGTTAATTCCTGCACCAGGGATTGGTTGCCGGCAACCATCGCGTTTACAATGTTTTTGATTATGGGTACACTGTTTTTCAAATTATCCGCCGACACATTGCTTAGTTGTTTAAAAATCGCATCCTGCGGCAATTTCTCAGCAGACAATTGATCAGCTAACGCGGTTAAATCGCTGCTAATCGTTTTGGGTATTTTCACCATAGCAACAACACCCTCCTGGATTATGCCTTGCCCGGGTTGTGCGTCAGCAAAAATTTGATCCACTAAAGTTTGAACTTCGGCCGGCAAAGAACGGACCAACCCATTTTGTTCCTTAACCACATTCATGAGCTTATTCATTATATTTTGCATGGGAAATTCAGTCGCAGAAAGCGTAGTTGCCGGAATTTCAGACGGCGTCTTTGCCGCAACATTCGCCGTTACAGAAATCTGCGACTCGGTTCGGTTGCTTAGCATATCCAGAAGGATTTTAATGCCAAAATTACTTATATTCAAATCCATCACTCCAAAACAACATTAACAATGATGTTTTGTTCGACAACAAGCACTGAAAAACCTTGCCTTTTCATCGGTCTTTTCACTGTACGAATCTCGTTTCCTTACCGACTTTTCCAATTTCTTATCGATCTAAAATACAAAGTCCGATTACATCAAGAGCATTTTTTATTGTAAACCGCATGATCAATCGCTATACTAAAATTGTAAATATTTCAATTTTATGATCCTTCGGAACTAATTTTATAGAAATTGATGTGACCGCTGCAATCACTGCGGACATCTTTTTGCTTCTCGTTTCCGTATAGTCCGGACTGAAAGTTATAAACCACGAGGAGGCATGACTATGGAATTTAAGCAAATTTACACTCCGGGACTTGCCCACTGCTCTTATGTCATCGGAGGAAAAAACGCCTGTTTTGTTATCGACCCGGCCAGAGAGGTCGCTCAGTACATTGCGATTGCGAATTCCTGGGGACTTCCTATTAAGGGAATCATCGAGACCCATCTTCACGCCGATTTTGTGTCAGGCCATATAGAACTTAGGGAACGGACGGGGGCAACTATCTATATTTCAGATAAGGCAAATGCACAGTTCCCTCATTATGCTGTACACGACGAAGAAGAAATTCTCTTGGATACCCTTCTTATAAAAATGCTGGATACGCCGGGACATACTCCTGAGAGCTCGGTCTTTCTCGTATCCGACCTCGAAAGAGGCAAGGAGCCGGCACTTGCTTTTACCGGCGATACACTTATGGTCGGAGATGCCGGACGGCCCGACCTTTTTCCGGACATCAAAGAGGAACTGGCTGCAAAACTCTATCGAAGTCTTCGTCGGCTGGAACAGCTCGGAGACAATATCGAAATGTATCCAGCGCATGGCGCAGGTTCTTTCTGCGGCAAATCCCTTTCCTCCAAGCTTTCGTCGACAATCGGAACGGAAAAAATGCACAATCCCGCTCTGTTGAAACACCCGGAAGAGGCATTTATCCATAATTTCTTGGAAGGAATGCCGGAAGCTCCCGACCATTTTTCACACTGCTCGGCAATAAACCGAAAAGGCGCTCCTGCTGTCTCCAAGTTAATGAAGCCGGTTGGCTATGCACCGGCGGAATTTTTAGAACTCAGCCTTGCCGGCTATGTCGTCGTTGATACCCGCGACCAACTGGCTTTTGGAGGCGCACATATTCCGGGCGCTTTCGGGCTAAGCCTTAAGGGCAACTTTGCAACCTTTGCGGGCTGGGTGCTTCCGCCAGACAAGCCATTGCTTTTGGTTCTTGAAGATAAAAACGATATGCCCGTCGTTTTAAAGGCCCTTTACAGCGTTGGCCTCGATCATGTCGCAGGCTATCTCGAAGGCGGCATGCTTGCCTATGCCGCAAGCGGATTGGAAACAGCCAGACTCGAGAGCATCTCCGTCACCGAGGCAAAAGAGCGCTATGAAAAAGGAGAAATTCTTCTTGTCGACACAAGACTGAAAAGCGAGTGGGAACTCGGGCATATACAATGTACGGCCCATATTCCCGCGCCCGATGTACGCAAAAGATATAAAGATCTTATTGGAAATATCCCCGTAGCCTTTATCTGCAACACAGGAAACCGATCACTTCTCGCGAGCAGCCTTATGCTGAATCTAAGCGGCATAAAAAACGTCATCAATGTCATTGGAGGCACAACAGCCTGGACAAATCTCGGTCTTCCGACCGTTGGCACGGGAGATGAGCCTTGTGAACTTCCGGTTCACTGAACTTGGTCCGCAGCGGCATAGTTGAAAAAATTTCAAAATTCGAGATATGCATGACGCTACCCTCTAATTACTGCAAAATAATGAAAAGCACCTCGCGAAGAGGTGCTTTTCATTATTTTGCGCGAACATGGCTGTTCTTTTCGTAACGAACTACCATTTTCTATTTTTTTCTTTGGCAAACCGCCGTGCCTTTTTCATCCCACCCACTTCAGCGAACATAGCGGTAAATTTCTCTGTTTCGATTTGTTTGGAATTCAAGCCCTCATACTTAGCGTCTTTCTTCAGCTTTAAATAATTGACAAGCCGTTCCGGAGGCAAAATCCCGTCCTCAATGGCTTTTTGTACCGCACAATTTGGCTCTCGCGTGTGAGTACAATCATGAAATTTGCACTTTATTGATAATTCATCAATGTCAGTAAAGGTTTTTGCCAAGTCAGCCCCTTCCAGTCCTAGTTCCCGCATTCCTGGAGTATCAATAACCACACCGCCGCCGGGAAGAACAATGAGTTCACGCCTCGTAGTAGTATGCCGGCCTTTATCATCGTTTCTCACCTGCTGGGTTGCAAAAACGGTTTCCCCGGCGAGCTTGTTGATTAAGGTGGATTTCCCTACTCCAGACGAACCGATAAAAGCAACTGTTTTGCCCTTCGCAAGGTATTTTTTGACTGACAGAAACCCTTCATTGATCAGACTGGAAGTAACAAGGACATCCACGCCGCAGGCAATTGCATCGACCTCTGATAATTTTTGCGGAAGATCCGCGCATAAGTCCGCTTTGGTCAGCACAATAACCGGCACCGCCCGGCTATCCCAAGCGACGCTGAGATACCGTTCTATTCTGCGCAGATTAAAATCGTTGTTGAGAGACATACAAATGAAAACGGTATCAATGTTTGTTGCTACGATCTGCCCATCGTTGGACGTTCCGGCCGCCTTTCTGATAAAAGCGCTTTTTCTTGTTAAAACATGGTGGATGATCGCATTTCCTTCCGCATCCAGATTGCGGTCGAGCATAACAAAATCACCCACTGCAGGGTAATCTGACATCTTCATAACAGCAAAGCGAAACTTTCCTGCTATTTCAGCCGTTAACTCGCCATTCTCGGTGATTATTTTATACAAATTCTTGTATTGAGAAGCAACTCGGCCAACAAAAAAATTTTTATAGAAATCAGCCTCCGCAGCAAAATTTTCACCGAAGCCTAACTCTTTCATATCGATTTTATCCATTTTCACCCTCCAAAAGTTTTTTGGTAACTTTCGGGAGGTTGACACACTAAATTATTTCGTGCTCACCTCCCTGATTTTCACAATCCCCACGCGAATAAAGTTGAACATACAACAACATCTCCTTTGCACGATTATTCTAATCATCGTGTTTATCTCGTTAACAGCCTGTAAGACCCCGCCCTCTTAGGTCGGGGATCAACAGGCTATAACACTCGAACTAAGTTCGCTCTAAGGGTTCGGCGGGGGCCTTATATTCATTCGACCAGTTATCGGTCGTTCCTGCGATTTTTCACAAACAGAGGCAGCAAATATCCATAGCCTTTCTCTTCCATCTCTTCCTTGGGAATAAACAACAGCGCCGCACTGTTAATGCAATAGCGAAGACCTCCTAACTCGCTGGGGCCATCATCAAAAACATGCCCAAGATGCGCATCACCGGTTTTGCTCCGCACTTCCACTCTTTCCATCCCATAACTGGTATCCGGCAATTCACTAATCACCGCGGAACTGATCGGCTTAGAAAAGCTGGGCCATCCACAACCTGATTCAAACTTATCATTGGAAAGAAACAGCGGTTCTCCGGTCGTCACATCCACATAGATGCCTTCTTTAAAATTATCATAATACTCATTTTGGAAAGGAGGTTCTGTGGCATTGTTTTGTGTCACATTGTATTGTCGATCCGTAAGTACGTTTTTCAAAACCTCTTTGCTTTTGGTACGGTATCTCAATTGATGATCTTCTGCCTGCTTTGCTTTCATAAATTTTTCCCCGCGAATATGACAATAGCCGTTCGGATTCTTATCCAAGTACTTCTGATGGTACTCTTCGGCAGGGTAGTAATTCTGCAGAGGCATCACCTCAATTGCCAGCGGTTTCGTATAGCTTTTTTGCAGTTCTTTTATAGAATTTGCAATGATCGCTTCGTCCTTCTGATCCACGTAATAAATGCCGGTACGGTACTGAGATCCGATATCGTTACCCTGCCGGTTATGAGCTACCGGATCAATCACGTCATAAAATAGCTTCAATATAAAGTCTAGACTGACTTCATCGGGATTGTACAATACCCGGACTGTTTCCGCATGACCGGTTTCCCGTCGGCACACGTCTTCATAACTTGGGTTTTCCGTATTGCCATTTGCATAACCAACTTCCGTGTCCACAATCCCTTTCACTAATGACAGGTACTTTTCAATCCCCCAAAAACAGCCACCGGCCAAATAGATCTCTTTTATGCTTTCACGGTTTCTGTTATCGATATTCATAATCAGCATTTTCCTTTCATTATTTTACTTCGCATAACCATTTAACCCGTTCTTAACATCTACCCGTCCCTGTACCGTTTGACTTGCTTCGATGATTTTACTCCATTCTCTATTCAACGTAAATCATCTTTTTGGTCATGCCGCCATCAATTACTATATTTTGACCGGTTATAAAATCATTCTTATCATCAGCTAAAAACATGCAAGCCCTGGCAATATCTTCCGGTTTTCCGACTCGTTTAGACGGATGTTGTCCATGATCTTCGGCAGTCAGCTTCTCATAATGGTTCTTCTCAATCCAGCCCGGACTGATGGCATTAACCGTCAAATTCTTAGCACTCAGCGAAAGAGCCAACGCGTGGGTAAGCGCTGCAATGCCGCCTTTGGAAGCTGCGTACGCTTCAGAATTCGGTTCGGACATCAAATAGCGGGTAGAGGCAATATTAATGATCCGGCCATAACTATTCCTCTGATAATATTTGGCAAACTCCTGCGCAGTAACAAATGCTGCCCTAAGATTAAGATGAATAACCTCATCCCATTCCTCTATTTTCAATTCATAAATCGGTTTGAAAATTCCTTTTCCGGCATTATTAATAAGAACATCGACCTTCTTATAATTGCCAACAATGTACTCGTACATTGTTCTAATCGCCGAAACGTCTGTTAAGTCTATTTTATAAAAAACTGCTTTATAGCCGCTTTGTTTCCATTCACGGACTAATAATTCGCCGCTTTTCTCATCAATATCGGCAATAATGACGGTAGCCCCCGCTGCTAAAAATTCATAACTGACAGCCTTGCCAATCCCTTTAGCGCCGCCGGTTACTAAAACAACGATTTCAGTATAATCCATTTGTTTCACCCACCTTTCGAATTATCAAGTGATAGGAAAATTTGTTTCTGAATATTAAAGAGCTGTGCCCCTGGCAGGTACAAATAATCGAGACATATCTGCACCTTCGTGTTCAAGCAACTTGATTTTTCTACTGATCCCGCCAGCATAACCGGTTAAACTTCCATTTGCTCCAACAACCCGATGACAGGGAATAATGATGGAAATAGGATTGTGCCCCACTGCCCCACCGACTGCTTGGCTGGACATGCTCGTTTTGTTCATAAGGGCCGCCATTTTTTTTGCAATATCGCCATACGTCATACATGCTCCATACGGAATCCCACATAAGATATTCCATACCGCTTTGCGGAATTCTCCACCGATGGGTGCTAAAGGCAAATCATCAATGGCAGGTTTTTGACCAGCAAAATATTTGTCCAGCCAATTTTTTACGACAGTAAATATTGGCAGGTCATCTTTTTCCGTTATCTCTTGGGCCACTGTGCCGCCATAGTATTTTTGCCCTTCAATCCACAGCCCAACAAGATTGTCACCGTCGCTCGCCAACAGCAGCAAACCTACAGGTGATGAGTAATGAGTTGAATAAAACATATTTTCCTCCTTACACTTGTTGTGCGTTACAACGAATTCCATAAACTGATTGTCGCGTAGCTGCGCCAAGGACGCCATTCTTCCGCTAATGCCAATATTTCCTTTGGCGTGTGAGGCGCAAGCGCTTTTTTCACGCCATGATCCGTTTGCAAAAAAGCATCAGGCCAGCCCATAGCGCGCATAGCGATGTACTGTGCCGTCCACGTTCCAATCCCAGGAATAGCCATCAACTTTTTCATTTCAACATCAGGCCGGGCACAGAATCCGAAATCGATAGCGTTCTGCACAAATGCGCGGGCTAATTCTAAAATAGTGTTTGCCCGCGTTGCGATAATACCCAATGGCCCCAAATGGTTGCTAATGGGGCCATCCAAAACAACAATATCTTCAGGCCTAGGGAAGGCATGGGTCAATCCTTCTATCCCAGTTTGAACAGGAGTACCATAGGTTTCTACAAGCCTTGCAGCCAATGTACTTGCTGCTTTTACGGTGATTTGCTGTCCCAATACCGCCCGCACAGCCATTTCAAAAGGATCAAAACAACCGGGCAGACGCGTCCCCGGGACACAGAGGCCGGGATGAATATTGTTCATGGACAAGAGAGTCTTGCCTACCGCATCCGGGTCGCAGTACAAATCAAACAGATGGCGAACCCGGGCCAGCACTCGGGGTAATACCGGCAGTAGAGAGGACGACATTGTGACAGTCAAGGTGTTTTTTTGCGGCCGGTGGCCTACCCGTACCCAACCGTACACATAGCGCCGCTCACCAGTAACAAAACGAACGGTACGCCAATACTCTCCATTCCGTACTGCCTCCACGCCGGGAATAACACGTTGAGCAAGGAAATCCAAAAGCTGCTGCCATTGATAAGGCGGTCGATACCCCAGTGCCAAGGTCACAGTGCTTTCCTGCCCCTTTTCCTCGGCCGTCTGCCGACGGAGAGCAGTCGGGGCAAGGCGGTACTGCTTTTTGAAAAGATCGTTGAAACGTCGTAAACTGCCAAAGCCGGCAGCCATCGCAACGTCGAGTACGGAAAGATTTGTGTCCGTGAGTAGATTTTTGGCAAGAAGCAGCCGACATGTTTGCAGGTATTGTACCGGTGATACATTGTATTCCGCAGTAAATGCCCGGCGTAAGTGACGGCTTGTGCAGCCAAGACGTGCGGCAAGTTCCTCAAGGCTTTGTCCGCTTCCACAACATTCTTCCAGAATTCTTGCTGCCCGGTGCACAAGAGATGCCGTAGCGTCTACGGCCGAGGTACCGGGGGCAAGCTCCGGCCGGCATAGAAGGCAGGGGCGAAAGCCTGCTTGTTCCGCTGCTGCAGCCGTAGAAAAAAAGATGCAGTTTTCGGCTTTAGGCAACTTTGCCCGGCATACCGGACGGCAATAAATTCCCGTGGAGGATACTCCCACAAAGAAGCGTCCGTCAAACCGGACATCTTTTGCCTTTAAAGCCTTATACCATACCTGCTTCTCACCTTCCTTCATCCTCACCACCCCTTTTGTTTTTGTCTTAAGTATAGCATCTTTCCCCGAAAATTCTAGCCGTTTTCGGACATGTGTGCCAAGGGTGCATGTGCCAAAGGGACGGGGTTGTTGACACATTTGTCAACAACCCCGTCCCTTTGGCACACCAGCTATTCCAGTTACTCCGCTTTGCTGCGTTTGATCCATTGTCCGAAGCCCGGCTGCACCTTGATTTCTCCCGCCTCATAAACCAATTCGCCGCGAACGAATGTTTTCAGCACTTTGCCATAAACTTCTTTCCCGTCATAAACCATTCCAATATCCTTGGCATGGGTAAGAAAGTCCTTGTGGTCTATGGTATAAGGGGTATTCAGGTCGACCAACGTCAAATCCGCGTCGGCTCCAATGCGGATCGCGCCTTTTTGCGGATACAACCCAAAAATCTTGCTCGGATTCGTGCTTAATAATTCGACCATACGGGAAAGGGTGATCCGACCTTCTTTTACGGCGGTCATCATCAACGGAAAGCGCACTTCAACGCCGGGGAATCCGGAAGGGGCAACAAAGATATCCTCTTTTTTCCGTTCTTTTTCTTCAACGGTAAAAGGGGAGTGGTCACTGCCAATGGTATCGATCGTGCCATCCATTACATACTGCCACAATTGACTGACTTCCTCTGGCGAGCGAAGGGGAGGATTGCATTTTGCATAGGCATTATGCTCAACCAACGCCTGTTCAGTCAGATACAAATAATGAGGACAGGTTTCAATATAAATTTCTTGTCCGGCATCACGGGCCGCTTTTGCTACTCTAGCCGCTTCGGGTGTAGAAATGTGCACAAGATACAGAGGAACTCCATTTTCTTTACTGAAACGGATCAAACGTTCTACAGCCAGCACTTCCGTGATGGATGGCCTGGTTTTGGCATGATCGATGCCGGAGGTATTCCCGTTTGCGCGGTATTCTTTGATCAAGCCGGCGATCAGATCATTATCCTCCGCATGGGCCGACACCGGGAGACCGGTTTGCTTAAACTCTTGAAATCCCTTATATAATTCATAATTATCTTTCATGGTTAGACCGAGAAACTCTTTGTCCCGCCCTTCCGGCGCAGCGTGTAAAAAGGTTTTGTAGCCTACAATTCCTGCCGATCCAACTTCACGGATATATTCCAATTTTTCTCCACCGGCAGCTCCTAAAAAAGCAATATCCACTACACACTGCTCCTCGGCAGCCTGGACCCTTGCCATTAAAATCTCTTTCGAGTATTGCGGCGGCAAAGAAATTGGGTGTTCGATGATAGTCGTCACGCCGCCTGCCGCAGCAGCTTTCGTTTCGGTTTCAAAGGTTCCGCGTTCAGGGTGACTGGGGTAACGAACATGGAAGTGCGGATCAACACCGCCGGGAAGGAGATAAGCCCCATTGGCATCCACAATCTTCCCAGGTTTCATCGCATTGCTCAAATCCCCGATAGCGATGATTTTACCGCCTTCAACAGCAACATCACCTCTAAACATTCCTTCTTCTGTAACGACATTCGCATCTCTAATCACCAATTCGACCATGCTATATCCCTCCACTCTTTATTCCGCCAGCTTTTTGAGAGCCTGGTTCAGTACCTTTAGCGCCTCGGCGGCATATTCCCACCGGGTATCTTCCTGGGGTGTATGGCTTCCATTTACGCTGGGCACAAAGATCATGCCGGTCGGAACGATGGTAGCCATTATTTTTGCGTCATGCCCCGCCCAGCTCGGCATCTCTACGTACCGGACCCCTGTTTCTTCAGCGGCCTCTTTAAGCTTGGCAATAATCCCGGCACTGAGCGGCACCGGCGGCGCATATAGGCGTTTTGCGATTTCTGTTTTTACGCCAAAACGATTTTCCATTTCAGCCAGATATTTCAGTGTATTGGCCCGCGCATCTTCAAGCACTTCCGGTTTTGCGCCTCGCGTTTCCAAACACAGCATTACCCGCCCGGGAATCACGTTGGTCGCGTTCGGGGATAACTCCAATTTTCCCACAGTAGCTACATACTGTCCCTGCGAAGCGAGCGCATGCCTGTTCACTTCGGAAATCAACGCCGCAGCCGCCACCAAGGCGTCCTGGCGCCGGTCCATCCGCGTAGTGCCAGCGTGGTTCGCAGTCCCCTGAATCACGATCCAATGCCTGTCGATTCCGATAATGTCAGTTACTACGGCACAGGGTGTGTTGGATAAAATCAATTCCTCGCCCTGTTCAATATGAAATTCCACAAAGCAAGCTACCTCGCGCGGATCGATCACAGCTGCCTGCAGCGCCCCATCCGGCTCCAATCCCATTTGCTTCATATGCCAGGCCAGCGTACGGCCTTCAGCATCTTTAAAGTCATCTGGTGATTTGCCGCAAAGTTCTCCGGCCAGCGCCCTACTGCCAAAACAACCTAGCCCAAACAATGTTCCTTCTTCTTCAATAGTGGCGACCACCTTTACAGTTCGCCGCGGCCGCCATTTGTTTTCGTGCCAGGAACGCACACATTCAATCGCGGACATCACTCCCAAAGCACCATCCAATTCCCCGCCTTCCGGGACACTGTCAAGGTGGGAGCCGGTCATAACCGCTGGCAGATCGATTTCCTTGCCCCAATAAACGCCGATGAGGTTGCCGACTGGATCGCAATGAACCTCCATGCCTGCGGCTTGCATCATCTCGGTAACCATTTGCATGCCGAGACGATATTCCGGAGAATAAGTCAGGCGCGTAACACCGCCCTGGGGTGTACGTCCGGCTTCACTCAGGGACCGGACCTGCGTTCTCACTCTCTCAATACTCACATCACTCATGGGATCATCTACCTTCTTGTGTGGCTGACTTTTTAACGGTCAATCACGCTTCTTATTTTTTACGCTGGATCTGTCTCTGGAAAAATTCCCATCAACAGCTTGGCAACAAGCACTCTAGTCACAAAAGTAGGACCGCTGTAACGCCCGGAAAGATCGGTAATGTAGTCGGATCCAAAGCCGAAACAGTCATAAATTATCGTGTCAACGGTCGTTACATTTTCGTCTTCCGTTAGCCGTTTCACTAACTTTTGCTTGTCTTCAAAGGGCGAGGCAACACAAACCGCCTTAACAAGATATCCTCGTTCGCTCCAGCGGTCACTTGCCTCTTTGACCTGGCCCTGAGTCGGCACGATCACGGCAACCGACTGGCCGGGCGCCAAGACGCTGGCGACGGAGTGCTCGAGAACATTGCAAGGCTGAATGATCGGGACGTCTGCATTGAGACCATCGAACCCCCCGGCACAAGCAATGATAACAATATTCACTCTCTGCTCGCAGGCCCGGTCAATGGCTGCCTGGATATAAGGCGTTAGCCGGTGGTGGGACACATAAACGGAACTGCCATCGGCAAGACGCGTAATCAGGTCGCTCTCTCCCGGCGCCGGTTCGAGACTTTTAATCTCTACAGCGTTCAAACCATCTAAAGCGCCTTCTTCGACAATTTCAAATTGATTATTCCAAAGCCTCGATAGGTCAGATTCCAGATCGGGTCGAGGCGTCTGGCCTATGGTTATCAATGCCACTCGTGATCGCTGCTTCATGGATAATCCCGCCTTCCTTCTCTGCCTGTTATTTACTTTCAGCGGTTTGCACGGCGACAGCCTTCGGTGCACCAGCCGTACTGGCCGGCAGGGTGAACGCCACCACAAATGATATCAGCAACGCAATACCCATAGCATATACGCCGGCATCCGTATTGCCGGTTTGGGTGATCAGCCAGCCGACCAATAATGGGCCGACAAATCCGCCCAGATTACCGATCGCATTGATCATACCGGTCGCTCCACCAACGACATGGCTGGGCAATAAGATGCGAGGTATTGTCCAAAAGCTGCCAGCAAAGGCTTGCATGAAAAATCCACAGCCCACAAGAAACCCGAAAGATACCCAAATGTTACTCTTAAACATCGTCGCCAGGAAGAAACATAAAGCGAAGCCGGCCGCCGGAATGGCAATATACAGCCGTCTGTTCATCGAACGGTCTGATAGGGTCGCAAACAAAAATTGACCGGCAATGGTAGCGATGTACGGAATCGCGGAGAGAAAACCTACAGCAGTCATACCTGTTTTCATCAGCGATTTGAGTATCGTGGGCAGCCACATCGTGTAACCTAAAATCCCTATCATATAACAAAAGAAAAATACGATCAATTTCCAAACGTTAATGTCGAATAGAATGTCTTTGTAGCTGACATCTGCCTTGACAGCCGATTGCACGTCCACCTTTTCCTGTTCGCGCCGCATAATCAGGTAATCGCGTTCTTCCGGCGAAATCCATTTGGCGTCTTCAGGCCTGTCATCGATAAACGGCCACCAAATCAACAGCAATACCAGTGATACTGCGCCTTCAACAATAAATACGTATTGCCAACCCCATGTGGAGATTAGCCAGCCGGAAACCGGCCCGGTAACCATCGAAGCAATCGCCAGGTTCATGATAAAGAAAGCGTTGGCCCGGGCCCGTTCCTCAACCGGGAACCAGTGGCTGATGATAACGAGCATGGCAGGAAAAACGCCGCCTTCCGAAACACCGAGAATAAACCGTAAAATCAATAATTGCGTCTGGTTGGTAACAAAACCGGTCATGATTGAAATAACGCCCCAGACCAAAATCGTGGCAGCAATAAATTTCTTGGCGCTGCCGCGTTCAGCGATATGCCCGCCTGGAACCTGGAGGAACAAATACCCGAGAAAAAATATGCCTGCCGCCATGCCGGCAACCGTAGCCGACAGGCCCAGGGATTCATTCATTCCACCGGCTATCGCAAAGCCGATGTTGACTCGATCCATATACGCGAAAATATACACAAGGATTGCTGGTGGAATAATTCTTAACCATCGTTTCTGAGGAATTTTTGCTGCCAATGCCTCACTCATGTTACCCCTCCTCGTTTTTTGTGAATCTCGAATATTCATACCTAAAAAACTTATTTCCACTGTAAAAAACAAATCATCCATTTTCCGCTGGACAGGTATTCTTTCTTCCATTCTTCAGTTAATACTGCGCAGCGAAGGTTATACAAACAACAAACCCGGCTTTTTGTCCAAAATACGGTCCAAACTACCGCAAGCCGATACCGGTGTAAAAGCGCCGGTAACTCCTTCGCCCGCCGTACTTTCTACCTGGATGCCAAAGTTCACCCCGTCACCAACGGCTTCAATGAAATGTGAATTTGTCGCAACCGCCGGATCAGCAATGATACGGGAAAGTGTCCGGTCAAACCCAATGCCGGCGAGCGCCACCGTAGCATGGACATTCACATTACGGGGAAATTTCCGGCAAGCTTCGCGCGTCGGACCTTCATAGACGACTCTACGCTCTCCATCAGGCAGCCCGAGACTTTTCGGGCTCTTCGTTGTGGTGATTCGCACTTCACGCAGCAACGACCGCGCATCATACAATCCATCCAACCCCAGGATGGCTCCATGCGGCAGGTAGACATGCCGCCCGTGACGTTTACAAAGTTCCAAAACCTGCTCTTCAAATTTTTCATCACTGAAAGCCGTCACGCTAAACATAAGCAGGTCACAATGTGCAAGGATCGTGCTAATATCCGCCTTCAACACATCAGCAGTAGCGCATTCAACGATTAAATCCGCCTCGCGGTAAAATTGCGGATCCGCCTGCCTGATCACAGGGCAGGACTCTCCTGCCGCTGAATAAAACGGATCCTGGATAAAGGCTGGCTGCGCATTATCTTTGGCAACAACATGTTTCAATAACATACTCCCAATTTTTCCGCATCCCAAAAAACCGACTTTTTTCATCGTTAGCCCATCCTTTACTCGTACATTTTATCTCGTTAACAGCCTGTAATACCCACAGGGCACAGGGACCCCGCCCTCTTAGGTCGGGGATCAACAGGCTATAACACTCGAACTAAGTTCGCTCTAACCCCCTCCGAACCTAAGGCTCACCTATATACCCGGTATCTTTCTATAAGGCAAAGCAGTCGCTCAACTGCCGCTCTCGCCGCCGCTGCATCTTGCGAAAAATTCAATCGGATACTGTTCGTGAATTGCGGGCCAAATTCGGTACCTGGAGTCACTGTAACCTGCGCATGGCAACGTAAGATTTTTACAAAACTTTTTATATCGACGTCGAGCGGAGGCAATTGCGGAAACAAATAGCTGCCGGCTTCCGTAGGCCGGACCTGAACACCCTTACAACTGCTGAACATTCCAACAAGATCGTCGCGGATCTGTTGGTGTTCGGCAATACGCTGCGCCATCCAGCCCTCCGGTTCATTGAACCAACTGGCGAACACAGCCTGGCAATAGCCGGCGGCGCGCAAAGAAACGATCGCCTGTAATTTTTCCATACGTTCAATGATCACCGGCGAACCAAAAGCTACTCCCAAACGGTATCCGCTCATAGACTCGGTCTTGGACGGTCCCAGTATCGTCACCATCTGCGCAGGAGCATTTTTTTCAGCGCAAAGATGGGTGTATCTGCGTCCATCAAATATTTGCCGTGAGTATAGTTCATCCACAATAAGGCTGACACCATAGCGCCCGGCCAATTCTGCAATGGAATGAATCTCTTCCGGTGAATATACCGCTCCGACCGGATTGTTTGGGTTAGAAAAAAGAAACAATTTGACGCCACTGCGAAATGCGTTCTCCAACTGGTCCAAATCCAACCCGGCTCTATCCCGGCAACCAAAATAATCCATCTTAACCGGAACTAATTGCCCATCAAAAAATTCCACCAGTTTGCGATTGGCAAAGTAATCCGGCTCAACAATGGCTACCTTGTCGCCCCGACCAACAAGAGCGCCCATGGCTAAAAAAAGCGCGCCCTGCGTACCGGGTGTAAGAATCATCCCCTGCTTCGCATCAATCGCGCATCCGGTAAAAAGAGAAAGTTTTTCTGATAACATCGAAAGCGTCTCACTGCCGCCGCGATATTCAGTATAAGCCTGCCGGCCGCCAATATTTTCTACACCATTAATAAAATGGTTCAAGCTTCCCGGAATAGGTGTAAAAGCATCCACATCTCCATGCGAAAAATCCACCGCCCGGCCTAAGAGGGGCTCACCGCGCAAATCCAAACTTTCTTCTTTACTGCGGCTTTCCTGCCCAGGGGCATTTTCCATGCCAAGTCTTGAAAATTTCTCCTCAATCGTACTCATCAATTTGTCTCCTTTTTAAGAGTATTTCGACTTGTCTTGATTATAGGATGGGGATGCTATAAAATCAAATATATATAATCACATGATAGTCATATAATTTTGCTTATATAAGGAGTACGCTTATGGAAAATTTACGCTATTTTCGTTATATCTACACCATTTATCAAGAAAAAAGCTTTTCTAAAGCCGCGCAAATGCTCCACATATCGCAACCAGCCCTCAGTGCGATTATTAAAAAGTGGGAAAAACAGCTCGGCTATGCATTATTCGATCGACAGACAACGCCAATCACGCCTACAGAAGAAGGAAAAGCCTATTTAGCGGCTGCCGAGCAAATGTATCGGGTGCAAAAAGAGCTGGAAATCTATATTGAAGATATTCGGTTGCTGCAAACGGGACACCTTACCGTTGCCGGTACCGCGCTTTATTGCTCCTATGTGCTGCCGCAAATCGTGAGCAGTTATACCGCGCTTTATCCAGGTATACAACTTGATTTCCAAGAAGCTGACTCTATACGGCTATATGAAGAATTAGCAAAAGATAAAATTGATTTAATCATCGATGGCGGGGAACCGGATGAAAACCGGTTCTCTATACACCCTCTATTCTACGAACATATTCTTCTGGCCGTGCCAAAAACCAACCCACTCAACGAAAAATTGGTTGATAAGAAACTTACCCGGGCCGAAGTATCTGCCAGCGATGCCGGTTTAGAACAAAAAAAAGGAGTAGATCTCTCGCTTTTTTGCAATGAATCTTTTGTCTTATTAAAAAAAGAGCATGATCTTCATAGTCGTGCTATGCGCCTTTGCCGCGAGCGGGGCTTCACCCCAAAAGTCTCCATCCATCCCAATCAATTGATGACCGCTTATAATGTAGCCAGTCAAGGACTGGGTTGCACTTTGGTCACCGATACGCTTGTCAAACGATGTTCTTTTGATAATGAACTTACCTATTATAATATTGCTGCCCTGTCTCAAGAGCTTACCTCGCGGCAAGTGTTCATCGCCCATAAAAAAAACCGGTATTCTACCCATGCCATGCGTAATTTTGTTGCGCTTGCACATTCGATTTTTAAATGAAGTGACAGTCGCAAAAATGCATAAAAAGTCCGCCTGGAACGTGCGTGACCTTCACATCACGTTCCAGGCGGACTTAAGTCATATATGCAAATTATCGTTAACCCTGCAAAAGCAGCAATAACCGGAGGTTATTTCTTTTGAATATATTCGTCAATACTTTGCGCGCCAATTTTGCCTGCGCCCATAGCCAAAATTACGGTGGCTGCTCCCGTTACGGCGTCACCGCCGGCGAAAACCCCGTCCCGCGTTGTCAACCCATTCTCGCTGGCAATCAGGCAGCCATATTTATTGGCTTCGAGTCCTTTCGTTGTGGAACGGATCAACGGGTTGGGAGAAGTTCCGATGGACACGATGACCGTATCTACATCAATGACAAAGTTACTGCCTTCTTTCGGCACCGGACGACGACGTCCGGAAGCGTCCGGTTCACCTAATTCCATCTCTACACACTCGATGCCGTTAACACGTCCGCTCTCGTCACCGAGGATACGCACCGGATTGTTGAGCAACTTGAAAACAATACCCTCTTCCTTTGCATGATGAACCTCTTCGGCACGCGCAGGAAGTTCTGCCTCGGAACGGCGATACACAATGTAGACCTCTTCTGCTCCCAAGCGTTTCGCGCAACGGGCCGCGTCCATGGCAACGTTGCCGCCGCCGACCACTGCTACTTTGCGGCTCTTGGCAATCGGGGTGTCATACCCTTCCTTATACGCTTTCATCAGGTTTACCCGGGTAAGGTACTCGTTAGCTGAGTAAACCCCCAGCAGGTTTTCACCGGGAATGTTCATGAAGGACGGCAATCCGGCTCCTGAACCGATGAATACGGCTTCAAAGCCCTGCTCAAACAATTCATTAATCGAATTCACCTTGCCAACGACCATATTGGTCTGGATCTCAACACCGAGGTCTTGAAGCTTGCCTACTTCTTTGGCGACAATCTCCTTCGGCAGACGGAACTCAGGAATTCCATACACAAGCACGCCGCCCGCGGTCTGTAATGCTTCAAAAACCGTAACAGCATAGCCCATTTTGGCCAAATCGCCCGCACAAGTCAGGCCCGCCGGACCAGCGCCGACGACCGCTACCTTGTGA
>JAGFXW010000243.1 GCA_017861495.1 Bacillota bacterium
TATTTAAATGGAGGTTAAGCAATGAATATCGGCGATTACAAGAATGTATGGGTATTTATTGAAACGGAACAAGGACAGGCTAAAAATACCGGCCTGGAGTTATTGAACCCCGGCGCGCAGCTTGCTGCAGCCGGTCAGGAAAGCCTGGTTGCTGTTGTTATCGGCAAAAATGTGGATGCTGCCGTTAAAGATGCTATCGCGTACGGTGCGGATCAGGTCATCAGCGTTGACGGCGATGAATATCAAAACTTTAGCGCTGACGGATACAGCTATGTAATAGGTAAACTGGTTGAAAAGTATAAACCTTCGGTACTTCTGATCGGATCAACCAACAATGGTAAAGATCTAGCTGCCAGCGCAGCTTGCAAACTGAACACCGGATTGGTTGCCGATTGCATCGCCATGGTAGGCGGCGCCGGCGGAACGGTTGAGTTTACCAAGCGCGAATTCAGCGGCAATTTGATGGCTGTTTGCTCCGTTCCGGAGACCAGACCACAACTGGCAACGGTCCGTCCCGGTGTGTTCAAAAAAGTTCAGCCGGATGCAGCGAAGACAGCCGAAGTGGTAAAAGAAGAGATCACAACACCGGCGGAAGAAATGAAAACCAAAGTGGTTGAAGTCGTTAAAACTGTTACCGATTCCGGCATTAAGCTGGAAGAAGCCGATGTTATCGTGGCAGGCGGCAGAGGCTTGGGTAAACCGGAAAACTTTGCGATCCTCAAGGAACTGGCTGATCTGCTCGGCGGCGCCATTGGGGCGTCGAGAGCGGCTGTCGATGCGGGCTGGATTTCCCATCATCAACAGGTAGGCCAGACTGGTAAGACCGTTGGACCGCAAATTTATATCGCCTGCGGAATCTCCGGGGCAATTCAGCATTTGGCAGGGATGTCGTCCTCTAAAACGATTATCGCCATCAACAAAGATCCGGATGCGCCGATCTTCGAAATTGCTGATTACTGTATCGTTGGTGATTTTCAGGAGGTCATACCGGCAATGGTAGAAGAAATTAAAAAAGTGAAAGCAAGTTAATCTGCCTTTTTTCTCGATCAGCCATTTGTTTTAAAGGTTTTTGCGCTTTGCAAATGTGTCAATTCTTTAAACCTGGGTGCCGATGAGGAAATTTCATGAATCCAGGTTTAAGCAGTGTTCAGGCTATCACAGCAGGAAGTACTTCCTGCTGTGATAGCCATGAACATGTAATTCCTGGATTTTTCATGTTTTTTACTTCTCGTTATCTTCAACAAGGTATAATGGATTCAAAGGCACAGGGACTTTGTATTGTTAAAGGAGAGATAACCATGCGTTCAAAGATTGGCAATACACGGTGGTTGATCATAGCGCAATTCCTGTTATGTTACGTAGTGTTGTACATGGACCGTTCAAATATGTCGATTGCCGGACCATCCATGATGAAAGAATTTAACTGGACGGGAACGCAGTTTGGCCTGGTGTCGACCGCCTTTTTTATCGGTTATGCGTGCAGCATGATTATTGGCGGCTGGCTGGCAGACCGTTTCGGCGGCGGCAAGGTTATTATTTTTGGGGCTGTTTGGTGGTCAATCTTTGTTTTCTTAACGCCTTTCGGTTCAACTCTCGGCTTAATGGTGGCCATTCGGATTTTAATGGGGATGGGTGAAGGCGTAGCCTTGCCGGCAATTTCTTCGATGGTTGCCAAATGGGTTCCTAAACATGAAACCGGGTTGGCGCAAGGGATCTGTTTGGTAGGGGTTCCTTTAGGCATCACGTTGACCATGCCGATCGCTGCCTGGATTATCCATCAATGGAACTGGCATATGGTGTTCTGGTCCTTCGCGTTTATTGCTCCGCTCTGGATTTTTATATGGGTGAAGTTCGGTAAGGATAAGCCCGAAAACCATCCCACGATCAGTAAGGAAGAACTGGCTTATATTAAGACGGAGCAAGGACAGGCTGGGGTTGTTGATGATAAGCCGGCTCCCGATTTGACTCCGAAAGACATTTTTTCGACCCCATCGGTATGGACCGGTGCGATATCCTTTTTCTGTACCAATTATCTGTTTTACTTGTTTATGACCTGGCTGCCGACTTATTTTGTACGGGGGCTTGGCCTCCAATTGACGCAAAGCGCTATTTACACCATGATGCCATACATGGTTGCCATTTTCACTTATCCGATTGGTGGGTATTTAGCCGACAAGGCAGCAGCGAAATTCGGCCATAATTTCGGCCGCAAAATTATCCCCATAATAGGGATGACAGCTGCCGGTATTCTATTGATCATGGGATCCCGGGCAGAAAACGCACTCAACGTGGTAGCGCTAATTTCTGCTTCGAATGGGATTTTATGTCTCACGATGGGCGGTTATTATTCGATGCCCATGGTTTTTTCCCGGAAAAACGCCGGCAAAATTACCGGCCTTTGGGCGACGTTCGCCACGATCGGAGGTATAACCGCTCCACTTCTGACTGGAGTAGTTGTAGATGCCTACGGATATAATATGGCCCTCTATTTGGGTGCCGGCGTATCCATTCTCGGTTCGCTGATTTTAACATTCACAGTTACGGTAAAACAAATAGTACCGCAATCCTTACGGGCGGCATCGATTAAACGATGAAGCAGATTTTCTGGGCGGCAATAGCAATGCAAAGTGCCCAACCAAGGGGTTGAAAAAATGCCTTTAGAATATAAAATCAATGAAAAACAAAGGGAAAAGTACCGCAAACTCGGTTACTGGGGAGATGCGACCCTGGTCGATTATTGGCAAATGGCGGTAAGAAGCGTCCCGGGAAAAACAGCCGTTGTCGATTTCCAGGGGAAAGCGTTTACGTATACAGAACTTGATGAGGCTTCCGGCCGAGTAGCGGCGTATTTGCAAGCGCAAGGCATTGGGCCGGGTGATTTTGTCACGCTGCTGATGCCTGGCTGGGCGGAGTTCACTGTGATCTACCTTGGCTGTTTGAAAGCGGGGGCGATTTGTAATGCCCTTTGTCCGAATTATAGTGAGCGTAACTTATCTTATATTTTAAATAAATGTGAAAGTAAGGTTTTATTCTTTCCGTATACGTTTAAAAAGAGAAACTTTTTTGAAGTGGCTGAAGCATTAAGGCCTAATGTTCCGAGTCTTAAACAGATAGTCATGGTCGACAAATATCAGGAAAGTACGCAATGCATGACATTAGAACAGGTGCTGCGGGATTATGCTCCAATCCGGGACGACGCCAAAGTCAATGCGGATGAATTGGCGGCTGTATTGTTTACTTCCGGTACCGAAGGAAATCCCAAAGGTGTCATGCTAACACACAATAATATTATCGCTGCCGAAAAAGCCTTTGCGGCCAGAGTGAATTTCAATTCCTTCGACACGATATTAATGCCGGCGCCGGTAGGACATGCCACCGGTTTTCATCATGGGGTGACCATGCCGTTCCTTTTTGGCGCCAAAAGCGTTCTCCAGGATATCTTCATCCCGGAAAATACCTTGAAGCTTATCGAACAGGAAAAATGCACTTGCGGAATGGGTGCCACTCCCTTTGTGCATGATATCCTTCGCGCGCTCAAAGCTGCGAAACATGACATCAGCTCTCTCCGGTATTTTTTATGCGGCGGAGCGCCGATACCGAGGCATATGGTGAAAGAAGCGATGCAGGCCGGTTTCAAAGTGCTTGGTGTTTATGGGTCTACAGAAAGTGTGCCGCATACGGCAACGGCTTTGCATGATGCGGATGACCGTATCATCAATAGTGACGGTTATGCCGTGGCGGGAGTGGAAATAAAGATTGTAGACCCG
>JAGFXW010000244.1 GCA_017861495.1 Bacillota bacterium
CTTCGCGAAATCAAAGATTTCGAGCCTCAGTCTTAAGTTCGCTCTAAGGGTTCGGCGGGGGCAATAACCCCCTCCGAACCTAAGGCTCACTTATATATAGGATCTAATATTATTTACTGCTCAACAATTGGCCGGCGATAACTATGCGCTGGACTTGGTTTGTTCCTTCAAAAATTTGCATGATTTTCGCATCGCGCATTAACTTTTCTACCGGATACTCTTTGCTGTAACCATAACCGCCCAAAATTTGTACGGCGTCCGTGGTTACTTTCATTGCCGCATCGGAAGCGAACGTTTTGGCAATCGCGGCTTCCTTGGTGAACGGCGCACCGGCATCTTTCAGGCGGGCGGCTTGGTGGACCAACGTCCGGGATGCTTCTACGGCAATTGCCATGTCGGCCAGCATAAATTGGATCGCCTGGAAGGTAGCGATTGGTTTGCCAAACTGGATCCGTTCTTTGGCATACTTCGTTGCGATATCCAACGCTGCCTGTGCTACACCAACGGAAGTAGCGCCAACGACAGGACGGCCGATATCCAAGGTTTGCATTGCGATTTTAAAGCCTTCATTTTCTTTGCCCAGCAGATGGCTGGCAGGAATACGGACATCTTGGAAAATGACGTCGCAGGTATTGGAAGTGCGGATACCCATTTTGTTTTCTTCTTTGCCAACAGAAACGCCAGGACGATCCCGCTCGACAATAAATGCACTCAGGCCTTTTAAGCCTTTGCTCTTGTCGGTGGAAGCAAGAACCGTGTAGACGCTGGCCAAACCGCCGTTTGAAATGAAGCATTTCGCGCCATTGATTACATATTCATCTCCCTCGCGGCGAGCCGTTGTGGCTACTGCGCCGGCATCCGAGCCAGCATTCGGCTCTGTCAAGCAGAACGCTGCCAATTTGCCGTCGCTGACGATGTCAAAGAACAGTTGCTGCTGTTCAGGGGTACCGGCGAGCAGAACCGGATAGGCGCCCAAGCTATTAACGCCGACCATGGTAGCGAACCCGGCATCGCCTTTGGCCAGTTCTTCGGCAATTATAGCATGATCCAAGCTGCCAAAGCCAGGGCCGTCAAACTCTTCCGGCATAGCCATGCAGTGGAGTCCCATATCAGTGATTTTTTTAAACAAATCCCAAGGAACTTCGCCTTCTGCCTCGTATTTTGCGGCAACAGGAACTACTTCCTTCTGGACAAAGTCCCGTACCATTTTTTGCAACCCTTTTTGTTCTTCCGTTAAAAACACACTCATGAATTATCGCCTCGTTTTTTATTTTTTGAGTATGATATTCTTTTCACATACTCTGCGCTGACATAATATGCAATTTCAATGCCATTTTTTTTATTTCTTATGAAAACGGCGCAGAGTATGTGAAAATATAGACGTAACTGCATGTTATTGCGGTATTTTAAAGAAAGAGAAGTGTTTCGTTGGTTGCGCCGAAAAGGCGATTATGTGTATAAATAATATACAAACAATCGCCTTTCTATATATGTGTATACAAATCACACAGAACGACACACCATTTTTCTTAAGTTTTACAGAAAACGACAGTTTTTGTAGTATGGACATACAACGGGTTTCACGATAATATTTTATCTGATTTTGGCCTAAAAATGAACGGTAAAATACATTATAATAGGATAAGGAAGTTTAATTTTCGGCCTGAATTGCTACTACCAGATAGAGTTAAAATTTGACTTAGGTCGTTTTTTTGAGCGCTAAGGAGGTTGAGACCGTATCATGATTCAATTTCAATATGAAGGAAGCTTGGTGCCGGTATACTCCTGGACAAAGGAAATCGAAGCAACCGCAAAAGAACAAATAGAACATTTGGCAAAATTGCCTTTTGCCTATCATCATATCGCGGTCATGCCGGATTGCCACAGCGGCTACGGCATGCCGATCGGCGGTGTGCTGGCTGCGGACAATGTGATTGTACCGAACGCGGTCGGGGTTGATATCGGCTGCGGGATGATTGCCGTAAAAACGACGTTACGGGATATTGCAGAAGAGCAAATTAAACAAGTGATCGGTAAAGCGCGCGCCGTTATTCCCGTCGGATTTAACCACCATAAGAAAAAACAAGAAAATCCGGTATTTGATCTTGTACCGGACGTAGAAATCATCCATATTGAGTTGGAATCGGCTCGGCATCAGATTGGGACATTGGGTTCGGGGAACCATTTCGTTGAGATACAAAAAGGGGATGACGGGTTTGTTTGGCTGATGATCCATTCCGGCAGCCGGAATATCGGCAAAAAAGTGTGTGATCATTATAATCAAATCGCAGTTGGTTTGAATTCCCGTTGGAAAACGCCGGTACCGGCACAGTGGGAATTAGCCTATTTACCGGTGGATACGCCGCAAGGCAACGAGTACCTCCGGGCCATGGAGTTTTGTCTGCGGTTTGCCAAGGCAAACCGGGCACTGATGATGCAGCGGTTGAAAGAAATTGTGTTTGAAGTTGTTGGCGGGGCCCAGCAAGGAGAAGAAATTTGCACGCACCATAATTATGCCGCCTGGGAAGAACACTATGGCAAGCGGGTGCTTGTCCACCGCAAAGGCGCTATCCGCATGTTCAAGGGTGATGTCGGCATTATTCCGGGAAGTATGGGAACGCCCTCCTACATCGTAGAAGGATTGGGCAATCCGGAAGCGTTTATGTCGGCATCCCATGGTGCCGGACGGAAAATGAGCCGGGCGGAAGCCGACAAGACCATTTCGGAAGAACAAGCCAATAAAGCGATGGCTGGCGTTGTGTTCGGGCGTTGGAGCCGGGACCGCAAAGGCCGCCTGGATGTTTCCGAGTGCCCTCTGGCTTATAAGGATATTGAGGAAGTCATCCAGCAGGAATTGGATTTGATCAAGACCTTGGTCAAACTTCAACCGCTTGGTGTGCTAAAGGGCTGATTGAAGATTATTTTAGGAACGTTGGCGGTACAAATTTTTTGGTCATTTTCAAATTGATTTCCTGCCCATTGCGAAGAACTGTCAGTTGGATTTTCGCTCCTGCTTCGCCGGTCAGCAATAAATTATTGATCCTGTCATCTTCAAGCGTAGTTAGGTCAAAACCGTTAATTTTTATGATGATATCGCCGGCCAATAATCCGGCTTTTTCCGCCGGCATATCCGGCCAAACTTTCAGGACCAGAAGTTCTTTTTGCTTCAATATATAATGGAAGCCGTACAAATACGTGCCGTTAAAGACAGCTTTAATGGATCGGAGAGACGTTTTGGTGAATTGGCTGCCGGCTTTCAGATCTTCCTTATAGGGGGGAGGATAGAGGTTGCTGTTTTCCAGTGATGCGATATGGATCTTTTCCCCTTCCGTTCCCGGATTGCTGATGATTTGAAATTCGCAGCTGACAACTGCGTTTTCATCCATAGGGGCGATATTATAAACAAGCAGTACTTTGCTGTCATGTCCCCAGTTTACGGTGAACGGCAAGGTTTTGATCCGGATATCTTCGAAAACCAGGCAATAATCGGAGATTGATTGCAGTATAAATCCTTGCTTGAGGTTTTCAGTAAGAATATACGTGTAAACGTCTTTGGCGTTTGTTTGCTGTAAGGTTACGATTTCCGCCGCTTCTGCCGATGGAGTACAATACATTATTATTGCAAAACACAAAATACAAATAGATCGTAATAGACGTTTCATTCTGATTCCCCCGTAGTGTATATTTTCTTCATCCTTGCAGCCTGCGTTTTCGCCGGCGTTGACAGAACTTGAACGTTCTCTCCTTTATGTTACGCTGCCG
>JAGFXW010000066.1 GCA_017861495.1 Bacillota bacterium
TATTAAAGAAGCGGAAGAAACAAATTAGTAGGGAGAGGTGAACAGCTTGAAAAAACGAGTTGTTGTTACAGGACTCGGAGCAATTACCCCGATCGGTATAGGCAAGCAAGAGTTTTGGCAAGCTTTGCTGGAAGGTAAATCTGGTGTAGCGAAAATAACCCGGTTTGATCCGACAGATTATGTGACCAAAATTGCCGGTGAAGTAAAGAACTTCGATGCGACGCAATATATAGATAAAAAAGAAGCAAAACGGATGGACCGTTTTACCCAGTTTGCTATTGCTGCTGCCAAAATGGCTTCAGAAGATGCTGGATTGGATTTAGCGGCTGAAGATTTGCAACGGGTTGGTACGGTGATTGGAACCGGTATTGGCGGAATCGATACGCTGAATGACCAGTATAAGGTGTTATTTGACAAAGGGCCAAATCGGATCAGCCCATTTTTTGTGCCTATGATGATCGCTAACATGGCGGCGGGGCAAGTGTCGATTGCTATGGGATTACAAGGTCCATGCAGCTGCGTAATTACAGCTTGTGCCACCGGCACGAATTCAATTGGTGATGCTTTCCGGATTATTCAACGCGGCGATGCGGATGTGATGCTTGCCGGCGGGACAGAAGCTGCGGTATCACCGGCAGCGATGGCGGGCTTTTGCGCCATGAAAGCGATGTCGACATATAATGAGGAACCGGAGAAGGCTTCCAGACCGTTTGATAAAAAACGGGATGGTTTTGTTATGGGTGAAGGCGCTGGCGTTGTTGTTCTGGAATCCTTGGAACATGCGTTGGCAAGAGGGGCAACAATTTATGCTGAAGTGGGTGGTTATGGTACGAACGCTGATGCGTATCATATTACTGCGCCTGCGCCGGAAGGCGTGCAAGCTGCTAAATGTATGGAATTGGCAATCAAAGATGCAGGCCTGCAAACTGTTGACGTAAATTATATTAATGCGCATGGTACTTCGACGCCGTTAAATGATAAAAATGAAACGCTGGCAATCAAGTCTTTGTTTGGGGAGCACGCGTCAAAACTGGCGATCAGTTCCATCAAATCAATGACAGGACATTTGCTGGGCGCTTCTGGCGGAATTGAATTTATTGCCTCGGTATTAACTGTACTTAACGATATGATTCCACCGACAATCAATTATGACGACCCGGATCCGGAATTAGATCTGGATTATGTACCGAATACGGCCCGTAAGCAGGTTGTGAATGTTGCAATGTCCAATTCTTTCGGGTTTGGCGGTCATAATGCAACTTTGCTGGTGAAAAAATATCAGGCATAGATTTTAGTATGAGTGCAAAGATTAGCCAAAAACGAAAATCGACTTTGATTCTTTTTTGCAATGGTTTAGGAATCGTACCTTCTAATATTGTCCTTTATCATCAAGCGTTTACGCATACTTCTTATTCCAATGAAGCAAAAGGAATGGTTGTCGAACATAATGAGCGGCTTGAATTTCTTGGTGATGCCGTTTTGGACACGATCATCAGCGACTATTTGTTTCGAACGTTTCCGCAAATGCCAGAAGGAAATTTAACAAAAGCCCGCTCCCATGTTGTCTGTGAGCTTGCATTGGCGCGTCTGGCAAAAAGTCTGAATTTGGGAGAGTATTTGTTGCTCGGAAAAGGGGAAGATCTTTCCGGCGGCCGCAAACGCAACTCGATTTTGGCGGATGCGATGGAAGCTATGATCGGTGCGCTTTATCTTGATCAAGGAATGAAAGCGGCAAGTGAGTTTGTTTTAACTTTATTTCGCAGTGATTTAGAGATGCTTGCCGGCGGCGATTATGGCCGTGACTATAAAACCTGGCTGCAAGAAGTAGTGCAAAGGGATAATGACACCCGGATCGGATACGAAGTCGTTGGTGAAGAAGGGCCGGACCACAGTAAAGTATTCCATGTAGCGGTTTTTGTGAATGGAGTATTGTTTGGAACCGGTGATGGTAAAAATAAAAAGGAGGCGGAGCAGCAGGCTGCCCGCCAAGCTTTGGTGAAATTGAATATCATTCAGTAACAAACACAAAGGCGGCCGAAGGGTCGCTTTTGTCTAATGAGGCTATTATGAATCCATATATTATTCCCATTTTTATTCCTCATTATGGTTGCCGGCATGATTGTGTTTTTTGCAACCAACGGAAGATTACCGGAATGGATGCCGTCGTAGGACCGGAAATGGTCAACGAGGTTTTAAGCCGACATATTAGCAATATAACACAACCCAGACGGATTGAAGTCGCTTTTTACGGGGGGAGTTTTACTGCGATTTCAAAAAACTTGCAACGTTCTCTGTTGCAGCCTGTTTTCCAATTGTTGTCGAATGGAGTTATCCATGCTATTCGCGTATCAACCCGCCCGGATGCAATTGATGAAGAGGTAATTGCGTTATTGACAGAATATGGGGTATTGACGGTTGAATTAGGAGTTCAATCCATGGATGCCAAAGTTTTAGAAGCTGCCGGACGCGGACACGGTGTTGATGAAGTTGTGCGAGCAGTAAACTTGCTTAAGAGTGCCGGTTTTTCTTGCGGTATCCAGTTGATGCCCGGATTACCACAGGAAGATTGGCAAAGTTTGATTTTAACCGCTTTCCGGGCAACTCGCTTGAACGCCGATTTTGCCCGTATTTATCCAACGGTTGTGATTGCTGATACACGATTGGCAGATATGTACTTGCAAGGCGTTTATCAGCCGCTTTCGTTAGAGGAAGCAATCCGCCGCGCCGCCTTTCTAAAACTTATGCTGCAACGTCAAAAAATAAAGGTAATTCGTACAGGGCTGCAGGCAACTGAGGAGTTGTCACTGCCCGGTGTTGTTTTAGACGGGCCTTACCACCCTGCTTTTGGCGAATTAACGGATTCATATTTGTTCTATGTCATGGGTGCGGTCTATTTTGAACAGCGTTGTTCCGATGAACATACAGTGGTAATTCATCATCATCCGTTGGATCATTCAAAAGCCCGCGGGCAGGCAAACCGTAATTTGCGCCGGTGGCAGCATAAATACGGACCAGTTGACATACAGTTCATTGCTGATGGCGATTGTCGGGGCGAATTGCGAATTGCGTCGTCAAAAAGGGAGTTTTTGATTAATACAGAAATGCTGTTGGATCTTTAGTTGAGCAGGAATTTTAAGAATCAGGCAGAACTAATCTAAACGATATTTTCTGTAGTTCTTTATGATTTTTGTAAATAATGACAGATGAGACGTGTTGATTGAACGATTTGATACTATCGATGTTTCAAATCGAATAAGCGGAATAGACGAGGGTGATATTTTTTGTTGTTACGCCGGTTAGAAGCTTATGGTTTTAAATCGTTTGCCGATAAAACATGGATCGAGTTCGGGCCGGGAGTTACTGCCATTGTAGGGCCGAATGGCAGCGGAAAAAGCAACATTGCGGACGCCATTCGCTGGGCATTGGGAGAACAAAGCATCCGCAGTTTACGTGGGACAAAGTCGGAAGATGTTATTTTTTCCGGCAGTTCTACCAGACGGGCGTTAGGTGTTGCGGAAATTTCCCTGGTCTTTGATAATAGTGACGGCGTACTGCCGGTTGATTTTCTCGAAGTTGTTATTACCAGAAGGGTTTTCCGGTCAGGTGATAGCGAGTATTATATCAATAAAGTCCCTTGCCGATTGAAAGATATTCACGACCTTTTTGCGGATACCGGGTTAGGCCGTGAATCGATGACGGTGATCAGCCAGAACAAAATTGATGAGGTTTTGAATAATCGGCCGGAAGAACGGCGTCTTTTATTTGAAGAAGCTGCTGAGATTACGAAATACAAGCAACGAAAAAAAGAGGCCTTGCGTAAAATAGAAGACACGGAGCAAAATTTACAGCGGGTGCAGGATATTTTAACGGAAATCGGCGCGCAACTTGCTCCATTGGCGGAAAGTGCGGAACGGACTGCAAAGTACAATAATTTGCACAATCGTTTGGTGTCTTGTCAGGTTACCCTCATTTTGGATCGACTGCAGAAGTCAGAAACAATGTTGGATAGTTTGCAGTTGCAGCAACAAACACTTACAGACCAAGATGTGGCAATTAACACGCAAATTATTGAGTTGGAAGTGGTGAAAGAACAATCTTTGTCTGACTTGGCAGTTGTAGAACGTCAACTTGCTGATTGGGAACGGGATTTACAAACAGCAAACACGGATTTGGAACGGCTTGGTGGCAGAGCAGCTGTTCTTCAGGAAAGAACGAAGCAGAGTAAAACGGCGTGGGAAAAATTAACAAATGATATCGATAGTCAAGATAGATTAAAATCTTCTTTTCAGGAAAAAACAAGTAATTTAAACGCTGAAATGGTTCGCTGGCAGGAAGAAGAACGGAAATTGCAAACCGTTTTTGCAATCGATAAAAAAGCGCTTGATGAGGTTACAATTGGTGTGTTGGATCGGGAACGCCAGATTCAGGACGCCAATGAGAAGTCCTTCGATTTTTTGCAAAAGCTTGTTACTCATCGAAACACAGTAAAAATTCTCGAGCGTGACGAACAAGATTGGCATGGACGATATATTGGTTTAAAGAAGGAATATGACCAATATAGCCGGCAGTTAGCGGAAAATGAAGCGCAGGCTGTGGCGTATAAAAAGAATGAAGCAAGTTGTAAAGAAACGCTTCAAAGCCTGCAAAACGCAATTTGCGCTGCACGAGCATTACGAGACGAGCAGAATAAAATTTCTTTGCAGCTTCAAGAACAGGAAAAGAGATATACGGCCGAGTTTAACCAACTCAATTCACGTCAAAAAGTTCTCTCTGCGATGCAGCGGGAATATGAAGGGTTTGGCCGCGGGATTAAAAGTATTTTAAAAAGTGACTTGCCTTGGCGTTCTGGAATTTGCGGCGCAGCAGCCGAGTTAATTACAGTTGACGAGCAGTATGTTGTAGCAATTGAAGTGGCTCTTGGCAATTCATTGCAGCATATTGTCACGGATAACGATCAAGTTGCCAAGGCCGCCATTGCTTTTTTAAAAAATAAAAATTTGGGCCGGGCGACATTTTTGCCATTAAATACCATTCAGGTAATGCAGCCCAGGCCGTTTGAAAAGAAGGCGTCTGAACATACCGGTTCGCTTGGTTTTGCTGCATCATTGGTGCAATGTGAGCCTCGTTACCGCCGGGTGGTTGATTTCTTATTAGGGCGGACTGTGGTAGCTGCTACGCTTGAAGAAGCGTTGGTTATCGCGAAACAAAGTTCGTATACGGTTCGAATTGTTACGCTCGATGGTGAAATCGTTCATCCTGGCGGCAGTCTCGCCGGGGGCAGTACGCAGCGGCGGGAAACCAGTTTTCTCAGTCGGGCGAACGAGGTCCATTTGTTGCAGGAAAAAAGTAATGAAATCCATAGAACAATAGAAGAAGTACGTTCGCAAATTATTCGGTCCCATGAAGAAATAAAAAGGCTGGATGTACAGGCTGTCGATTTAGAGCAGCAACGAAATGATTATGATATCAAGCTCGCGCAGGTGGCTATTCATATAGAAAAATTGACAGCTGACAAAAAGCGGCTTCTTTTGTCAGTTGAAACGCTGCAGGCTGATATTGCATGCGAAGAAGAAGAAAAAAAGCTGATTGCACAGCGTCTTTTTGCCAAGAAGGAAGAATTATCCGTTTTGGAAGGCGAAGGAGAAGAACAAAAGCTGCAAACGGGATTATGGCAAGAAGAATTAAAGGTAATGCAACAAAACAAGGAAAAATTGCAAAATATTGTAACGGAACGGAAAATACAACTAAATTCTGCGCAACAGCATATCAATGCGGCTTTTAAGCAACTCGAGCAGTTGAAAGAAGATGTTTCGTCGGTCGTTTTGAAATTGCAAAAAATGAGTGAGGAACGAATTGCGCTTGAGCAACAGTTAAGTCAAACTGATTTGGAAATTGCTGAAACTGCGAACCAAAGAGAAGTATTGCAAAATGAACTTATATCCAAACGCCTGGAACAGGATGTCTTGGTAAAAAATAAAATGTCATTGTTGGTCGCTATGCAAAAGAATGAAAAAGAATTAAAAGATTTTCGGCGCAAACGCAGTGAAATACAAGGACAGTTGAATGACGTTCAATTGCGGTTTACCAAATGTACCTTTGATCGGGAAAGTTGTGTGGAGCAGCTCCGGGACCGGTTTCATATCGAAAGAAGTCAAGCAGAGACGTTATTTCTTGCAGAACCGATTGAGCAGCTGCGGCTTGAGCAACAAGATTTGGAACGCAGCATTGCTTCGCTGGGGGCAATTAACCCCCAGGCAATTGAAGAATACAGCAAGTTACAAGAAAGACATCAATTTTTGCAAGTGCAATACAACGATCTTACAGAAGCGCGCGCTTCTTTATTTAAGATCATCGGTGACATTGACCAAACGATGGGCAAGCAGTTTCAAACGGCATTTAAAATGATCAATGAGTTGTTTGGTGATATTTTTACTCGTTTGTTTGGCGGCGGGCAAGCTCATTTGGAGTTAGCCGGAACAAATGATTTATTAACGGCCGGGATTGAAATTATCGTCCAGCCGCCTGGGAAAAAACAGCAAAATCTGAGTTTGTTGTCAGGCGGTGAGCGAGCTCTAACTGTTATTGCGCTGTTATTTGCTTTTCTTGCTTACCGTCCGGCTCCTTTTTGTGTGGTGGACGAAATTGATGCCGCTCTTGATGAAGCGAATGTCCAGCGATTTAGCGAATTTTTGCGTGGTTATGCGCGGAATACGCAATTTATTATTGTTACCCACCGCAAAGGAACAATGGAAGTTGCGGATGTGATGCATGGGATTACAATGGAAGAGGCGGGTGTAACACGGTTGGTTTCGGTCAAATTTATGGATCAAGCCGGCTGATTTTAGAAGGGATGGAGATTGTAAATGGGCTTTTTTGATCGATTAAAATCTGGTTTAGAAAAAACCAGGAAAAATTTTACGGACAAGATTGATCAGTTGATATCGGGATATGCTACAATAGACGATGAATTTTTGGAAGATTTGGAAGCCGTATTGTTATCGGCTGATATCGGGGTACAGACTACTGATAAATTGATGGCTGCGGTTCAGACAGGGATTCGGGCAAAAGAAATCAATACTCCGGATGACCTTCGACCTTACTTGAAAACGAAAATAGAAGAAATGCTAATGCGGAATGTTTCAGAAGAGCCTGTTCCTGCCGAACCGCCCCGCGTAATCTTGGTTATTGGTGTCAATGGCGTTGGCAAAACGACAACAATCGGAAAATTAGGAAATTATTATCGCGAAAAGGGAGAAAAGGTGTTATTGGCAGCAGGGGATACTTTTCGCGCGGCAGCAATTGAACAAATAGAAATTTGGGGGAGCCGTATCGGCGTTGATGTGATCAAACAAGCTGCTGGTTCCGATCCTGCAGCGGTTGCCTTTGATGCCGTTCAGGCAGCCCGCGCCCGGAAAATTGATACATTAATCATCGATACTGCAGGTAGGTTGCATACAAAAGCAAATTTAATGGAAGAACTTAAAAAAATCAATCGGGTTATTAATCGTGAAATACCTGGAGCTCCGCATGAAATATTATTGGTATTGGATGCTACAACTGGACAGAACGCTGTCATCCAGGCGAAATTATTCAGCGCTGCGGCGCCGGTCAGTGGTGTTGTTTTAACAAAATTGGACGGAACGGCAAAAGGTGGAGTTGTTGTGTCAATTGGTGTTGAGCTGGGGTTGCCCGTCCGCTGGGTTGGTGTAGGAGAAGGAATTGATGATTTGCGTCCGTTTGATGCCAAAGATTTTGCGGAAGCTTTATTTGGTGACAAGTAATTATACTTGACAGAGCATGTGAATTTACTTATAATGCATATGTAAAGGGTTTTTACTTGACCGGTTTTTAATTAGCAAGAAGGTGAAAGATTGCTTGCCAAAGTTTTGTATATTGCATCGTTATACGATTTTTACGGACCGTTATTAACGGAGAAACAACGGCAGTGCATCTCTATGCACTATCTTGAGGATATGTCGCTGACTGAAATCGGCGCCGAATTTGGCATTTCCCGCCAAGCTGTACATGATATTTTGCGACGGGCTGAACAAATGTTGGAAGAATATGAACATGCCCTGCATCTTGTTAAACGGCACGACGAACAACGGCGTATTGTACAAAATGTTTATGATTTGATTGCCGGACTGCCGGCAGAAATATGTGCTAATCCTGCTGCGCAGCAAGCGATGCAGCAACTGAAAGTCCTGTTAGATTAAAATCAGGTGGTGGCAGAATGGTTTTTGAAGGTTTAGCGGATAAACTGCAGCAAACGTTTAAGAAATTACGTGGACGAGGGAAATTATCCGAAAACGATATTAATGAAGCAATGCGTGAGGTCCGTGTGGCGTTGTTGGAAGCGGACGTAAATTTTAAAGTTGCGAAAGATTTTATTGCACAAATCAAAGCGAGAGCAGTTGGACAAGAAATACTGCAAAGCCTTACTCCTGGACAACAGGTAGTAAAAATCGTCAATGAAGAACTAACCGCATTATTGGGAGGAACTCAAAGCCGGATTACGATATCTTCCCGCCCGCCGACGGTTGTGATGCTGGTCGGCTTGCAGGGGGCCGGTAAAACGACAACGGCTGGGAAATTAGCTCTTTCGTTAAAGAAACAAAACAAGCGGCCATTGTTAGTTGCCGGCGACGTGTACCGTCCGGCGGCTATTAAACAATTGCAAGTATTGGGAGAACAGCTTCAGATACCGGTTTTTGCCCAGGAAGATAATCCTGATCCTGTTGCTATTGCGAAAGCAGCAGTAGAACATGCGGTGTCGTATGCAAATGATATTGTTATTATCGATACAGCCGGACGTTTGCATATTAACGAAGCGTTGATGCAGGAACTCAAATCAATCAAACAAACGGTTAAGCCGCATGAAATTATGTTGGTTGTGGATGCAATGACAGGGCAAGATGCAGTTACGGTGGCCGATTCGTTTAATCAGGACCTTGGTATTGATGGAATTATCTTAACCAAATTGGATGGTGATGCCCGCGGTGGTGCGGCATTATCGATTAAGGCGGTTACAGGGCGCCCGATCAAATTTGTCGGGATGGGCGAAAAGTTGGATGCCTTGGAACCGTTTCATCCTGATCGCATGGCTTCCCGTATTCTTGGGATGGGCGATATCCTTAGTTTGATTGAAAAAGCAGAAACTGCAATTAATATAGAACAGGCAAAAGAGTTAGAAAAAAAGCTGCGTCGCCAGGAGTTTACCCTGGATGATTTCTTGGATCAGTTGAGGCAAATCCGTAAGATGGGATCCATGGAGCAAATTCTTAGCATGTTGCCGGGAATGGGCAATATGAAAAAATTGCAAGACGCAAAAATCGATGAAAAAGAGCTGGGACGAGTCGAAGCGATCATTTGTTCGATGACTAAAAAAGAACGTCAAGATCCATCGATTATCAATGGAAACCGCCGCAAACGGATTTCACTTGGCAGCGGAACCAAGGTGCAAGATGTAAACCGTTTATTGAAACAATTTTCCGATGCAAAAAAGATGATGAAGCGTTTCCAGGATATGAAAAAAACCGGAAAAAAAGGTGGTTTTAAACTACCTTTTATGCAATAAATTCTTTCATCATTTATATATTCTATAAAGGAGGTGATAAAGATGGCAGTGAAAATTCGTTTAATGCGCATGGGTGCCAAGAAAAGCCCATTTTATCGCATTGTTGTTGCTGATTCTCGTTTTCCGCGCGATGGTCGTTTCATTGAAATCGTAGGTCATTATGATTCTACTACAGAACCGGCAGTTGTGAAAATCGAAGAGGACAAAGCAATTGACTGGCTGCAAAAAGGCGCTCAACCCACTGATACCGTAAAAAACTTGTTGAGCAAAGCAGGCGTTCTGAAAAAGTGGGATGAAATAAAGCGTAATAAGAAAGAAGTGTGATAACTATGAAAGAACTCGTTGCAGTTATCGCCAAAGCATTGGTAAAGAAAACAAGAAAGTAATGGTTGAAATCATTTAAGAAGGTGATCCGCCATAGAAAACATGACGTTGAAATGTCCTGTGACAATTAAAGCCAAAGTTACTGAAACCCTTAAAAAACAACTGGCGGCTAATATTCAGGAAGAAATAAAAAAATTGGATATGGAATTGCAACAAATTGAATTCCATGCAAAACGACTTATGACCGAGCAGGCAAAACAAGATGCGCAAGGTTTGGTCGCTCTGCGGCAACAAATTGATGCCGAGCGGAATAAACGGTTCGAAATTAAAAACCATTTAACGGAAAAATTGAAGGAAACGGCGCAATTGGAAATTGGAGCAGAAATTGTTCAGGGAACGATGGAAAGGGCCATCACTGTCAGTGTTGGTGATGACTTGCAAAAATTGATGAATGCAGAAATTTTGTTGGAAGACGGCAAAATTATTGCTTTCCGCAGTTAAATCC
>JAGFXW010000245.1 GCA_017861495.1 Bacillota bacterium
GTTCATAATATAAGCCAATCCAAGGATCATAGCGATTGTGGCAATTGGGAAAACCAATTGTTTTATGGTTCGGAAAAAGCAGGTGAACGCTTTGCCAAAACTGTAATTCGGCATAATGAAAATGGAGAGAAGTCCCGAGAAGAAGATTGCTGTTCCGGCGGCAGATAAAAAATTAATCCCATAAGTAGCCGCATACGGTGTATTTTTAGCAACGACCGGAGCTGCTTTTAAGATTAAGTTATGCAGTCCGGGCCAGAGAACAGGAGTTAACCCGAGCGTTTTTTCCCAGCCTACCAGAACCTTTTTAAAGCCGATAAACCTATCATCAGCCCACAAGAATACAAGTACTGCCAAAATTAAATACGGAGCCCAAGCGCGCAGGATTTCGCCGGTGGAATATTCACTTTTGGTAACACCCAGGGAAGGTTTTTCATCCGGGAAATGCCAGATCTGACTGGGTTTCCAGAATTTGAGGAAAACTAACAAACCAATAATTGTGATAAACGCCGACGTAATATCCGGTAAATATACACTCACATAGTTGGAGGTATAAAACTGGGTAACAGCAAAACACAAACCGGCTACAATCACCGCCGGCAATACTTCTGTAGACCGTTTCCAGCCGCACATTAAAACAACCAGCCATAACGGAACAATCACCGAAAGGAATGGCAGTTGTCGGCCAACCACTTTACTGATTGCCATTGGATCAATACCGGTAACCTGTCCGGCTACAACAATCGGAATTCCGATGGCGCCGAACGCAACCGGAGCCGTATTCGCAATCAGGCAGATACCTGCCGCGTACACAGGATTGAAGCCAAGGCCCACTAACATGGCGGCAGTAATCGCCACAGGTGTCCCAAAACCTGCAGTCCCTTCAATAAAAGAACCGAAGGCAAACGCGATAAACAACGCTTGCAACCGTCTGTCATCCGTAATTGACGCCAGGGAATTCTTAATAATTTCAAATTCCCCCGATTCAACGGTCATATTATATACCCAGATTGCCGTTACGACGATCCAAACAATGGGAAATATCCCCACCAAGGCGCCGTTCAAGGTAGCGCTAACCGCCAATCCAGCAGGCATTTTAAATACAAAAATAGCAATTAAAACAGCTGATAAAACACCAAAAAATGCCGCATTATGACCTTTTGAGCGTTTAATCCCCAGCATATACAATAAGATAAATAACGGGATTGCTGCAACTAAAGCCGACAAACCGATAGTTCCCAACGGATTATAGTTCTGTAGCCACATGATTGAATACACCTCACTTATTAATAAATTGACAGCGTATACCAACCCCTCACCCTAACCGCAATCCCCCTTTCATTTTTAGAATAGAAATTTCTATTTTCCGCAAACACGAACAACAAAGGCTCCCCTTACCCGGTCCAGGATAGATCCGGCGCAGCCTTTGTTTTCCTACTACTATACTAGATATTTCAACACCTTCCTTTACTTTCCTGCAGAAAATTGCGTAAAATAAAAATTTTCTCAATGTTCAAACTAAATCCAGTCTTGTATACAATCATTCTAACAATGGCACATAGCCGGCTGTTTCTCCCTGCCCATAAAGCAGGAATAAAATTCATACTACCTGCTAGACAGAAAAACTCCCAAACAACGTATCGCTGTTCGGGAGCGCGCTCAATAATTTACATTATAATCTATCCGTTATTTCACAACAATATTCACTAATTTCCCCGGAATACAGATGACTTTTACGACGGTTTTGCCTTCCATCAATTGCTGGATCCGTTCCAATTCCATCGCTTTATTTTCCATTTCCTTTGCATCCGCGTCAACGGAAACAACCAGTTTATCCCGAACTTTACCATTTACCTGAACGACCACTTCAACTTCCGAAACTTTCGTAGCTTCGGCCTGGTAAACCGGCCAAGGCTGCTTATGTACACTATCGCCGCCAATAGTCGCCGCCCATAACTCATCTGTAATGTGCGGTACAAACGGAGCAAGCATCCGCAGTAAGTTGGAAACCACTTCATAAATCAACCCCGGCCGCGGCTCCACCACTTGGTCTTTGAACGCATATAAGGCATTGACCAATTCCATCACGGCGCTGATCGCCGTATTGAAATTGAACCGGTTGCCGATATCATCCGTAACTTTTTTAATCGTCAGGTGTAAAATCCGGCGCAAATCTTTTTCTTCCTGTGTCAACGTCTCAGGATCATAGGCCGCGCTTGCTTCCGGATTTTGCATAACAGATTCATAATGGGCAATAATCCGCCATAAGCGGCCCAAGAAACGGTAAGCGCCTTCGACGCCTTGATCGCTCCACTCCAAATCCCGTTCCGGCGGCGCCGCAAAGAGAATAAACAACCGGGCAGTATCTGCGCCGTATTTGCCAACAATCTCTTCCGGTGACACAACATTACCTTTGGATTTGGACATTTTGGCGCCATCTTTGATGACCATACCCTGCGTCAGCAAGTTTTTAAACGGTTCATTGACATTAACGAGCCCGGCATCCTGCAATACTTTGGTGAAGAAACGCGAGTACAACAAATGCAGGATCGCATGCTCAATGCCGCCGATATATTGATCGACCGGCATCCAATAGTTCGCTTTATCCGCATCAAACGGCAATGTCGTATTCTTAGGATCGGTATACCGCATATAATACCAGGAAGAACAAATAAATGTATCCATTGTATCCGTTTCACGGCGCGCTTCCCCGCCGCAAACAGGACAGTGGCAATTAATAAAATCTTCAGCGTTCGCCAATGGCGAAACCGAACCGCTGTCGAAGCGGACATTCTCCGGCAATTTTACCGGCAGCTCCTGTTCAGGAACAGGAACAATGCCGCACTTCGAACAATAAATGATCGGTATCGGAGCGCCCCAATACCGCTGCCGTGAAATCAGCCAATCCCGTAACCGATAATTGATGCGGCGTTTGCCGATTCCCCGTTCCTCCAGCCATTTCGCCATGGCAACCTTTCCGGCTTCATTATCCAGGCCGGAAAACTCACCCGAGTTTACCATGGTACCCGGATCGTGATAAGCTCCGTCCATGGTTTCGATAGACAGGTTCCCTTCCGGACTTTGAATAACCAACCGTTTCGGCAAATTGTACTTGTCCGCAAATTGCCAGTCACGCTCATCATGCGCCGGCACACCCATTACCGCGCCAGTACCATAATCCGCCAAAACATAATTGGCAACCCAGATCGGCACCTTTTCCCCGTTGAACGGGTTCACAGCATAAGCGCCGGTAAACAAACCTTCTTTTTCCACGTCAGTCGCGGTCCGGCTAATCTCACTCAAATTCCGCATCCGCTCGACAAAAGCCCGGACAGCCGCTTCCTGATCCCGACCGGCAATCAGTTTTTCAACCAATGCGTGCTCCGGCGCCAAAACAACATAGGAAACACCAAATGCCGTATCATGACGCGTTGTATAAACCGGTATCTTGGCGTCCAGTTCCGGCACGGAGAAGCTAAATTCCGCGCCCTCGCTGCGCCCAATCCAGTTTTCCTGCATCGTTTTAACACGATCCGGCCAGCCCGGCAATTCTTTTAAGTCCGCCAGCAAACGGTCGGCATAATCGGTAATTTTCAGGAACCACTGTTCCAACTCTTTTTTCACTACCATCGAATCGCAGCGCCAGCAGCAGCCATCAATAACCTGCTCATTGGCCAAAACCGTATTACATTCGTTACACCAGTTTACCGTCGCTTTTTTCTTATACGCCAAGCCGCGTTTGAAAAACAGCA
>JAGFXW010000067.1 GCA_017861495.1 Bacillota bacterium
CAGTTTCTTTCCGTTGGTTTGGTGCACTGTTTCTTCCGATTCGGCCCATTTTTTCATGATTTGGTCGCGGACGACCAACGAAATAGCCTTGTATAACTGTTTTTTATTAGCACGGCCAATGCTTACGCCAAATAATCCTAGGAGCTTTTGGCCAATTGCATTTTTTATTTCTTGTTTATTCCAAGTATTTTTGATTTTATCCACCATTCAGCAAATCTCCTTACTCCGATTTTTGAGGTTTTGTTGTTGAACATGTTTTGCCACGAGGTGTTATAATGCTTATATCATACAAAAAAGGGAAGGAAAACGCAACAGAGTACGATAAATTACTAATTAGTAATAAATTTTCATTAGCGTTTCTTGCGTCAACAAAACGGGTTATGAGTGCCTATTGTTGACATTTATCTCGTTAACAGCCTGTAATACCCACAGGGCACAGGGACCCCGCCCTCTTAGGTCGGGGATCAACAGGCTATAACACTCGAGGTTCGGCGGGGGCAATAACCCCCTCCGAACCTAAGGCTCACTTATATGCTGAATAGCTAATCGAATATTTATGTAAGAAAGGGGGGGGTGTTGTGCGGGAGGAGCAAATTTGCTATCTTAGCCTTCTGGCAGAACAATATCCATCAATACAGGCTGCTTCTAACGAAATTATTAAATTATCGGCACTGCTCCAGCTTCCCAAGGGGACGGAACATTTTTTATCTGATATCCATGGGGAACACGAAGCTTTTTCCCATGTAATCCGTAATGGAGCGGGATCTCTTTGGCGAAAAATTGAAGAATTGTTTGCCAGCACATTGACGAAAAATGAGCGGCGAAATTTGGCCACGTTAATCTATTATCCGGAAGAAAAATCAACATTGATGCTGAAGTCTGTTTCTGATCCGGAAGAATGGGGCCGTCGAACACTGATGCGCCTTATTCAACTTTGCCGTATCCTTACTTCGAAATACCGTCGAGAAACCGTGCGACGTTTTTTGCCAGATCAAGCAGCTCCGGTCATTGAAGAATTGTTGGATGAACAGGAAAAGGTCGAAAACAAGACGGGTTATTATCAACAACTGCTAGATTCCATCGTTTTAACTGGCAGCGTCAGAACGTTCATCATTCATCTGGCCGAGTTAATCCAACGATTGGCCATAGCCCGCTTGCATGTGATCGGTGATATTTACGATCGCGGACCGGGTGCCCACATTATTTTGGATATGTTGACAGATTTTCATCAGGTTGATGTCCAGTGGGGAAATCATGATATATTATGGATGGGAGCGGCAGCAGGCAGTGATGCTTGTATTGCCAACGTTGTCAGAACGTGTTTGCGTTATGGAAATTTAGAAACATTGAGCAACGGTTATGGCATCAGCCTATTGCCATTGGCCTCTTTTGCTATTGATACCTACACGAAGGATCCTTGTGAACAATTCATTCCCAAAATTTCTAAAGACGGTGGGTTTACTGAGAAAGAAATCCAAATGATGGCAAAGATGCAGAAAGCAATTGCGATCATTCAATTTAAGCTGGAAGAACAATTAATCAAACGTCGGTCCCATTATCAAATGAATGACCGCCTATTGTTGGAGCGGATCAACTATGAACGGGGAACAATCACCTTGAATGGGCTAACGTATCCGTTGTTAGATGCCAAATTCCCGACCATTGATCCGGCACAGCCCGATGTTCTAACGTCGGAAGAAAAAGTAGTGGTGGAGAAATTGAACCACTCGTTTATCCATAGTAAAAAGCTGCAGCAGCATGTTCGTTTTCTTTATTCTAACGGCAGTATTTATTTGATTCATGATGGTAACCTGCTATACCATGGATGTATCGCGATGAATGAAGATGGGTCTTTTCGCTCTTTTAATGTTGATGGACAATCCTTTGCCGGCAAGGCTTTTCTGGACCGGGTCGACCGCTTGGCCCGGCAGGGGTATTATGCAACGGACAACCCAGATCAGAAACAATACGGGATGGATGCAATGTGGTTTTTATGGTGTGCGCCTGAATCACCGTTATTCGGCAAAGAGAAAATGGCAACATTTGAGCGGTATTTCTTAGCAGATCCGGTTACTCATAAAGAAAAACGAAACGCGTATTATGATTTACGGGATAAAGAAGAAACGGCCCGTAAAATTCTTGCAGAATTTGGTTTGGATGGTGAAACCGGTCACGTTATTAACGGTCATGTACCGGTAAAAGTTGTGAAAGGGGAACGGCCGGTCAAGGCGAACGGAAAATTGATTGTGATTGATGGCGCTTTTTCACGGGCCTATCAAAAAGAAACAGGAATTGCAGGCTATACCTTGATTTCGAATTCACGCGGCTGGTTGTTGGCTGCTCATCAGCCCTTTGAATCGGCCCTAAAGGCAGTGCCTGGGGAGATTGACATTGATTCGGAAACGGAAATTATCGAAAATCATCCTGAACGTATGTGTGTTTGCCATACCGACCAAGGAAAGAAAATTCGCCAAAAGATCAATCAGCTGCAGGAATTATTGGAAGCCTATAGGGAAGGGATCATCAAAGAAACGGGTCTGTCAAAGGGACGGGGTTATTGACACAATAGTTATCAATCATCCTGTCCTTCTGATATCATGGGTGAAAAATACTTTTGGAGGGTGGTTGTTTATGGCGTGGCAATTTTGGTTTGGACTGAGTTTAGTGCTGATGTCAGTGCTGGTTTATGGGTTGCAGATTATCATCTTTAATAATATTCATGATACAATGTTTTACTTCATGCAGGATTTGGCTTTTATTCCTATTACGGTGCTATTGGTTACGTTGCTGATCAATCGAATGATGGAAATCAGGGAAAAAAGAGTATTGTTACGAAAGATGAATATGTTGGTTGGAGTGTTTTTTAGTGAAGTGGGACTGAAATTAACCAAGAAATGTTTTGCCTTTGATCAACAGCCGAATGTTTTGAAAGAAGCATTGCTTGCTCAAATGGGTTGGAGTGAAAATCAATTTCGCCAGGCCGGAGCAGAAATAAAAAAACATGTTTTTCATGTTGATTCCAGACAGGGTGATTTAGAAGATTTAAAAGAATTTTTATCCTGCAAGCGGCAAACCATGGTCGCGCTTTTAGCCAATCCGAATCTTCTGGAACACGACACATTCACCGAGTTAATGCAAGCGGTTTTTCATTTAACAGAAGAACTCGAATACAGACCGAAACTGACTGGATTGCCATTAGCCGACCATGCCCATCTCAGCGTCGATATTGCCCGGGCATACAGATTGCTTGGGCAGGAATGGCTTGCTTATTTGCTGCACTTGAAAAAAGAGTATCCGTATTTGTTTTCTTTGGCGCTTCGCAATAATCCGTATAATGAGGATGGAAGCATTATCATCACAAATTCGGTGGGAGAGGGATAACTAAGTTTCTATCCATATGTACGTCATATTAAGCCAGGGACCAATAAATTTATTTAGCCGGAGATGAATTTTTTTGTTGCGGTGCGATTTATGGTATAATGTACATGTTATGTCAGTTCAGGATATTTTTGGACAAGGACCATCGAGAGGGGATATAATTATTGTATAGTACCGTTAGCTGTGCCTTGCTGATAACTATTTCTGATCGTTGAGGAGCGTGTTATTGATGACAAATGGAAAAGTAAAAAAAGCACCGCCATCTATGGATGCATGGCTAAGAGAGGCAAAAGCCGATCCAGCGGCTTTGAAAGTCGGGATGTTTTTGACCCATAATGGTGTTGTTCGTCAAACGCCTAAAGCCCAGGTTCGACAAGGACTTGATGACGGCTCACGGGTAAAAGGAATGGAATTTGGCTATGATGCGGCAAAAGTTGAGGCGGTGATTGCCGAAACGTATAAACTTGATGGTATTTACTATGTTAAGGTTTGGTTGAATGAAGGCCAGTTGGAATTAGGCGATGACATCATGTATGTATTGATTGGCGGCGATATCCGGCCGCATGTTGTCGACGCCTTGCAATTCCTGGTTGGCAAAATCAAAAACGAATGTGTTACGGAAATCGAACAAAAACAGTAAGTGCAGATTTAACTTGTTAAGTAAAAAGACAATAGGATAAAAATTGGAAAAGGAGATGTCTCCTCTTTCCATTTTTATCCTATTGTTGTGTCAAGGGGACGGGGTTGTTGACACATGAAAGTTGTGTCAACAACCCCGTCCCCTTGACAAATTGACACACTAGATAGCCACAGTTGTTAGTTGTTCAGCAATACGGGTTTCCGAGCCGTGAGCGCCGCAATCTTGGCAGATCCAGGAATACACCTGTAAAATAACCTTCTCGTCATTGACGAAATGTTGCACCAGTGTGTTTTTGGCGCTAATATCGATGTGTTTGCATACCTGTTTGCTCATGGTATTCCCTCCCTTATGCCTCTTAATTAAAGGTTATGGGCAGTTTCTTGCCACGTTTTTAGAATACCATGAAGTTCGTTAAATATTCATAAAATTCAGTTACATTACCATTACAAAAGCGTTACAAATACGAAAAACTAATCTTGAATAGTAGCGATCATGTACCCTACTCCCGGATAATTTACCCAAAAACTACTATCCTGCCCAACTACCTTCAACTTCTGTCGAATCCGGGCCAAAGTTACCCTCAGGTATTCCACCTCATCCCGATATTCAGCGCCCCAGACGGTACACAATAATTGCTCATGGGAAACTACTTTATTCATATTCAGCATGAGCAGGGAAAAGAGTTTGTACTCTGTTTCTGTCAATTTCAGTTCCTCCTGGTTGACCCATAGGCGGCGCTGAGCCAAGTTGAGACGGATGGGGCCGTTTTGGATCTGGCTGGTGGTAGAACTGTTGAGAGGCGTTTTGTCATAACGGCGCAAGACCGCTTTGACTCGTGCGAACAGTTCTTCCAACGAAAAAGGCTTGGTTAAATAGTCATCTGCACCGGAATTTAAGCCCAAGACCTTGTCGTTGGCATTATCTCGGGCCGTGAGCATGATGACTGGGACCTCCGAAAAGGAGCGGATGCGTTCCAATACCTGAAATCCATCCAAACCGGGCATCGTGATATCCAGCAATACCAAGTCAGGGTTGATGACGTCAAATTGTGCCAGTGCTTCCGTTCCGGTGGCGAAAGGATGGACCTCATAGCCTAGGGATTTTAGATTTGCGGCGATGAAACGCAATATTTTCGCTTCGTCGTCAATAACAAGCATTCTATACTTTTTCATGTGTATCTCCTGTCGAATAGTTAAATTTAGGGATGGAAATGGTAAATATGCTGCCTGTTTCTTTTGCACTTTGGACCCGGATATCGCCGCCATGGGCTTGCATAATCCCTTTGCAAATAGCCAGGCCGAGGCCGGTACCGCCATCACGCCGCGGGAGCCCGGCATCTGTTCCTTGCATTCGTTCAAAAATATGGGCTAGATCCTGCCGGCTGATGCCGATGCCGTTATCCGCTACTGCGATATGCACGAACTGTTCATCACTGTATGCCGATATATCGATGTGCGGCGTCCGGTCATTATAGCGGATAGCATTAGTCAGCAAATTGGCTAATACTTGCTCTAAACGCAAGCGGTCACCGTATATCATGGGCAATTTGCCGGGAACTTTATTGTCAATCGTGACGCCATGTTTGAAATGCTTCGGCAGTTGGTGTACCGCATTTTCCACCACAACCTGTGGCCGCACCGGCTCTTTGTTTAAGCCAATCGTCCCGGCAGTCAGTTTGGACAGGTCCAACCAATCATTCACCAGTTCTCGGATGCGTCCGATATCTTCATGGATTCCTTGGAGCAGTTCCTGCTTAAATTCTTCATCCCATTGCGCATCCTGGCGGAGTAATGTTTCGACGCTGCCCGTGATGCTGGTAATGGGTGTTTTGAATTCGTGGGATACTAAAGAAATCAAGTCACCTTTTAGCTTGTCTATTTCCCATAGTTTGGTTATATCCCGAAATAAATAACCTCGCCCAAGAATTATTCCTTCGCCCGTGGTTACCGGGAATACGGATACTGCCAGTATCCGTTCGCGTCCCGAAGCAACGCGGATTTTTAGCTGGTAGGCTCCGTTTTTTGCCATGATGTCACCGACCGTATCCACGCTATCCTTTTGGTGTACCTGCGTCAACAGTTTAAATAGATCTTTTTGCGTTTGCCCTCGAAGATTGTCCGGCAATATTTCAAACAGTTGGCCCATACGTTTGTTGGCATAGATAATACTACCGCTTGTATCAGTCCAGGTGATGCCGTCATAGATGCTGTCCAGTACAGCCTTTAGTACTGCATGCTTTTCCTCGTTGGTCCGCAGCAGGATTTCATTTTGCAATATAATGCCGGCGGAAAGAGCTAGCGTTTGCATAAATTGCCGGTCTGTTTCATCCAAAATCGCTTCACCCAAATCCAAGTATCCAAAGTCCAGTTCACTAGACCGGATGGGCAGCAAGGCGGAGGATCGATTGAAATCGGGTATCCAATATTGTTCAGGAGGGACATTGGCGCCGCACTTCGCAATCCGCCGGATAGGGCGGGTAAACAAAACTAACTTTGCTTTAACATCGGTTTCCTCACAAAACTCCTTCAAACAACCTTCAATAACCTGCGCTGCTTCATTGGGCGGCAAAATCGGAGTAATCAGTCGATTCAGAATGGCCAGCTCTGTATTGTGACGAAACAGGCTGCTGGCACGCTCAGCCTCGCGTTGCTCCAAAGCATAATTGATTTGCATATGGTCCATCATCCTGCGCAAGCCGCGGTATAACAGTCCGGCCCCAACAGCGCCTACGCCTAATAACGACAAATGACGCCATTGCAAACGCTGTCCTGTCATACGCAAGGCCATATACCAACAACGTTAGTCCGCTTGTACATGCAAGAACCACCCAGAAAAAGTATGTTTTCAAGGATAGTTGCAACATAGGCCCTCCGAAAATTAAGATTATTTTTAAAATTATATCACATAGAAGACATCTGATGCACCTGGTTGGGGGATCCTGTGTATAAAATACGCTAAAAAAGACTGAAAATTAAGCAATGTTACACATTTTTAACTATATATACAAAAAATTTATGCTGATGTAACGATGACGATGGTATTCTTAATTACAAGGGCACATAAAAATTGAAAGGTGAGGTCGAATATGCAAAAAGAAAATATGATGCAAGCAGACCTGATTACGGGCCAAGGAGATATGATTTATCCACCGGATGTTTTCGTAAGTGAGGCTGAAATTAATAGCAGAGAGGAATATCAGCGCCTCTATGATTATTCGTTGTCCAATCCGGAAGGATTTTGGGCGGAGCAAGCAGCGAATTTGGAATGGATGCGTGAATGGAAAAAGGTGTATTCCGGCAGCTTTGCTGATGGTGAACACCAGTGGTTTGTAGGTGGAAAGCTAAACGTGGCGCAGAACTGTCTGGATAGGCATGTAACTACATGGCGGAAAAATAAGGCTGCCCTCATTTGGCAAGGAGAAAAGCGCGACGAATTTATCGTTTTAACGTACAATGACTTACTGAATAAAGTAGCGCGGTTTGCCAATGTTTTAAAAAAATGGGGAGTCAGCAAAGGGGATCGGGTTACCATTTATTTGCCGATGATTCCGGAACTGGTTATTTCCATGTTAGCTTGTGCACGGATAGGGGCAATACACAATGTTGTCTTTGCTGGTTTTAGTGCCGAAAGTTTGCGGGAACGAATTCAGGATTCGGGTTCCCGGCTGGTGATTACTGCAGATGGCGGAATCCGCCGCGGAGCAACCTTATTACTGAAAGATAATGTGGATGAGGCGTTGGTGCAGTGCCCCGGTGTGCATACTTGCATCGTTGTCAGGCGGGCAAAAGCTGATATCAATTTCTGGACTCAACGCGATAAGTGGTGGCACACGGAAATACAGGCCCCTGATATAACCGCCAGTTGTCCACCGGAAGCGATGGATGCGGAAGATCCCTTGTTTATCCTCTATACTTCGGGCAGCACCGGGAAACCGAAAGGCGTGCTGCATACGACCGGCGGTTATCTGGTGTATGCGGCAACAACGATGAAGTACATTTTTGATCTAAAGGATACAGATACTTTTTGGTGTACGGCTGATAGCGGCTGGATTACCGGGCACACCTATTCGACGTATGGACCGTTGACAATGGGAGCCACGATTGTGATCTATGAGGGCTTGCCGAACTATCCGACCCCAAACCGGTTTTGGCAGATCATCGAACGCTATAAAGTAAATATTTTTTATACGGCGCCAACAGTAATCCGTTCCTTGATGCGTGAGAAGGAAGAATGGGTGAATAAGCACGATCTTTCCAGTTTGCGGTTATTGGGATCTGTGGGGGAGCCAATCAATCCGGAAGCGTGGCTATGGTACCATCGGGTCGTCGGTAAAGAGCGTTGTCCGATTGTTGATACATATTGGCAAACAGAAACGGGCGGCATAGTTCTTTCTTCTTTGCCGGGAGCCTTGCCGGCAAAACCAGGTTCTGCGGCAGTCCCTTTCTTTGGCATAGAGCCGGGGCTTACTGATTTACAGGGCAATGGTTTACCGCAACAAGGGGATGGCTGCTTGGTGATGAAGCGACCGTGGCCTGGATTAATGCGAGGCGTGTATGGAGCGCCGGAACGCTATTACACGACCTATATGGCTCCGTTTCCAGGGTGCTATTTTACCGGTGATGGCGCACGGGTTGATAAAGATGGCTACTATTGGCTGTTGGGAAGGGTGGATGATGTTGTCAATGTATCAGGGCATCGGATTGGAACAGCGGAAGTGGAAGCGGCGATTGCAGAAAATGAAGTTGTGGCGGAGGCTGCAGTGGTCGGATATCCTCATACTGTTAAAGGAGAAGGGATTTATGCTTATGTTGTACTCAAAAATGATGGGCAGCCTTCCGAGGACTTGCGGAATGACATTAAGCAGGGTGTGCGAAAAGTAATCGGGCCAACAGCTACGCCGGAGAAAATTCAATTTTGCGATGGATTGCCGAAAACGAGAAGCGGCAAAATTATGCGTCGTATTTTACGCAAAATTGCCGCTGGTGATACAGAACAAATTGGTGATGTGACAACCTTGGCAGATCCAATGGTAGTAGAGGAACTAATTAAGCAGCGTCTGGCGTGAAAGGGGCTTAGCACCTTTTTCTGTTGATATCAAGTTCCGGCAAGGTTGTGATGGGGACAGAATTATCAAGAGTGTGTCAACAACCCTGCCCCGTTGACACACTCTCTACCAGTTTAAGTATAATGATTCGCAAACTTTTTCCGTGCGCTTATCCATCACTTTTTTAAAACTGGAGTTCCCTGCTTCGAGCATGATATGTTTTTTGTAGAGCTCTTTGGGTAAATCAATCGTATAATCGGTTTCTTCGCGTATGCCATCAAAAGAAAGAGCGTATTTAATACCCTTGGAGTTAAGGGCTTCCAAATAACTTAAAAATTCTTCGTAGTCAATTGTGCCGTAATAGCGGCCTTTTGTGTTGAAATAAGGCGGATCAAGATAGATAAAATCATGTTTTGTTATATCCATGGTAGTAGCCCGATAATCACCGGTTCTAAATTCAATATTTTTCATTCTTGCAGACCAGTCTAACAGTATTTTGTTGAGGGTGAGCGGGTGGATGCCTTTTCTTGTATGGTGAAGAGAATTGTTAAATTCACCATTTTTATTAAAGCGGATTAACCCATTGACGCATGTCCTTGACAAAAAAAACAAATCATAGGGAGACTGCGTCTGATTAAAATGGTCTCGTATTTCGTAATATACTTGATGACCGGCTTTTTGCAGTCTATGCCATGCTTCGTGATAGGAAAGGGAAAGGCTTTCAGGTTTCAATTTTATGATGTTCCATAGATTAATTAAGGGCACGCAGATATCCCCGCAAATACCGTTGCGGGGCTTCGCCATGTAGGCGACAGAAGCCCCGCCAATAAACGGTTCATAGTATTTTTGGAAGGAAGGGAACAATTTCACTATTTCCGCTGCTTGGCTGCGTTTGCTGCCGCTCCATTTAATTACCGGTCGTATTTTTGTTTGGTTGTTCATTGTGCTCACTCTCGGCGCTATTATTTGCAAAAAAAAATATATATAGTTTCAGTTAATTTTATCTCGTTAACAGCCTGTAAGACCCCGCCCTCTTAGGTCGGGGATCAACAGGCTATAACACTCGAAACCCTAAAGGGAAACTTCGGCTTCGCGAGTAATAAGACTTATCTATTTCAAAGCCTATATAATTCCTGCCTGCTTCTTTCGCCGCCGCACATTCACTGCCAACGCCGCTAAACGGGGTTAAGCATATATCGCCTTTTCTACTTGCTGACATAATCATTCTTTGCAGAACGCGGAGCGGTTTTTGTGTTGGATGTTTGCCAAAGGCGGATTCGATTTTCCCTTTGTTATTCGGAATATCCCAGACCGTCCGCATCTGTTTTCCGATAATTTTTAAGTTATCTTCAGGAAAGAAAGTATTTTTGGTATACTCATAATTGAAGAGATATTCTCGCTTGTTCCCTCCGGAATGGCACCACAAAATCGTTTCATGACTGGCGGTGAAACGGCGGCCGGATAGATTGGGAAAGGCATTTCGTTTATACCAAATGACTTCATTGATTATTTCAATCCCCAACTTTTGGCAGATAACATTAATAATCCCCATGTTATGATAGGTTCCGAATATCCACATGGAACCGCTGGTCTTTAAAATCCTTTTCGCCTGGGCTAGCCATGCTTCCGTGAATTCCCAATATTGCTCAAAGTCCATGTCATCCCAATTTTCCATCACTTTATTCCAATTGCCGCCCATGCCATCGAGTTTCACGCTGTTATCCCATTTCCACGCTGCTCCTTTAGAGAGGTTGTAGGGAGGATCAGCAATGATTAAATCGATGGAATGGCCGGGAAGTTTTTCCATGCCGGTTATGCAATCGATATTGTATATTTTATTGATCCAATCCGAAATCATTTTACACCTCGTGGTTGTAATAACATTGGTTTAATCTTAACACAATACTTTGCGAAAGGTACATAGAAATTGGCAATAAATGATTATTTGAGACAGGCGGCAGAGAAATAATGAAGTGAAAGGATGGTCGATCATTATGGCTTTCATGGAATTACCGCTCCCCAAAGCATTTATGTTGTTTGAGCCAGGGCCGGTTATTTTGGTCACAACAAACGATGGGCGGAAAAATAACCTTATGACGATTTCCTGGCACATGGTGACCGATTTTACTCCGTGTATCGCCCTTACCACCGGTCCGTGGAATTACTCGTTCAATGCTTTGATGCAGAAAAAAGAATGTGTGTTGGCAGTTCCGACTATTGATATTGCGGAAAAAGTGGTCCGTATTGGTGACTGTTCCGGCACAAGCGTTGATAAATTTGAAGCATTTGAACTAACGCCATTGCCGGCAAGTGTTGTGAGTGCGCCGCTGGTTGCGGAATGTCTTGCCTGCCTGGAATGCCAGGTAACCGGTTATCTGGAAGATCCGGGTATCTTTTTGCTGCGGGGCGTTCGGGCATGGATTGACAAGGATCGGAAGGAACGGCGTACATTCCATGCTAACGGTGACGGTACCTTTGCGGTCGACGGTGAAACCATTAATTTGCGGCATCTGATGGCGGATAAAATTCCTGATGGCGTTTAAGCATAGTTCGCTGTTGTATGAAAACTGCCGATGGAAAACAAACAGCCCTATTGCCTGAAATGAATATTTTCGGCAATAGGGCTCGTATTTTTATCGTTATATTTACTGCAACTTGGTTATTGGCGGAGGAAAGAAGGCCGGGAACGGCGAAGAATACTTGTGTGTTTCAGGTTTGGATTTATTGCGGGATAACGAACGCTGGGCGTAACGTCCTGCCATGAAGCCGGGTATGCTGTTGTTCTGGTATGCTTTAGCAAGGGGAAACCGGAGGTGGAAGAATATTTCTTAGAAAAGCAGGAAGTATTCGTTGGAAGAGGAAAATAAAGAATATCATAGCTATGTCCATAGGACAAATTTCAAAAGGCGGTGTAATTTATGAGAGAACCACTCTTTATCGGTTCAGCAACAGCGATTGTAACTCCCTTTACGGAGGAAGGGGTTAATTATCCGGCGTTAGCGGAATTTATTGAGTTCCAAATTGAAAACGGTACCGATGCAATTGTTGTTTGTGGTACTACCGGCGAAGCTTCTACGATGCCGGATAAAGAACATATTGAAGTCATTAAGTTTGCAGTTGATGCCGTAAATAAGCGGGTACCGGTTATTGGCGGTACC
>JAGFXW010000006.1 GCA_017861495.1 Bacillota bacterium
TTCGTCTTCCTGCGCTCCGCCTTCCATTGAAATTTCTCCAATTTGCATCCGTAATACATTAGGGATTTCCAAATCCCAGGTACCGGCTCCATACCCGGTGGATTTACCGGTAAACCCGGCGGGGATTTCGCCAAAGGAATTAGCCAACGTAGCAATGATTGCCGCGCCAGTTGGCGTTACTAGTTCTTTACTAATCTCTCCTTGATAATAAGGGATCCCGCGCAATAATTCGGCTGTAGCAGGCGCCGGTACGGGCATCCATCCATGACTGCATTTCGTAAACCCGGTACCGGTCTGTAAACGGGAAACAATAATTTTCTTAATTTCAAAATAATGTAAAGCGAAGACCGTTCCAACCACATCCACAATTGCATCAACAGCGCCTACTTCATGGAAATGGATCTTTTCGACACTGGTCCCATGGACTTTCGCCTCAGCTTCCGCCAAACGTTGGAATACCGCCTTGCTTTTATCGCGAACTTCCGCAGCCAATGCCGATTCATCCAAAATACGAAAAATATCCGGCAAATGACGATGTCGCTGACGGCTGGTTAATTTCACATCCACATACGTAGCATGGATACCACACTTTTCTACCGGTTGCACTGTAATTTCATATCCTGAAACCGATAGTTTTGCCAATTCTTCCCTTAAACGGCTTTCCGGAAGGCCTGCGTCAATAAAAGCTCCTAATAGCATATTGCCGCTAATGCCGGAAAAACAATCCAAATACAAAGTTTTCATAAAAACTCACCTCATATGATTAATAATACTGGCTAATCGACCCGCGCCAAAGCCATTGTCAATATTCACAACAGCGACTCCAGCCGCACAACTGTTCAACATGGATAATAAAGCTGACAAACCGCCAAAATTAGCGCCGTAGCCAATACTGGTCGGCACAGCAATAACCGGCTTCGCAACCATGCCTCCGACCACACTCGCCAAAGCCCCCTCCATGCCGGCGGTTACAATGAGAACATTGGCTGTTTGTAACAATTCATGCTGGGCTAATAAGCGATGAATTCCTGCCACCCCAACATCATACACGCGTTTTACTTGATTCCCCATGATTTCTGCAGTAAGGGCGGCTTCTTCGGCAACTGGTATATCACTTGTCCCGGCAGTCATTACGAGGATAAACCGGTCCTGATCAACTGTCAAAGCCTCTCTACGCACCAGAATCAGTTTCGCATCCTCAGAATATTCCGCTTCTGGCAATATTTCACGGACAGCCTCGTACATTTCTTTATTCGCCCGGGTAGCCAAAATATTATGAGGAAACCGCGAAAGACAAGTGACAATCTCTACGACTTGTTGTACTGTCTTGCCCTGGCAAAAAATCACTTCCGGAAACCCTTGCCGGATCACCCTATGGTGATCAATTTTCGCAAAACCTAATTCTTCATACGGCACAGGCTTAAGCTGTTTCAATGCCTCATCCAAAGTTAGTTTATTATCGCGAAATAATTGTAAAATCTCGGTTGCTACATTATCATCCATTTTTACTCACCTCATTTAAAATTCCGATGTTTTAAGGTAATAAAGAAAAACAAACCACATATGGTTTAAAATCCCAAAAAAATGAAGACATACCTCTTTTTAGAGAAAATGTCTTCATGACACGCTAGTCGTACGTACCGGCTTCAGCCGGTAATCAATGGATTGCTATTCTATTTATTACATCGTTACTTTTCAATTAAAAATTTTAAGCTTTAACGGATAACAAACCTATACACACCCTTCAGGGTGGCCATGTTTCAGTAAAAGCAAATTTTTGCCCGTTATAGAGATGCAACAATATGCAGCTCGGGAGAGTGCAGCATATTGACAGTGCCTTGCGCCGTCCATAAAATTGGCCGGGCCGTATCTGCGCTATTAAGACGAAGAATGGAACCATAGAGGCCATTATTGAGTTTTACAGAACTACCAATCTCATACGGAACTGTCGCCTTACAAAAAGCTTGCACGATATCCCCGTCAAACTGGGAGCCGGCACCCTGGCAAATCATCCGAACCGCTTCATGCGTCGGGATTCGCTGACGGTATACCCGGTCCGTCGTTAACGCATCATACACATCCGCAACGGCCACAATCCGCGAAAATGGATGGATATCCTCTCCGCTGATTCCCCAAGGATAACCGCGGCCATCGTGCCATTCATGGTGTTGAAGAGCAATCAGCATCATTCGGTGATCAAACTGTGTTTCTGACTTTAAAATAGTATAACCGTTTAATGAGTGTTCTTTCACTTTATTAAATTCATCCCAAGTTAAAGATCCTTTTTTTTCTAATATAGCTTTATTGATCCGGGTCTTGCCGTAATCATGAAGAAGAGCTCCCATTCCAAGACAGAAGAGATCATCCTTTTCCAAACCAAGTTTGATACCGATTACAATGGCAAAGATTCCAACATTCGTACTATGCATAAATAAATAATCACTTTTAAACCGAACATCATTCAGATAAATTAACACATTGTCACGTTTAGTCAAATCGTCGACCACTTGCTGCACAGATTCACTTAATTGCGGCAAATGAGCAGCAACCCCATATTGACTATAAAACGCATTTTGTACGCTATACGTCATTTTTAGCCGGGTGGAAGCACTCACTAAATTTTGCATCGTTGCTATTTCTTGGTTGGCACAACTGTCATCTTTAATCCATATAGACGTTATTTCATGCTTAGCAAGTAATACGCGAATTTCTTCCCGTAAAAAAACCCCGGCTGAAATTAAAACCCGCCCATATTCATCAATAACATCTCTTCCCAATATCATACTTCCATCGGCATATTGCACAAGGACCCGTTTGATGTTGTACACCTCCATGAACTGCTGCTATTGGTAGATTAATTGAGTTCTTCTGATTTACCGCTAAAGGTCCGTTTCAAATGCCATAATGCTCAATTGCAAAATAAAACAAAATAAGACACCGGAATTTGTTTCGACATACAGATTCTTATCTCCTGCAAGTTCCACAGAAAATTGCCAAGAGGGAAAGCAATATTACGTTCTTTGTCGGTCTATTAAATATTCATCCTTCGTTTCCGTTTTCTGACTGCCAGATACCGCTGGAGATTATCCATAAAAATATACATTTGCGGAACTACGACTAACGTAAGGATGGTCGACGTTATAAGACCTCCGACAACAACAACCCCCATGGACGATCGCAGTTCAGACCCGGCGCCGAAACCAATCGCTACAGGCAGCATCCCTAAAATCATAGCGGCAGTCGTCATTAAAATCGGCCGCAGCCGGATAGAACCGGCCTCCAACAACGCTTTTTCGCGCGGCAGCTTGTCGCGGCTGCGCAATAGATTGGTGTAATCGACCAGCAAGATGGCGTTTTTAGCAACCAGGCCCATAAGCATAATAATTCCAATCATGCTCATAATGTTAATTGTCTTGCCGGTCATTAGCAGTGCCAGCACGGCGCCAATCAACGAAAACGGCAACGACAACATAATGGTCAGAGGGTGGATAAAACTCTCAAACTGGGCAGCTAAAACCATGTAAATCAGAATAACCGCAATCACTAACGCCCGCCCGATTTCCTTGAAGGAATCGTTCATCGTCCGGGTTTGTCCGACAAACTTGTAAGTATACCCATAAGGTAAGCTCATTTGATTAATCTCGTTTTGCGCCGCCGTTATGATATCTCCAGCCGAGATCCCCACGTTATTCGCATACACAATAATTTCGCGCTGCCGGTCATCACGGTCAATTTCCGTCGGTCCGGACGAATATTGAACCGTTGCCACATCGCCTAACCGGACTTGATTCCCAAATTTTGTCGGCACGCGCAAATTTGCTACATCCTCAAGGCTCGCCCGGTTTTCGCGGTATAAAAGCACCCGTATATCATAATCCTTATCGCCAACCCGGTACCGGTTAGCGGTGACATTTCCGGCAAAGGCAGTCTGAACGACATAACCTAAACTGGCAGTATCAACACCGGTCTGGCCGGCTTTGGCCCGGTCCAATATAACTTGTACTTCCGGTTGATAGTCAGCAACCGAGGTATCGACATCAGTCGCTCCGGGAATATGCCGTAACCGTTCCGCCAATTCTTGGGACAATTGTTGCAGGACGACCATATCATCGCCCCGGATTCCCACCTGCACGGGGCGATTATCGCCGCGGGCCGCCGTTGAACTGCTGGGAACGACCGATATTTTCATACCCGTATAATTGCGAAATTTCATCCGCAATTCGTCCATAATCTCCATCATACTGCGGTCTCGATCGCCAGGATCGGATAATTTAACGCCAATAAGCGCTTTATTCACAGGATTGCGGCTGTAACCGATAATCAAAAACGCAGTTTTCAGCTCTGGTAAAGCCAAAACTTCCTGTTCAATCGGTCCAACCATTTGTGTCATCTTTTCCATGGAAGTTCCCGCCGGAGCAGACAACATAATATTAAATTCTCCCGAATCATAGGTCGGTTGAAACTCAAAGCCCAGTAAAGGAACAAATAATACGTTAACCAATAGGGAAATCACAGCAATACCGACAATCAATATCGGCCGTTTCAGCGCCCATTCCAAAAAATTACGGTATGCTGTCCGCAGAGCCAAAAAGCCTTGTTCCCATTTCCGCAAAACAGCCTCGACGGCATTTTCAAAAGCAACAAAGGCTTTCGGCCGTTCAGGCGTTTTTTCCCTCAGGCCCCTAAGCCAGCGCGCGGATAGCATTGGCGTTAATGTAAATGCAACAAACAAGGAAAATGTCACGGCAAAAGCAATCGTCAAACCAAATTGGCGAAAAAACATACCGATTACTTCACCCATCGACCCAACCGGCACGAAAACAGCTAAAATACAGAAGGTAGTCGCCAAAACCGCCAGCGCAATTTCAGCCGTGCCGGAAAGCGCTGCATGCATAGGTTTATGGCCTGCTTCAATGTGACGATGGATATTTTCAACAACTACAATTGCATCATCAATCAAGATGCCGACTGCCAAACTCAAACCCATCAACGACATATTGTTTAACGTAAAATTAAAATACTTCATTACGGCAAACGTGGCAATGATAGACGTCGGAATAGCAACTGCGCCAACCATTGTCGCCCGAAAATCACGCAAAAACAGAAAAACAATAATGACCGCCAGTAAACCTCCCAAGATGATCGAAGTTTGAACATCTTTGACGTTGTCACGTATATAAATGGAGCTATCGCGGGTAATATCAATTTTTACATCAGCAGGCAATTCTTTTTGAATGGCCTGCATAGCGTCCTTTACCCGTTCCGAAACATCAACCGTATTGGTACCGGATTGCTTTTGGACGGATACAACTACAGACGGAGAACCATTTGTTCGGGCAAACGTCCGTTCTTCCGTCCAGGAATCATTGACTGCTGCTACATCACGTAACAACACCGTTCGGCCGTTTTGATAGGCAACCGTAATATTGCCAATTTCCTCTACCGTACGGTACTGTCCCAATGCACGGACAACCATCTCATACCCTTTTTCTTCTACATATCCTCCCGGCACATTCGCATTTTGACTATTGACAATCGATAACAACGTATCCATTGTCAAACCATACGAATCCAGTTTACGCGGATCAACCATGATTTGGATTTCGCGGTCGTTGCCTCCCAGCAAATTAACAGCGCCTACTCCATCCAACTGCTGCAGCCGTTGTTTAACAACATCATCAGCCATCTTGCGTACTTCACCGCGCGAACGCTGATCGGAAGCCATACTAAAATATACAACGGCCTGTGCCGTCATATCATACCGTTGTGTGACCGGTTCGTCAACTTGATCTGGCAGCCGCTTGCGGATTCCACCCACTTTCTCCCGAACATCGGCAGCCGCCATTTTAGGATCGGTACCCAAAGTGAACTCTATGGTAACCTGCGTAACACCTGACCTCGAAATGGAAGAAATTGTTTTAATCCCGGATACCGAACTTACAGCATCCTCGATTGGCTTTGTCACTAAATTTTCCATTTCTTCCGGCGAAGCTCCTTGCCAAGTCACAGTTACTGTAACCAGAGGCAAATCAACATCCGGCAACAAGTCAATTCCCATGCGGGGCATGGCCGATAATCCGAAAACAACCAACACGAGCACCAACATTGTCGTAAAGACGGGCCGCTGGATAAAAACCTTTAACATACTATTCATAATTGGCCGGCCTCCCGAATTGCAGCCACAGTTACTTTCGATCCGTCACGAGTAATATTCTGTCCGGAGACTACAACAAGGTCTCCGGGGTTTAAACCGCTTAATACTTCCGCCCAGCCATCACCAACATAGCCGAGCTTCAATTTACGTTGTTGCACCTGGTCTCCAACTAAAACAAATACGGAACGTTGATCTTCAAACAAAACAATGGCAGATTCCGGAACAACCAATGCCTGTGGATGTTCCTTCCCATTGATAACAACCTTGGCAAACATTCCGGAACGTAAAATATTTTCAGAATTGTCCAGGCTCACTTCCATGTTAAAAGTGTGGGCAGGCACAATAGCTGCCGGAGATACTTTGGTAATGCTCCCCGAAAACTCTTGTCCGGCCAAAGCATCAATTACAACTCTGGCCGGCGCGCCTAAGACGATTTGGTTAATTTGACTTTCCCCAACCGTCGCTTTAGCAACCAGAACAGACAAATCTGCAATATTAAATATAGGTGTTCCCGCTTTTGCGTAATCACCAGTTTGCAGATACCGTTTAATCACGGTGCCGGCATGCGGCGTTACCACGTCCGTATTGTTCAACCGAGCCTCCATATAACCAATATTACCTTCAGTTGCCCGTAACAGCCCTTCCAAAGAAGCTGCCTTTGTACGCATTGCTTCGAATTGCTGTGCAGAAATAGCGCCTTGAGCGTACAAACTCTCATACCGTGCCAAATCTGCTCTGGCTTGAGCCAAATCAGCCCTCGCCGCATATGCAGTTCCCTGCGCTTGCGAAACTTGGGCGGCAAATTCGTTGTTTTCAATAGTGGCAACCACTTGGCCTGCCGAAACAACCTGACCCTCGTCGGTCAATATTCTGCCAATACGGCCGTCGACTTTCGGACTGATATCCGAATACCATATCGGCTCTAATGAAGCGGACAAAACGATAACGGGCGTAATTGTTTTGCGAAAAGCGGGCATCACGTCTACGGTTACGACCCTGCCTTTCGTAATTGCCGCCGCTTTTTGTTTTGCAGTGGTAATATTGTTGTAAATCCGAAAGCCGATAAAAGCACATAAAATTAATGCAACGATCACAACAATCCATATAATCTTCTTATTCTTTTTTTGCACAATGCAACTCCCTTTCTTAGCACATCTGATTATCACAAAAAGCAGCGTTCCATGCTTTGCCCCCGCCCAGCCTGTGAAATAAATTCGACTATCCCCACAGGGCACAGGCAACCTCACCGGAAGTAAGTTTACATGTATGACTCACTGGTCAAAAAATCTTATTCGCCTTTTATTTCTTTTTCCCTGTTAAAAATTACACTTCATTCAAAATTTAATCAAAAAGCAGAGAAAGATATTCGCTCCTTAGCCTGAACGAAAAATGCAACCGGAGAAATATTTCCCCAGTTGCATAACCATCAATCCACGCTGTTCAAGCTTCCTATTCCATTTTTTCTTGCATAAAGACCGGTTGCGCCAGTTCCTCCATCACTGTCCGTACCATTGTATCCGATACCTGGCCGCATATTTCGGTTTGGCCGATCTCTCTTAGTAAAATCCACTGCACTTCTCCGCCAAGACTTTTCTTATCCCGCTTCATATAACGAAGAAAATCAATATCAGCAGCAGCGGAAATGGCAGCCGGCAGATGAAACCGGGCAACACAATCACGTACCCGAATAAAAACATCCTTACTGCAAAACCCCATATGATAACTTAATAAAGCTGCGCCAACCATCCCGATAGCCACAGCTTCACCGTGGTTGTAACGTTCGAAGCCAAATCCGGCTTCCAAAGCATGCGCTATTGTATGGCCAAAATTCAAAATCATACGCAAGGAAGTATCCTTCTCATCTTTTTGCACAACATCCGCTTTAATTTGACAGGAGCGCCGGATGATTTCCGTCAGCGCATCCGGTTTTCTGGCTAAAATGGCTTCATGGTTTGATTCCAAATAAGTAAAGAAGTTATTATCATCTATTGCTCCATACTTGATCACTTCCGCCAACCCGGCGTAATATTCCCGTTCCGGAAGTGTCTGCAGCAATGCTGGATCAATCACAACGATTTGCGGTTGATAAAAAGCGCCGATTAAGTTTTTTCCCAACGGGTGATCAACCGCTACCTTTCCGCCTACACTGGAATCAACCTGCGCCAATAGGCTTGTAGGAACCTGGATGAACGGAACACCGCGCAAATACGTCGCAGCAATAAAACCGGTTAAATCTCCAACTACGCCGCCACCCAATGCTACAAACGCAGATTTCCTGTCCAAACCTAATTCAATTGCTTTTGTATAAATAGACATGGCAGTTTCTAATGTCTTGGATGCTTCACCGGGACGGATCATGAAAAGTTCGGCCTGGAATCCGGCGTCCTGTAAGCTACTGAGTACCTGCCCGCCGTACAGAGAGCCGACATGATCATCCGATATTACTAATATTTTTGAAGCAAGTTGTTTTTTCTGTAAAATACCGCCAATATCAGCGAGACTACCAGACGCAATGTAGATCGGATAACTCCGATCTTTTAAATTAACAAACACCTCAGCCACAAAAATGACCTCCCTGTTTCAGCAAAGCAATTATTCTATCGGTAATTTCATGCACAGATCCTTCGCTGGTATCGACGATATAATCTGCCGCTTGATACAATGATTCCCGCTCCGCCAACAACGTTGCTATCGCCTGCTTCGGATCAGGCGTATTCAATAACGGACGGCTCGTTTTCCTGGCGGTACGTTCCAAGATTACTGCCGGATCTGCAGTCAAAGTGATTAACACACCATTACGGCGCAATTGATCAATATTTTCCGGATAAAGCACCGCACCACCGCCGGTGGCGATTACTGTGTTCTTATAATGAGACACCGTAACAATCATCTCGCGCTCTAGAGTACGAAAATACGACTCACCATGTTTGGCAAATATTACGCTGACTTTTTCACCACAGTCAAGTTCGATCATATTATCCAAATCGACGAATCGTCGTTGCAATTTCGACGCAAGCGACCTGCCGATACTGGTTTTCCCAGTTCCCATAAACCCTAATAACACGATATTTTTCATATCTGCTCCGGAGCAATACGTTGCCGATAATGTTTCATCGCAGCAAGCAGATCGTTAACATGGTCTCCGCCAAATTTCTCCAATAATACTTCAGCCAATACAATCGCCGTGACCGCCTCGCCGACAACGGCTGCCGCCTGAACCGCGCAAACATCGCTGCGTTCCGTATTCGCAGTAATAGCCTCATGACTAATTATGTCCACCGAAGCCAACGGCGACATTAACGTAGGAATTGGTTTCATCACCGCACGGACCCAAATATCCGCCCCGTTCGTCATTCCGCCTTCAAGTCCTCCCGCGCGGTTACTAGTGCGGTAATAGCCTTTGGCGGATGAATAGAAAATTTCATCATGCGCCATGCTTCCCGGAATACCGGAATAGCCAAAACCAGCGCCGATTTCCACCCCTTTAATTGCCGGAATTGACATCAACGCGCCCGCCAAACGTCCATCCAGGCGACGATCCCAATGAACATGGCTGCCGAGGCCTGGGGGTGCCCCAACCGCTTTCACGGCAAAAATTCCGCCCAATGTATCCCCACGGCGCTGCGCAGCTTCAACTACCGTCCGAATATTCGGATCATCTTCTGGTTGTTCAGTAGAAACCGTTACGCCGCCAATTTCTGACACCGTTGACATAATTATTATTCCGCACTGCGCTAACAGTTGTGACAACAACGCTCCGACTGCGGTACGCGCAGCCGTTTCCCGGGCGCTGGCCCGTTCTAAAATATCCCGGATATCTTCACTGCCATATTTTAAGACTCCGGCTAAATCGGCGTGTCCTGGCCGTGGCGCAGTTACCGCTGTACAGTCAAATTGTCCAGTAACCGCCATACGTTCCTGCCAATTTTCCCAATCACGGTTATGGATTGCCAAGGTGACAGGGCTTCCCAACGTATATCCAAAACGAACTCCGGATAAAATTTCCACCGTATCGGCTTCAATTTGCATCCGCTTGCCCCGTCCAATCCCTTGCCTCCGACGGTATAAAAATTGATTGATTGCATCAAGATCAACCGGCAAACCGGAAGGCAGACCCTCAATTATGGCGGTTAAACACGGCCCATGCGATTCTCCGGCAGTTAAAAAACGTAACATCACTCATCACTCCATACAGCTTACTTTTTCTGCGCCAGTGGTTTTTTCGCCACTGCATTTTCAACGCAATAGGTTACAACCACAAGATTACTTTCTATGAATCCAGCTTGCGATTGTAAAGATAATCGTACCACACTATTAAAGCGAGGGCAATCTTCCATTTTCTTTAAAAAAGTAATTGTTTGAAAAAAATTGCCTTGTGTGGTGATTTCTATAGGAATTTCCCCATGACCGCCAACATACGAGCTGATCCCTGGTTGTATATGCAATAAGTTAACCCCGCTCACGTTCGCACTGGCTTCGATTTGCAATAAAAATTCCTGAATTTGCGGATTGTCCGGCAGCATTCGATCCGCCTGCAAAGCTTGATTTTCCAATCCTGCAATATAGCGCTCTACATCAGGATGCGTAATTACAAAATCGTTAATTAACCCTGCCTTCTTTTTCTCTGCATGAACCTGTTGCGTCAATTCACTAATGCGCATTTGCTGCAGCTGAATCATTCCTAGATAAAACAATAAAACCCCTGAAACAATAAATAAAATATATAATAGGATTTTGTATTGATCAGGAAGTTTTATCCAAAAGGTTCGCAATTTTTTTACATCTCCCTACCCTTGACTGTTATCTCAAATTTCATCGTATTCAACAGTTTGTCCCGTTCCGCTTTTACCAAAACCGGTTTCTCAAATAAAGCTTCGTTCTCAATCCGATCAAAAAACACTGCCAGATCGGAATACGTTACGGCTTGGCCTTTAACATGACAGTAATGTTGTTCATCCAACACTATCTCATTCAGCCAAACATCCCGTGGCAAGGCTTCCGTCAGTTGAGTAATACTTGCATACTGGGATATTCTCTGGGCTGTTAATGACAATAAAACAGTATTCTTATGCTGGATCCGGCGATCCATGGTCTCAAGCGCCTGCATCTTGATTTGTGTAGGATACAACAACGCGTTTTGCTTCCTTATCTCGATAATTTCACGATGTAACGTCCAGAGTTTATACGATCCGCAGCCATAAAAAACGACACACAAAAGGAAAATCGCCACTCCGGCGATCAAAAAAATTCTATTCAGCGAGTGCTGGGGATTACGTTGGGAAGGCGGCAATAGATTAATTCGGATCATAGTTCGACACCCCGCAATGCAAGTCCAACAGCTACCGCCATCTGCGGCGCAACCGTTTGAATATACTGGCGCTCAAACGAATCATCGATTTCAAGATGTATAAACGGATCATGTACAACAACCGCCAAGCCCATTTCCTGTTCCAATTGTTGTGGTAAATTCAGCGATTTTATCCCCCCGCCGCTAAGAACTATCCGCGCCAACTTAACTTGCTTGTTTTGGGTTTGAAGATATTCAATCGTTCTGTGCAGTTCAGCTGCCAAATCAGATGCAAATTCATTGACTTGTGGCAGTATCTCGGGAAGCGCAGTTCTTTTCATACTTTCTGCAGCGGTTCTGTCTATTCCAATGGATTCCATGATTCTTTCCGTAAACCGGTTTCCACAGGATTGAATCATGCGGGTAAGAGCCGGAGCTCCATCTTGAAAAACCGTTATATGCGACAATTCCGCCCCTATATCCACAAGAAGAGAGTTTTCGGCGTTTTCCATTGTACGGTATATAGCCAACGGTTCAATATCAATCGCCATCGGCTTCAATCCGGCTTTGTGAAACACTTCGGCCAGACCATCAATTGTCCTCTTGGGAGCCGCCGCTAAAAATACGTCCATCTCCATTGTTTCTATCCGCTTGTTTAAGACAGCAAAGTCATAATAATAACTATCCGGAGGGAAAGGGACATATTTTTCAATATCCCATCGCACAGCTTCCTGCAACTCTTCCTGCTGCATAAGCGGGAATGTTATGTCACGCATAAAAACCGTGCGCCCATTGATCGCTGCAACAATGGGCCCGGCAGATATTCCGGCAACACTGAGTTCCTGACGCAGCCACTCGGCTGTCGAGCTCGTATCCTGAAACCAGTCTTCAGCAAGGTTGGCATGCAGACGGTCAATTATGCGAAGTTGTTGCAGTTTCGGACGATTTTGTTGAAAGGAAACGCTGGCCATCTTGATGTATCGTGTTCCTATATCCATTCCAAGGATTGCGGACGGCCGCGGTTTCGTAAAGCAAGCTAATTTTTTCCACATTCTGATCCTTATCTTCTCTCATGTTGTTTTTTCTTGCTGACAATAGCAATCGCGTTCGTCAGCGCCGTCACAATATCAATACCAAATTGTTGCTCTAAGGAATGAACTTTGGTATACGTTTCACCGGCAAAAGTTACCACATAACGCGGCGGCAGTGAATTAAGAGCCAATGCGACAATATCATTGCGGCATTTTTGACAAGTACAAATTTCCGGATAAGCCCGTAATACATTATCAAGACGTTCCCATACCAAACTTTCCATGCAGTTTTTCAATTCCACAATAATTCCCCCTCAATAATTATTCCAGGATAAAATGGTTGCCGGCGACACAGTTGGTACTCCTGTATCCAAAACAAGAACCACCTGCCGACGCGCTTTATTGACAATTCCAATGGAAGTAACGGTTCTCTTGTTGCCACCGTTATTTGCCACCGTAACTTCATAACGACCGGCGGTTGGAATTGTGCCCAAATTTTCGACGAATGGCGATGGCGAAGGTATCCAGCCCGGATTTTGGCTTAATTTCAGCATTGCCAGTTTCGTCCCAGCCTCAGCAAAACATTGTGCCGCTACTCCATCGCGAAAACTGGTTGCAGTTTTCATTTCTGTAGAACTTAAAGCAATGTAAGCCGTGCCTATCGTACCCAACAGAGCCATAACAAAAACGGCGAGTATTGCGGCAGATCCTTTCTGTTGACTATGCTTCCTCAAGGGACAATATACCATACAATCACCTGCTACTACCTTCGTTTTCCACTGTTAATGAACATTCAAACAAGTCACTGCCGTTTGCAAAGTTTCCATCTGTCCGCTGCTTGGGTCGGTAAGCGTAATTACTATAGAAACTGTACGCGGCCGGACAACCGTGAACAAGACTGCCGTGACAATATTTTCCGTCAACGGATTGTCTGTCGAATTTACACGTCGATACAAGGTTTGCGGATTTACCCCAGCCGTCGTACCGCATGAATAAGTGATTACTTCGTTGCGAAAATTTAGAAACGTGATTGTCTCAACCGTCCCATTGCCGCCAGGAGACTGAATGGCTTTCGCATACCGCAATTCCCGGACCATCGTATCCAGGGAAATACGAGCCGATTGCTGAAGCATAGACTGTGTACTGCCAAAATTCCACGCTTTAAGAGAAACGAACAAAAAAGAAAGTACCGCCGTCATCAACAAGGAAGTTACTGCCATTCCGATAAGCAGCTCAACGAGCGTAAAGCCCGACTGCAGGTTGTGAAAAGATCTTGTTACCTGTTTTTGCATATCATCAGCCCTTATGGATATTGAGAAAAATTCGTACGAACAAAATAATTTTGCAAAGAAACATGAAACGGCTTGCCGGCCGTATGCCAGGAAACCTGTACCGTGGCCTGAATTAATCGATTTCCGGCATCTAAATCGCTCCGCACTTGAATGACGGTCCGACGAAAAAACAATATATTGTTTAACGAAATTTCTTCATCATTAAACGTAGTGGAAAACAAAACAGCAGGATCCATAGCCGCTAATAATTCCATTTTCTCCTGTGCCAAATTCGCAGCAGTTGTATAGTCTGCTGCTATCGCGTTCGCCTGTAAAGAACATATAAACATCCCGGCAATTGCCGCCAATGCAACCGAGACAATAACCGATGCTACTAATGCCTCTGCCAGAATAAAGCCCTTTTGGCCTTGAAACAATTTTAATTTTAAAAATAACTGTGAACTTTTAATTTCACATCACCGCATTTGTATCGCTAATCCGCACCCTGCCGATGGCCGGCGCTAAAATCACATACTTATACTTTCCCAATACCAGACTTCGCAGCGAGATCGACTGTGCGCCCAAGCTGGGAAAACCGGTATTCGGGTTAAACATGATTTGTGACGGCATATTTCCCAACCGTACGCTTTCGGGCATTTGCACCGACTTGATAACTTGTCCGTTCGCAGTAATATAATAGTGTACATGATCGCCATTGTTAAACATCAAGACGTAGACGGTTGCGCCGGCGCCGAAACCGCCGTTGACGCTCAACTGCTGAACCCAGTGTATATCCGCCGCCAAATTACGCGCGGTGTTGTCAAGTTCCTGCCTGGCTATCAATTTATCCACTGCCGGTATTGCTGCAGCAGCCAATAATAACATAACAGCGGTCACTGCCAATAATTCCACGAAAATAAATCCGCGTTGCATACCATCACCTCAAACTGCCCGGGAGAAATACCAAACCAATATATCCAGTCCATATAAAAAACTGACCCAGGCCCCCAACGCAATGAACGGACCAAACGGAATATAATCCTTCCGGTTTTTTAGTTTTAAAGCCAAGACCAGTATACCACCGACTCCGCCGAGGATAAAAGCAAGGAATAAGGCTACAACCGTCAACTTAGCTCCCAGCCAAATGCCAACAACCGCAGCAAATTTAATATCACCGCCGCCCATTCCGCCGCGGGTAAGTATCGCGATCAACAAAAATAGGCCGCCGGCGCATAACCCCGTAAGAAGCATCGTCACAATTCCAACTTGATCGGTCCATAAATTAAGAAGAAAACCTGCTCCAGCCAGCCAGAGCAATACCTTATCAAGAATTAACTGATAGTCAATATCAATAAAAATAATGACTACTAAAAAGGAGGCGAAAACCAATGCTTTTATCAACATGGGCGTGAATCCATACACCAAAAAAGACCATATAAACACCCCGGCGGTCAGCAATTCGATAATAAGATAACGGGGCGAAATAACGGCTCCGCAAGAACGACAGCGCCCATGCAATAGAAACCAACTGACTACAGGCACTAAATCCCACGGTTCAATGCGCGCCAAACAAACCGGACAATGCGACGGCGGCATAAAAACAGACTGATTACGCGGTAACCGGTAAATACAGACATTTAGAAAACTGCCAATTGCTAACCCAACAAGGAACAATAAAAATAAACAACTGATCCAGGCAGGATCGTAACCATTAAATTTTTCCAAGAACAAACTTGGCATAAATTCACACACCAATCTGCTAAATTCCATATACAACAGTAAGACGGCGTTAACCGCCCTACTGTTGCGCACAATTACTGTTAAATATCTTCCGCTTTTAACGTATCGCACAAGGCCCGGTAATTATTTTCAGAAGAACCTAATGTGTAAACAGTACCAGGAACCGCAGTTCCGGCAGCGTGATGGGGTCCGGAAAAATTGCCTGACGGCGGCACAGGCCAAGTAGTCATTAACAATTTTACTTTATCCAGATCAGGCACTTCACCCTGGGCAACCAAAATCATAACGGCAGAATCAATCGTTCGTAAATCAGCCGCCATTTTTGCTCCCCGCGCGGCATCACCTGCACTGGCAAACTTAGGAACGGCGATGGTCGCCAAAATGCTGATAATGCCAATGACAACCAACAATTCCATTAAGGTAAATCCTTTTTGATTGGCCATGCTCTGTTTCATACGCATCAACATAACACTCTCTCCTTTTTTTCATCCTTGAAATAAGGACAGTTATTTGAGCCATGAATTCAGGCAGCATTTAAAAGCTACTCCTTATTATGCTGTCTATTTTTGTAATTCTCAATTCTCTGAGAAGGGTCGCATACCAAAATTACTAATTACGTCAAACATCGGTAACGCAATGGCCGCAACAAGCAAACCAATTACAATTCCAATCGCTCCAATTAAAAACGGTTCTATCAAACTTCCTAACCGGCTCATCGTGTCTTCGACATCCCGTTCGTAAAAATCAGCAACTGTGTCCAGCATTTTATCTAAAGTCCCGGTTTCTTCCCCTACTGCGATCAGTTGAAGTGCCATCGGCGTAAATAAATGATGCGCCGCCAATGGACCTGCTAACCCCAGCCCGCCGCTTACGCAGGCTTCTGCCCTGCTTAACGCATCAATCATTATCGTATTGGCTGTGGTTTCTTTAACTACTTCCAAAGCGGCAAGAACAGGCACTCCGCCCCGCATCAAGGTTGATAAAGTCCGACAAAACCGGGCTAATACAGTTCGGCGGGTTAACAAGCCAATAACAGGAAGACGGAAGATGAATTGCTCGACTGGTTTGCGCATCGCTGAACACCGGCGCAAAGCAGCAAAACCGACGCTGGCAAGAAAGCATCCGCTAAAAACCAGTAGATAATGGTCTTTAAAAAACGCAGCAACCCGGATGATAAACCGAGTCAATAAGGGCAACTCCACTTTCATGTCCGTAAATAACTGAATAAACGCCGGCAAAACGAATATTGCCATAAAAGCAGCGGAAATCAAGCCAAATCCCATCACAAACAAGGGATACGTCAGCGCAGACTTTACTTTCTCCCGCAGCTTATATTCTCTTTCAAAGTATATTGCCACCCGGTCAAGTACGTTGTCCAAAACTCCGCCAACTTCTCCGGCGGCTATCATCTTTGTCATAACGACTGGAAAAACATCAGGGTACTCACCGAAAGCGGCAGATAAGGTATTTCCGGCCTGTATCCGTCCAATGACTTCAATGGTCGCTCTTTTTATCCGCGCATTTTCTGTCTGTTCGACTAAAATATTCAGGCAAGACAGCAACGGCAACCCGGCGATCAGCATAACAGAAAATTGCCGGCAATATATGGCCAATTCCTTATTAGTAATCGGTAACTGATTGAAGAAAAACGCCAGAAGTCTTGATGATTGTCGCAATGTATTAATTTTGGTAATGTACAACCCTTTGTCGCGAACAAATCGCGCTGCCTGGGCTCCATTCTCGGCCAGAATCGTACCGCTCAAAACTTTCCCCGTACGGTCTCTGGCTCGGTAAGCATAGATAGTAGACAATTGCATCCCCCTTTTCTGTATATTACCCGGTTTTAGTCAATCGGGCAAACGCATCGGCATCTGTTGACCGCATCACTGCCTCATCATAAGAAACAATCCCTTGACGGTATAAATTCAGTAATATCATGTCCATAGACTGCATGCCAAATTTATTTCCGGATTGAATAACAGAAATAAGTTGATGAGTCTTCCCTTCGCGGATCAAATTACGTGCTGCCGCAGTAGCAACGAGGATTTCAACCGCAGCAACCCTGCCCTTGCCATTGATCCTCGGCAGCAACTGCTGCGCTATAATTCCCTGCAAGGTGAGGGATAACTGAACCCGTATCTGTTGTTGCTGATGTGAAGGAAAAGCGTCGATGATCCGGTCAATCGCCTGTGCTGCATTGCAAGTATGCAGCGTCGCAAGAACTAAATGTCCTGTTTCAGCTGCAGTGATAACCGTGCCGATCGTTTCCGGATCACGCATTTCACCGACTAATATCACGTCCGGATCCTCGCGCAAGGCGGAACGCAGGGCATTGCGGAAAGAAACTGTATCTGTATGGATCTCACGTTGATTAATCATACTTTTTTTATGCTGATGAATGTATTCGATTGGATCTTCCAGGGTAAGAATATGACACGCTTTTTCACTGTTAATCAAATCAAGCATTGCCGCCAAAGTGGCTGATTTTCCACTGCCGGTCGGCCCGGTAATTAAGACCAGGCCATGAGGCTTACGGGCCAGAACCTTCACGGCTTCCGGCATGCAGAGTTGTTCAAGCGTCGCTATATGAACAGGTATCAGCCGGATTGCAATGGAAACCGCTCCCTTTTGCCGGAACGCATTGATACGAAACCTGCCCAATCGACCATCCTCATAAGAAAAATCAATTTCACCTCGTTCCGTAAGCACCTTACACTGCTCTTCCGATGCAACTCCCAGTAAACAATTCCGAATGTCTTCCGCCCGTAACACCGAGCGTTCAAGAGGCGATAATGAACCGTTAATTCGCAGCATCGGCGGTAATCCCACCGTTAAATGCAAATCGGACGCTTGTTTATAGACCGCTTCTTGCAATAAACCTGCAACCATATCCATATCCCCCGTTATCATACATCCCGGTACGCAACCCGCATGAGTTCTTCAAGCGAGGTATCCCCAGATAATACTTTCCTAATTCCATCCTGACGCATGGTCTGCATTCCTTCCTGTATTGCAAGCTGCAAGAGTATGTGTTCCGGTTTCCGCCGATTGATAGCTTCCCGTAACGCGGAAGTAACCGTTAACACCTCATGTATGGCAATGCGGCCTCTATAGCCGGTAGATCCACAATGCGGGCAGCCTTTGGCCCGATAAACCGTAACAGGTAGTTCACCTGCCAGACAAAGAAATTGGCCGTTTATCGTTTCCGACGGAAGAAGATATGCTTCGCGGCAATTCAAACACAATTTCCTTGCCAGGCGTTGAGCAACAACCCCTAACAACGACGATGCTGTTAAAAAAGTTGGCACTTCCATATCCAATAGTCGGATCACCGCCCCAGCCGCATCATTGGTATGCATGGTACTGAAAACAAGGTGTCCGGTCAAGGCAGAACGAACGGCAATATCTGCCGTTTCTTTGTCGCGAATTTCACCCACCATCAAAACGTTGGGATCCTGGCGGAGAATAGCCCGCAATCCATTGGCGAATGTCATTCCGGCTTTCCCGTTAACTTGTACTTGGTTCACACCTTCCAATCGATACTCAACGGGCTCTTCAATGGTAATAATGTTTTTAGCGGGAGAATTAATTTGCATTAATGTCGAATACAACGTTGTCGTTTTCCCAGACCCCGTGGGGCCGGTAACCAATACCAGGCCCTGCGGTTGGTTATATAACCGATTATATCGCACAAGGTTCTCGTCAGAAAAACCCAATTTCCCAATTTCAAACCGGATTGCCTGCTTATCTAAAATACGCATGACGATTTTTTCACCCAGTATCGTTGGCAAACTTGCAACTCGAATATCAATTTTCTGTTCTTTGTCGGTTACTTGAAAACGGCCATCCTGTGGCTTGCGTTTTTCAGAAATATCCATTCCGCCCATGATTTTGATCCGGGAAACAATTGCCATATGCACGTGGCTGGGAAACGTAATGACATCTTTAAGCATACCGTCGATACGAAACCGAACCCTCGTTCCTTGTTCCTGCGGATCAATATGTATATCACTGGCCAACTCTTTAATCGCCTGCCGGAGTAATGAATCGACAACATTAATAACAGGTGCATCTTCTGCGGTCTGATTCTCGGTAATTTCGCCGGCATCTTCCGGTCGGAGTTGCTCGACTGCTTTAGCAATCACTTCTTTTACACCATATGCTTGATCAATGGACCAGCGAATTGCAGCCTCGGACGCCATAATTGGACTGGTATTCATACCGGTTATCATACGGACATCATCGAGCGCATAGAAATTAACAGGATCAATCATCGCCAACGTCAGTTCATTGTCTTTGGCGTCTATAGGGATTATTTGATAGCGGTCTGCCAATTCATAAGGAATTAAATGAGCAACCTCACGCGAAACGGTAACTGCCATTAAATCAACAAATGGTACGCCAAACTGAATTGCGGTCACCTCGGCCAACTTTTTTTCCGTAATATAACCAAGGCTGATAAGGGTTTTGCCCAATAATCCACCCGTTTGTCGTTGGGCTGTCTTGGCAGTATTCAGTTGTTCCTGGTTAACCAGATCGAATTCCAGCAATAAATCTTCTAACTTTTTATGGGATAACAAAGAAACCACCACCTTATGGAAAAGAAAAAGGATTAACTATATTCCAATTACAACTGAATTGCCAACGCGTTATAAAGAACTTTTTCCATTACCGCTTTTGGCGCCGGCTTTCCGGTCCATAACGAAAATGCAAGCATTCCTTGTTCTAACAACATCCCGGCGCCACTAACCACAATATGTCCCCGCTGCTTGGCAGTACGCAAAAAATCAGTCATTATTGGATTGTACACCAAATCGCTGACAACAGCTTCACTATTTACCTTCGCCCAATCAATCGGCACAGCATGATCAGTATAAGAACTCATTCCCAGCGGTGTAGAATTGATTAATAAATTACAGTCGCCCAATGCCTTCTTAAAAGGTTCCGATGCCCAATTGACCCCGGATATCTCAGTCGTTGCAGTAAACGCTTTGGCTAGATTCGCTGCCTGTATTTCATTTCTTGCCCCGATTACAATTTTTTTACAGCCATGAGCAACCAAGCCGGCAACAACCGCCCGCGAAGCGCCTCCCGCGCCAAATACAACTGCAGTCCGGTCAGAAATGGAAATCCCCTGCGTTGTTAAAGAACGAATATACCCTTCCGCATCGGTATTATACCCTTTGCAATGTCCGTCGATATTCACAATTGTATTGACGGCGCCCACTAGCTGGGCACCAGGATCCAACTCATCTAAAAAAGGCATCACAGCAACTTTATGCGGTATCGTAATATTGACACCGGCAAAATTCAAGGCCCGAATGGCATTCACAGCTTGCTCCAGCCGTTCCGGACGCACCGGAAACGGCATATAAACTGCATCAATACCTGCAGCAGTAAACGCAGCATTTTGCAGTAACGGAGAAAGGGAGTGCCCCAATGGCCACCCAAAAATCCCCACCACTTTCGTTTTCCCAGTAATCATCTTAGCAACAGACTCCTTTCAGCCATTTATCCATGTTTATCGAATTAACTTCTTTGCCCGTAAAATGCGAACCATCATTTTTTCCAGCTGCCGAGTCACTTTCGTGCCGATAAACTCCCGGGATGATAACGGTTTTACCCAAATCGTAAACATCCCGAGCCGGTTTCCGCCTAGCACATCAGTAAACAGTTGATCCCCCACTACCGCTATAACCGACGGCGATAATTTCATAGCTGCCGCAATCCTTTTAAAACCGTACTTAGAAGGTTTATAGGCCCGGCAAACATAAGGGATACCAAACCGGCCCGCGATTTCACTTACGCGTTTTTCCCGGTTATTGGAGACCAGTCCTGCTTTAAAACCAAACTTTAACACGTCTTCCATCCACAACAATACTTCCTCTGATAGTTCTGAACTGTCCCAGGGGATCAGAGTGTTATCCAAATCAAAAATGATCCCTTGAATCCCCTTGCGTTTGATTTCTTGAAAATCAATGTCCTGCAGGCCAATTACAATCCGATCCGGACATAATAATTTGTACAATCGGATACCCTCTCTTTCACAATATGGTGCAAAAATAGTTTAACCAGTGCGTAACTATCACTCTCAAAAGTAGAAAGACTTCAGCCAATTTTATTATACGCTGAAGTCTTTCTACTTTGACCCAGCTTTGTTATTTCACTCTGACGCAAAACTGGAGCCTAATTTATGAGAGGAAAGTCCTGATACATCGGATTACGCTTGGCATCGGCCAAAGCACGTGTCACAAAGGAAACATGTTCCTTAAAGTCCACATTCATTGCTGCTGCGCTGTCCAAAATGGTCTGGCGGTTTACAGCTCTGGCAAAGGCCTTATCCTTAATTTTTTTCATTACAGATTTTACTTCCAGGTTATCTAAATCTTTGTCCGGTCGAACCAAGGCGCACGCAATAATAAAACCAGTTAATTCGTCCACTGCCAGTAACGTTTTCTGCAACTGGGTCCTTTCGGGCTCCCAATCCCGAGCATGGGATTCCACATCGATAATAAACTCAGTCCCGTAACCATGGCTCGATAATATTTCACGGGCATGATGCGGATGTTCGTCCGGAAATTTTTCAAAGTCAACATCGTGCAGCAAACCTACCGCGCCCCAATACTCCTCATCTTCACCAAATTTTTCGGCATAAGCCCGCATCGCAATCTCAACAGCCAGGCAATGTTTTAACAAAACATCGCTCTGCACATGTTGGTTTAAAATTTCCCATACAGCCTGTCGATTTGTATTCATAACTAATGCCCCCCTGGCTCTTTATAGTAAAAACCTGCTCTTTTTATATTATATTTCTTTCTTTTGGATGGCTTGCGCATAAGGCCCGCCGCGCCGCAATAATTCTTCATGCAAACCAGTTTCGATAATTTCCCCATTGACAAAGTAGATTACTTTATCAGTCGGAAGCAACGTTGCCAATCGATGGGTAATAATAAACGTAGTCCGACCAATGCTAACCTTCCGGATTGCTTCCATAACCTGTTTTTCAGCGTTCGCATCCAATGCCGCGGTCGGCTCATCCAACAATAATATATCGGGCTGCATGATCATTGCCCGAGCGATTGCAATCCGTTGCCGTTGACCGCCCGACAAATTGCCTCCCAATTCGCCGACTAAGGTTTCATAGCCATTAGGAAATGCGGTAATAAACTCGTGAGCGTTCGCCGTTTGAGCCGCTTTTTCAACTTCTTCATAACTGGCTTCCGGACGGCCATACCGGATATTTTCCAGAATACTTGTGTTAAACAAGATGGGGTCTTGCTGTATAAAGCCGATGTGTCTTCGTAAAGAACGGATTGTCAGCTTTTTAAGATTAATTCCGTCAAGCAAAATAGCTCCGCCAACCGGATCATAAAAACGCAGCAATAAATTAGCAAAAGAAGACTTCCCTGCCCCGCTGGGTCCCACAATTGCAATAAAATCGCCTGGCTGGGCAACAATATGAATATTTTTTAAAATATCCGCGCCTGATGAATAGCGAAAAGAAACATTGTCAAAGACAATAGCCCCCTTTGTCTGCTCTAAATCAATTTTACCCTCCAAAACGGTATGAGGTTGCTCATGTAAAGAATGAATTTTCTGCCAGGCAACCGATCCCAATTTGATGCGCGTAATTGCTTCACTGATTTTACGAACCGGCGCCGGAACATTGATAATATACACAAGAAAAGCGAACATGCCGCCAATAGTTAGTTGGCCTGTAATCACTTCCCGTCCGCCATACCAAATAATAACCGTAATACCGATCGCAGCCAAAAATTCAACCAAGGGAATCAAAATAGCGTTTAAACGCTGCGCTTTAAGAAAATCAACAGCAGCTTCACGTACCTTCACACTAAAATTCCGGTATTCATAATCTTCACGAACGTAGCTTTGAACAAGCATGACCGATAATAAAAATTGATGTAAAATAGCATTCACTTTTGCCAGAGTATGTTGCACCAGGAGATTTAATCCGGCAATTTTTTTATTAAAGAAAGCAATTGCAAGAACAATAAACGGCAGCGTTATAAAGGTGACCAACGCCAATTTCCAGTCAAAATAGATCATAATAATAACAATGACCAGCAAATTAAGCGTTTCAACGATTAAGTCCGGAACACCTTGTGAAACAGCCTGTTGAATCAACAAAAGATCATTAGTAAACAATGACATAATTTCACCGGTCGGGTTATTGATAAAATACGCATAGTCTTGAGATTGAAGGCACTGGAACATATTTTGCCGTAACGATGCCAACATTCGATTTCCTGCTTTTGCCATCAAATACCCATATAAATAAGAAAAAATACCCCGCATAAAATATAAAACTACAATTCCTGCCGCTATCACATGCAGGTAATCAATGTCACCTTGGATCAATGCATCATCAATCAGGAATTTCATCACCAACGGCGCCGACAATCCGGCCAAACTAGCCAAAATATAGCAGAAAAGAGCGATAATGACCAATGGCCAGTATATAACTAAAAAATTATGCCAATAAAAATTTTTCATATGCCCTCAATCAATAGATACAATACCATACTACTACAGTATACCGCAAAAACAACTTCCATAGTACCCTTATTTTACCAAAATCAATTTTTTATTAAAAAATCGGTTTATCTATGTTCGTCAATGAAGCATGAATCAACAACCGGACTTTAAAAAACCCGGCCTGCGCCGAGCTTTCATCTCGCTAACAGCTTGTAAACCCCAACCTTTCCGTGTTGGGGTAACAAGCTGTAAATCTCGAAGTAAGTTCGCTCTAAGGTTTCAAAAGAAGTCAAAACTCTTTTGAAACCAAGGCTCACTTATAGCG